>DASXEW010000003.1:611098-916647 GCA_036489885.1 Candidatus Baltobacteraceae bacterium
GATCTTCTACACGGCGATGATCGGGAAGGTCTTCGCTGAGCTGCTCTTGGCCGCACCATCCGCACCGATCGACGCGCTGCGTGCGACCGGAGCACCGCGGGCCGCCCTCGCCGCATTCGGGATGATCCCGATGATGTTTGCAGATTTGCTCACGTTTGGAATGTATTCGTTCGAATGCGCGATGCGTGCAGCAATCATCGTCGGTGCCGTCGGCGGCGGCGGGCTCGGAACCGAGCTCGTCGGAACGATCAACGCCCTCGACTATCATCGCGCGGCGACGCTGATCATCGTGCTGGTCGCGTGCATTGCCGCCGTCGACGTGTTCGGAATGTTCGTACGACGCCATCCTCAAGCCGCACTCGTCTTGATACCGCTGGGCGTCATCACGCTGTGGATCGATCGACCTCAGCTCTTTGCAGTCGGGCACGCCGTCACGACGTTCGCTGCCATGCTTCCACCGCAGCTGAACCCGCAGGAACTCGCGGCGCTTCCCAATCTGTTGTGGCAAACCGCCGAGATTGCAATCTTCGGAACGGCGCTCGGCGCCGTCATCGGATTCCTCATCGCGCTCGTCGCGGCGCGTGGAATCGTCCCGCTTGCAATCGTGATTGTGACGCGCCGCGTGCTCGACACGTTGCGCGCGATCCCTGAGATCATCTGGGGTTTGATTCTGGTCGTCAGCGTCGGCGTCGGCCCGCTCGCCGGCATCTTTGCGCTGGGGTTGCACTCCGGCGGTGTACTGGGAAAACTTTATTCGGAAGCCTTCGAAAATGTCGACCGCTCGCCGGTCGCATCGATTATGGCAACCGGCGCGCCGATGCCGGCAACCGTTGCGTTTGCCATTGTCCCACTCGCGCTCGGTCCGATCGCGGTGAATACGCTCTTTCGCTTAGAGTGGAACGCGCGCGCCGCCGCCGTCGTCGGAATGATCGGCGCAGGGGGGTTGGGCCAAGCGCTGTTTCTTGCGCAGCAGCTCTTCTTTTACAAAACGATGGCGGCATACGTCGCGATCACGTGGCTCATCGTCTTGATTTTCGACACGCTCGGCGATCGCATACGCGGCCGCAGCATTACGGCAATGACGTAGGTCCCGCCAGCACGCGGTCGACGGCCGCGGTGATGGCGGAAAATCCGAGTGCGCTGACGCACGCAAAATTCGGACACGTTTCTTTGCGATGCAAGGGTGGACAGGCATACGTGCCGCGCACGATCGTCGCGTGCGCGCCGAGCGGCGCCCAGCGATCGGGTTCGTCCGACCGCAACGCAAAGATTCCGGCCGTCGGCCCACCCGTCGACGCCGCCAAGTGCATCGGTCCGCTGTCCATCGCAACGACGAATTGCGCGCGCTCGGCGAGCGCCGTATAGCCGCGCAGCGAGGTCATCCCCGCGATATTGATTGCAGCCGCGTTGCGCGGCATGAACGCACGAGGCTCGGTGCGCGCTTCCGCAAACATGCGCTCTACCAGCGGACGATCTTCGCGCGAGCCCGAGACGAGCAGCGGTAGCTCGTAGCGCTCGACGAGCACGTTGATCAACCGGCCAAAAGGCTGGACGGGCCAGCGCTGCGGACGCGTGATCCCACGCGTCGGATGCAGAATCGCAAATTGTCCGCCAATGCGAGCGCGATCGAGGAGCGCTTGCGCCTCGGCGCGATCCTCGGCACCCAGTGTGATGCGCGGTTGCGTATCCGCCGTGTCGCATCCGAGCGCACGTGCGTAGTCGAGCAAGATCTGGGTCCAATGAGTCGTGCGATCGCCGAGCTCGCTGCGAACGGCAACGCGCTTGGTGAACAGCATAGAGTACATCCGCCGGGCTTGCCCGACGCGCTCCGGGACACGCGCAAGCACCGGAATCATTGCGTTTTCGAAGGTCGCCCAGGTGCAAACCGATGCGTCGTATGCACGCGTGCGTAATGCCGAAGCCGATGCGTCCTCCAGAATCAGAGTAATGTCCGGGTTGCCGCGCAAGATCGAACGATGCGCGGGCGCGGCCAGCACGTCGACTTCCGCATAGCGGGTTCGCAACGCTCGCGCGACGATGCTCGCGAGGAACGTATCGCCGACACCACCGCCGACCGAAATTAGAAGCGCGCGCACAAATCACGTACCGCGGCAGCGACGGGCGCATCGCGTCCCGCAACGAGACATGCATGCGGCGCGGCCCAGGGTTCCCATCGGACAATTTCGGAGCGCGCCCAGGGGACGTCCGGAAAAAGATCGACGCATGGCGTCCCCGTCATTCCCGCCACGTGCGCAGCTCCGGTATCGGTCGTGACGAGGACGCGAGCTTCTGCGATCGCGCGTTTCCAAGCGCGCATACCCTCGTCGCCGTCGAAGACCGTTGCGTCGATCGTCTCGGAGTCGTCGAGAAACTCGCGCAAGGCTCGAATCTCACCGGCTTCCTCACCGCTGACCAGTAGACGCACGGGCCCAAGCGGCCGCAGTTCGCGCACGATCGCACCCAAGAGCGCGCGCTCGATCCCCATCGCCGCCCACTTCGGACCAAGCTGCACGGCGATCGGAGCATCGGGTGCACGTGCCGCCGCCCCGTCGACGACCAGCGGCGATAAGCGCGCAGCCTCGCGCGGAGGCGTTGGTTCGTCGTGCAATCCTTCGCCCAAACGAAAGAGCGTCTCGACTTCGTGTTCGCGTGCGCGCTTCGCGGCCGCCGAACGTACGATGGCGTGATCGAGAAGACGGCGTGTCGTCAGACTCTTGAGCGGCTTTTCCCATCCGTTGATGAATCCGACACGCCGCCTCGCACAACGGCGAGCGAGAATGTACGCATCCGGCTCTTCCGACGCCACAAGCGCAAGATCGTACCCGATCCCTCCGGCAGCCGTTACCGCCGCTTCCACATCTTTTTGGGCGTGACCGTGCGCCGGCCAGGGATTGCGCTCGAGTATATGGGTCCACGCAAATGTGGGCCGCGCAAAGACGGCGGCATTACGCTGCGTGAGTGCGATACCGAGATCGTGTCCGGCCGAGCGCAGTACGGCGATCAGAGGCGTACAGGCAAGGGCGTCACCAATCCCGTCGAGCCTAACGACCAGGATCTTCATTACGACTCGATTTCGATTCCCCGAGGGGGCCCTTAAATTTCATTTCCTTGTCCAGCTGTTGCAAATATAGCCCGTCGAGCAACCTGTTGCGCGCAAAGCCGATGACGGACGATGGCAGCACGTCGCTGCTGGCAACGCCGGCGAGAAACGGAAGCAACGGAGCAACGAGATTTGCGCGCGCGAGATTGAGGGGATACGCGCCGGTCGCGAGTTTGGTACGTAGCGTTGGACTCTTTTGCACGAACCGCGCCGCCATCGTGGCTTTCTCGACGGTCCTTCGAATCGCAAGCTCGAGCGGCTCGGGCGGCTTGATGTGACACAAGAATGCATCCCAAGCAAACGCGTGCTCGAGCCCGGCGTTGCGCAGTCGCAGGCCGAGCTCCGTGTCTTCCCACCCATACAGATTGAACGCCTCATCGAAGCCACCGACAGCATCTAGCGCGACCTTCGACACCGAAGCGTTGCACGTGCAAAAGAATGCGCTCGAATAGTTCGAGGCGGCCGGACGCGGACGGTGCGTATAATCCGGGACGTTGAGGATCGGCCCGGTGACGACGCGCGAGCGTCCGCCGCGATGTTTGCCGGCGTGCGCAGCGATGAAATTCGGCGGCAACCACACGTCGTCGTCGACGAACAAGATCAGCTCGCCGGCGGCGGCCGCGATACCCATATTCCGTGCCAATCCACGATTCGCGCGACCAGCCTCGATCCGACGCAAATGATATGGAACGATCTCGACCGCATCTGCAACGACTTGCGGCGTCCCGTCCGTCGAACCGTTGTCGGCGACGACGACTTCGAATTCGGGCGCATTGCGCTGTTGTCCGAGCGACTCGAGCGCACGCTGCAGAAACAAGGCGCGATCTTTGGTTGCAATGACGATCGAGATCATGCCGCGAGCGCCTCCGCCATCCGCTCGGCGGCTCCGCGGTGGCCGATGTACAACGCGCGCAGCGCATCTGACGTCGACGCACGCCATGCCTCGTCTCGATACCGTTCGACGACTCGCTGCGCGACATAACCCGGCGTCAGCGTGCCCGTAAGTTCGGGGATCAGCTCGCGTTCCGCATCCATATTCGGCTGCGTGAAGTATGTGAAGCGCTTCGTGTATTGAAGCACCAATTGGCGTTTGAGCGGCGTTCCAATGAACGGCACGCGTTCGACGTATTGAAGCGGTCCGTTGATGACGGCAGCCTCGGGTGCGTTGAACGGAACCGTCGCGAGCATCGGCACGCCGAGAGCGGCTAGCTCGATCGTCTTCGTACCGGGTATCGTCACCACCATACGAGCGCGTGTCGCCGCATGCATCGCGTGACGTACGACCGCGAACTCTTGGGTGCGATCCTCATTTTGAAGAAAGAGTATTCCGTCGCGTTCCGCGACGTAGCCGCGCGCACCATAAACGGTGGGAAGGCCGCCTTTCTCGAGCGCACGTGCGACCTCGTCCGCGGTCGTAAACGGCGACAGTCCGAAAACGATCGGGATCTCGGGATCGGTCTCGCGGATGCGTAAGGCAGCGCGCAAGAAAAATGGAACCAAATTGGCGATCTCTTGACGCCGTGAGCCCGGCATGATCACGATTCCGTCGGTTGCAAATGCGGTCGCCGGCTCATCGCCGGTTTCGACCTCGCGAAACGCAGCGTCGATTGCAAGATTGCCGACGATCGTGATCCGTTCCGGCGGCGTTTTCCATTCGACGAGCTGCGTACGATTACGTTCGTCGACCGCAAAGACCCGCGCGAATTGCGTACGATAGCGTGGACGCGAAAACTTGTACGAGGTCGTCTCGGCGTGCAGGCGTTTGCCGATGTGCGTGGCGTGCATCAAATCGCCGCCGAGGTACTGCACGCGATCGGCTCGCGCGGGCACCCCATCAACTTTCCCGCCGAGCGCAAATCGGATGTATTCGCTCGGCCGGAAGACTTGCAGCTGTGGAAACTCAGCGCGAGCGACTACGGATTCGCGGCCAGTCGCAAAGTCATCCGGGACGAAGAATACGCTAGCCTGCAAGCTCGGGTCACGCGCGTACAACGCCGAGAGCAGCGGCCGCAGCCAGCCCGCGTACTCGCCGGGACCGTTGACGGTGAATGCGATCTTCACGGTTAACCGCCTTGGCGGTCGATGATTCGCGCCGCGAGATCGGTCGTGCTCTTCCCGGAGGCGTGCGGCGCAAGAACGATGCGTCCGCCGAATCGCTCGATGACGATTCGTTCCGGTAGGTCTTCGATCCGGTACTGTGCGCTCTTGACGTGAATGTCGGGACGCAAGCGATCGAGGATCGTCTCGGGCGTCAACTCGCCGAAACCGACGACCACATCAACGCAACGCAGGCCGGCGAGCACGTGCGCGCGATCGTCGAACGGAACGAACGGCCGCGCGGGGCCTTTGAGCCTGCGCGTCGAGTCGTCGCTATTGAGACCGACGATGAGCGCGTCGCCTTGGGCTCGCGCCCACTCGAGATAGCCGACGTGTCCGGCATGAATCAGATCGAAGACCCCATTGGTGAAAACCACGATGCGTTTGTTGGCGCGCTGCAAGTCGCGCCATGCCGCAGCCGCATCCGGTGTGAGGATGCGCGAACCTTCGCTCACCGTTCGCTCGCTTCAAGCAGCGCGACGACTTCTTCGGGGGAGGCCGTTGCCGTTCCAAGCTTTTCGACGACGACGCCGGCCGCGAAATTCGCCAGCTGCATCGCCGAATGAATCGTCACACCGGCCGCGAGCGCGCAACTGAGCACCGCGACGACGGTATCGCCGGCACCGCTGACGTCGAACACGGTTCGCGCCGCAGCCGGGACCGTGAGATGTTCGCCGTCGCGACCGTAGAGCGTCATGCCGTGTTCGCCCTGCGTGATGAGCACGTACTTGCAACTCAGGCGCAGCAGCAAATCACGCGCAGCGCGCTCGAGCGCCACGTCGGAATCGACGGGCATCGACATGATTTGCGCCGTCTCCGCAGAGTTCGGGGCAACGCATGTGACGCCGGCAAATAAGTCGATATTTGCGGGCTTAGGATCGGCGACGACGACCGGCGCAACGAGCGCGGCCTCGACGATCGGACGCGAGAGCAGGCCTTTTGCGTAGTCGGAGAGCACGACCGCGTCGGCGTCGCCGACGCGTTTTTGGACTTGTTCGACGACGCGCGCACCCTCAGCGGCGGAAAGCGAAACGGTCGTCTCCCAATCGGCCCGCACGACTTGTTGATTGTGCGCGACGATCCGCGTCTTGCGCGTCGTCGGACGGTTCGCGACCTGCAACACACCGCTCGCATCGACGCCCAGCGCCGCAAACATCTCCTTGGCGCGAATTCCCTCGCTGTCGTCGCCGACGACCCCGACGAACGCTACCGAAGCGCCGAGCGCGCGCAAGTTATTGGCGACGTTTCCGGCTCCGCCCAGGGTGAACGTGTGCCGTCCGACCTTTACGACGGGAACCGGCGCTTCGGGCGAGATGCGCGAGACGTCTCCCCAAATCCATTCATCGATCATCAGATCGCCGACGACGAGGATCCGTTTGCCGCGCATGCGCGCGAAAAGTTCGCGCGCGCTGGGCGGCGCCAGAGGTTCAGCCGAGGCCATGCGATAGCGCTTGGTCGACGAGGTCGCAGACGATGTGGCCCATCGTAATGTGGACTTCTTGGATGATCGCGGAATAGCCGTCCGGTCCCATCAAGATCAAGTCGGCGATCTCCGCAACCTTACCGCCGCCGTTACCGGTGAACGCAATTGCAAGCGCACCACGCCGCTTGGCCGCATCGAGTCCGAACATGACGTTGCGTGAGTTTCCGCTGGTCGTAATTCCGACGACGACGTCGCCCGGCTGCGCAAAGGCCTCGACTTGCCGCGCGAAAACGTTCTCGTATCCGAAGTCGTTTGAGATTGCGGTCACGGCCGATGGATTCGAGGAGAGCGATTCGGACGGATAACCCGGACGTTCACGTAAGAAGCGGCCGCTGAACTCGGCTGCAAGGTGTTGCGCGTCGGCAGCGCTGCCGCCGTTCCCAAACCACAGCACTTTCTTGCCGCTGCGGAATGCGGTGATGATGGCCTGCGCGATAGCTTCGACTTGCCCTTGATAATGTGGAGCTTCGAGAAGGCCGCGGCGATCGTTGAGCAGCGTGCGGAAATCACGCCGCTCGCCCATCATGGCTCGATCCAAAATAAATCGTCTCCGAGCGCAACGAGCTCGCCATTCTCCGGGACGACGCGCACGATCGTCCCCGCGAAATCGGTCGTGATCTCGTTGAAGATCTTCATCGCTTCGAGCGTGCATACCGTATCGCCGGCTTCGACCCGGTCGCCGACGTTCACGAACGGCTCTTCGCCCGGTGCGGCCGCGCGATAGAACACACCGACGAGCGGCGCCGTAACTTTTTTCGTGTGGGCCGATGCGACGGGGCCGCCGCCGGGGGCCGGAGCTTGTGCGTTCGCAGCCGTTTGCACCGGCGCCGCAGCCGTAAATGGGCGCGGACTGCGGCGCACGACCTCGATCTCGCGCTTTCCGACGCGCACGCGAACCGCATCGAGATCGAACTCGCGCGCGATTGCGGCCAGCGCTTCGATATCTTTGGTGTCGTCGCTCACGCGGCTCCGATCGCGGAGACAATCGCGCCGGCTACGACCGTGGCTTCGCCTCCGACGCCGACCTCCAGCCGTTGCTCGCTGCGCGCATCGAGATCGCGAACGACGATGCTTCCGGACGCGAGCTCATCGTCACCGACGATAAGCGCCCAGCGCGCGTTGTTTCGGTCGGCGATTTTGAACTGGGCCGCGATTCGGCGCGATGCAAAATCCATGTGCACGGGACCCGTATCGGTGCGAGAACGCAGCGCGCCGACGACGGGCGTCAGCCACGCGCGCGCGGCGTCCCCCAATGCAATCGCTTGCAGGCCTTCACGAGGCGCTTCGGCCTCGTGCGCACGCGCTACCATAAGGAAGCGTTCCTCGCCCATGCCGAATCCGACTGCCGGCGTCGCCGGACCGCCCAGGGACTCGACGAGCCCATCGTAGCGGCCGCCGCCGCAAACCGCGTTCTGCGCTCCCAGCGACGGCGAGACGATCTCGAACACCGTACGCGTGTAGTAATCGAAGCCGCGCACGATTCGCGGGTCGACGACGTACGGTAAACCTAGAGCATCCAGATACCCGCGGACTTCGGCAAAGTGCTCATCGCATGCGTCGCACAACTGATCCAGGAAGGTCGGCGCGTTTTGCACGAGCCTTTGATCCTCGGGATCCTTGCTATCGAGGATGCGCATCGGATTGCGTTCCAGGCGCGCGCGAGAATCGGCCGAGAGCTGCCCGGCAAACGGACGAAAATATGCGAGCAGCGCCTCGCGATAATGGGGACGACAGACTGCATCGCCGATCGAATTGATCCGCAGCGTCGCGTCCGCCAGGCCGTAACGCCGTAAAAGCAACATCGCAAGCTGCATCACCTCGACGTCGGCCTCCGCACCCGCATAACCGAAGCATTCGATCCCAAACTGATTGGCTTGGCGATACCGGCCGGCTTGCGGACGCTCGTACCGGAAGAACGGGCCGATGTAAAACAAACGCTGCGGACCTTGCGCCAGCAAATTGTGCTGCAAGACAGCTCGAACGACGGGTGCCGTCCATTCCGGGCGCAGCGTCATCGAACGTCCGCCCTTGTCGTCGAACGTGTACATCTCTTTTTCGACGATGTCGGTGGTCTCGCCGACGCCGCGAACGAAGAGGTCGGTCGATTCGAACATCGGCGTGCGAATCTCGCCGTAACCAAATCGCGCCGCAAGCTCGCGCGCCGCCGACTCGAACGCTTCCCAGCGGCGACTCTCGGGCGGATAGACGTCCTGCGTTCCGCGCGGGGCCGCGATCTCGATTAGCGAGGCTCCAAGAGTTCGATCGGAATTCCGTTCGGGTCTTCGACGAACGCAATCGTGCGCGTACCGCTCGGAGATTTCTTCGGCTCTTTGACGATGCGCACGCCGGCGCCGCGCAGGCGCTCGATCGTCGCCGGAACGTCGGCGACTTCGAGAGCAAGATGCTCGTAACGACTTCCGACTTCGTACGGTGGATGATCCTCGAGATCGTATACCAGCTCGATATACGCATCCCAACTATCACCAACGAACGCCATGTCCGCGTTTCCCGGATAGTGCACGGGACCGTCGAGCAGCTTCAATCCGAGCTTTTTCGTATAGAAGTCGATCGATTGCGTCATGTCGTTCACGAAAATCGAAGTGTGCAGATAACGAGCCACGCTTTTCTCCTTCTCGTTCGCCGAGACCGCGCTTTCGGGGCTTAGCCTCCAAACCTTGCCAATGCGAACGGTGCGGTCACGACGGCTCCGACCAGGTAGAACAGCACGAATATCGCCACCGGCCGAGCAACGATCGCAACGATCGCCAATACGAGCGGCGCGACCGTAAGAACCGCGATACCCAGCGAGTGGAGCCCCGTGAGCGCATCGTTGAGATCCAGACTCGCGTTCGTCCACTCTGCCTGCGCGATTGCATACGCAACCCAAAGCACCAGACTGTACGCGAGGAAGCGTACGATGAACGCTGCGAATCGCATCAGTGCAAGAAGTACCGGTAGTTCGAAAACACGAGTGCCACGCCACGCGCGTTCGCGGCTTCGATGACGAAATTGTCGCGAATCGACCCGCCGGGTGCGATTACCGCGGTACAGCCTGCGTCGGCGGCCGCGAGCAACCCATCCGGAAACGGAAAGTAGCCGTCACTCGCGCAGGCCGAGCCTTGCGCATTGTCTTCGGCGCGATGCGCAGCGATCTTCACCGCGCTGACGCGGTTCGTTTGTCCTGCGCAAATCCCGCGTGCGGTGCGATCGCGAACGATGACGATCCCGTTGCTCTTTACGTGCCGGACGACATCCCACGCGAAAGCAAGATCGAGCCACTCGTCACCGGTCGGTTGACGTTTGCTGACGACTTCCCATCGTTCGGGGACGGCTTTTGGATCGCGATCCTCCGCAAGGACGCCGCCCAGAGCGCTACGGACTTGAAGCTCGGTCATCAATTGATCCGGCAGCTCTTTGGCATAACGCATAACGCGAAGATTTTTTTTTCGCCGAAGCGCCTCGAGCGCGGCAGGCTCGAAATCCGGTGCGGCCACGATTTCCAAGAAGAACTCGCCGAGCGCTTCTGCTCCCGCGACATCGATCGTCCCATCGCTAGCGATGATACCCCCATATGCAGAAACCGGATCGGTGTCGAGGGCATGCCGGATCGCACCCGCAACATGCTCCTGCTCGCTGACGCCGCACGGAATCGTGTGCTTGACGATCGCGACGCGATGAAGCCGTTTTCGCGAAGGCATCGTGCCGGGAGGAAAGGCGATCGGCGCGCGCGCCAAGAGCCGCAAGCACGCATCGAGATCGAGCAAATTGTTATAGGAAAGCTCCTTGCCGTGCAGCTGCTCGGGGAGCGTCCGTTCGCGCTCGAGATAGAACGCCGCGCGGTCCTGCGGGTTCTCGCCGTAGCGTAGCGGCTGCGCGACGGGAACCGTCAGGGCGAGCGAACCCGGCAACTCGCTTGCGATCATACCCGCTTCGAGATAACGCGCGATCGCCGAATCGTACTCCGCGGTCCGTTCGAAAGCGCGCGTCGCCAGACGTTTACGGTCCGTCGAGTCAACGCCGCCGGGAAGCGACGTTGCGATCTCTCCGTATTGCGATGGATCGCAGAGGACCGTGACGTTTTCGAAATTCTTGGCTGCGGCCCGAATCAGCGCGACGCCGCCGATGTCGATCTGTTCGAGCGCTTCTTCGAGCGATGCGCCCGAACGCGCGACCGTCCTTTCAAACGGATATAAATTTACGACGACGTAGTCGAGCTGTGGAATCTCGTATTGCGTGGCTTCCTCGTTGTGTTTGGGATTACGGCGATCCGAAAGAATCGCCCCGAACACTTTCGGGTGCAGCGTCTTGACGCGTCCGTCGAACAACGATGGAAAGCCGGTAAGCTCGACGACGTCGCGTGCGTCGATGCCGTTCTCGATCAGATGCGCGCGCGTTCCGCCGGTCGCATAGATCGGAATGCCGGCCGCGGCTAGGGCGCGGGCAAGCTCCGCTGCGCCGGTGCGGTCGTAGACCGAGAAAAGTGCTGCGCCCTTCTGCACGTGACGATCACGCAATCGCACTCTCCCGGCGTGCTGCCGGGAGTCGTTCGCCCGCGGCCGCCGCCGGAGCTTCGTCGAGCGCGACCGAGACGATCGAGCTGATGCCCGGCTCGGCCATTGTCACGCCGTAGAGCCGTTGCGCGAGATCCATCGTGCGTTTGTTGTGCGTGACGATCACGATTTGCGCATGGTGCGCGACGTCGCGAACCATCGCGGAGAAACGATCCACATTCGTCTCGTCGAGCGCCGCATCGACTTCGTCGAGCAGATAAAACGGCGACGGGCGCGTTGCGATCAACGCAAAGATCAGTGCGACCGCCGTCATGGCGCGTTCGCCTCCCGAGAGCGACTGCAGCGGCGTCATCTTCTTGCCCGGCGGTTGTACCGAGATCTCGATTCCGCTTTCCGAAAGCTTTTCGGGCTCGGTCTGCCACATACGCGCCTCGCCGCCGGGGAAAAGGCGCTTGAACATCTCCGCGAATGCAGCCGCGACCTTTTCGAACGTCGCATTGAACTCTGATTGCGTCGAGAGTTCGATTTCACGAATCGTCGCGAGCAAGGTTTCACGCGCGCGGGCCAAATCGTCGATCTGCTCGCGCAGGAACGTCTCGCGCTGCGCAAGCTCATCGCGTTCCGATTCGGCGTTCAGGTTGACGTTGGCCGAGAGCCGCGCGAGCTCTTCGCGCAAGCGCGGAAGCTCCTCGAGAATCTCGTCCGACTCTTGAATGTAACGCGACTCGACGTCGCGCAGCTCGTCTTCGGTCGCGGGATTTTGTGCGAACTGCGCGGTCAGCATTCCAAGCTCGGCGTCGATCTGCGCCAAACGCGTGCGCGCCTCTTCGCCTTGCGCAGCAATCTCGCGCTCTTCGCTCTCGGCGCCGCGTTGCTCGCCGTCGAGCACCATCCCGCGATCAGAAAGACGTTCGCGTTCGGTGCGGGCAGCAGCGAATTTGCCATCCGCGTCGACGACCGCGCGCTCGAGCGCCGTGACCTCGCGCTCCTGTGCGTTTTGCTGCTCGACCAGTGAGGTGATCTCGCGCACCGTCGACGAGCGAGCGTCTGACGCGCGTTGCGCGTTTTGATCCAGCATCGCGAGACGCGCCTGCGCGGCGTCGCGCTCGGCTTGCGCGGTCGAGGCTTCTTCACGCGCGCGCGACAGCGTTGCCGCGGCTTGTTGCTGCTCGGCCTCGTTGCGGGTTACAAACTCGCGAGCGCCTTCGAGCTCGGCTTCCAAACGTTTGCGCTCGGCACCCTCATCGAGTCCGCCGGCAGCTTCGAGCGTTCGCTCGATCGCAGTCTTGCGCGCACGCACTTGATCGATTTGTTCTTGAACGCCGGTTTCGCGTGCAGCCTCGGCCGTGATCTCGCTGTCAAGCCGCTCGATCTCCGCATTCAGAGCTTCGAGGCGCGTGCGGGCATCGGTAACGGCAACCAGCATGTCGCCATGAGCTTTGCGTGCGGCTTCGCGGCGCTCGGCGCTCGATTCCGCGGCTGCCGTCGCTTCATCGATCTCGCGCTCGAGCGATTCGAGCCGTGTACGTTGCTGGGGCAGCGTTCGACGAAGCGTTTCGGCTTGCGCCGCACGCGCCAGAATCGAACGCTCGCGCGTGAAGCGCCCGCCGGTGATCGCGCCGCCGTCCTCGATGCGTTCGCCGGCCAGCGTGACGATCGCATCGCGGAAATTTTCCTCGCGCACGAGCGCGAGCGCCGTTGCAAGCGTCTCGACGACCAGCGTACGGCCGACTAAGAAAGCCACGATACCGGCGTACTGCGGCTGCGTTTGCACCAAGGTGTGCGCATAGCCGATGACGCCGGCACGTCCCGCACGAGCTCCCAGCTCGTGTCCTTTGCGTGCGCGTAGCCCGTCGAGCGGCAAGAACGTCGCGCGTCCAAGCTCGCGTTCGGTCAGAAGCGCGATCGCGCGTTCCGCATCGCCTTCAGTCTCGACGACAATGTGCGAGAGGCCATTACCGAACGCGGCATCGAGCGCTTGCGCGTAGCGTTCGTCGACTTGCAGCAGCTGCGAAACGACACCGCGCACGCCGTGCAGCTCGCTGCGCGACGAGGCCTCCATGACGGCACGGGTTCCGGGAACATGACCCTCGAGCGAATGCTCGAGCTCTTCGATCGTGTGCAGACGCGCTTCATCGCTCGCGACCGCGCCGTGCAATTCCGTGAATTGCGTTTGCAGCGTGTCGATGCGGTCGGCATCCGTTTGCACTTGGACGTCGAGCGTCGCGATCGCGGTCGCGCGGGCCTGGAGATCGCGCTCGAGCGCGGCCAGCTCACGCTCGCCGGTTGCAAAACGCTCGCGCGAAGATGCGACATTGCTTTCGATGCTGCGGCGTGCGTCACGCAGGCGCCCCAGTTCATCGCCGAAGCGGGTGATCTCACGATCGGCGCTCGCAATCGTCGCCCGGCGTTCGGCCTCACTTGCGAGCTTCTCGGCGGCAGCAGTTTCGAACGCGCGCAGCGCGTTGAACGCGGCATCGAGCGCCGAGCGCGCTTGCGCCAGCGCCGCAGTAATGCGAACCTCGATCGCGCGCTCTTCGTCGACGCGAACCATTAGCGGCGCAATTTGCGCCGACAAGGTTCGCAGCGTGTTCTCGAGCTGTCCGCGTTCGGCTTGGGCGCGCGCTTCGTCGGCAACGGAAGCGCTGCTCTGGGCTTCGAGGGCTTCGCGCCGGGCGTGCGTCGCGGCAAGCGCGGTTTGCAGATCGGCAAGCTTCGCGCGCGCCTCCTGCGCCGCAACGCGCTGTTCCTCGAGTGCGAGCTCGTGACGATAGAGCGACGTACGCAGGGTTGTGAGATCGGCGGCCAGCGCCGCGGCACGGGCTGCGGCGCCGGCTTGTCGCTCGTCGAGCTTACCGAGTCCGTTGCGAACGCTATCGCGTTCCTCGCGACGGCTCTTGCTAGCGCGCATGTACGACAGAAGCTCGAGATCGCGCACGCGTGTCGAGACGCGACGGAAGCGCTTGGCGCGTCGAACTTGCGTGTCGAGCTCGGGGATGCGGCGCTCGAGCTCGGCGATCAGATCGCTGATGCGAATCGCGTTGACTTCCGTGTGCTCGAGACGGCGTAACGCCTCGTTCTTACGCGCAAGAAAGCGCGCGATGCCCGCGGTTTCTTCGAAAAGCGCGCGCCGTTCGGTGGGCTTTGACGAGAGAATCTCGTCGATGTGTCCTTGCGAAACGATCGAATACGAGCCTGGTCCGAGCCCACTGCCCATGAGCACGTCCATGACGTCGCGCAAGCGCACGTGCGAACGGTTGAGATAATATTCGATTTCGCCGGCGCGGTAGGCGCGACGAGAAATCTCGACTTCATTGAAGTCAACCGGCAGATGCCGGTCCTCGTTGTCGAAAACGAGCGAGACTTCGGCCATACCCAGCGGTTTGCGCTTCGTATTGCCGGCGAAGATTACGTCGTCGGTGCGATTCGAGCGCAATTGTTTCGTGCTTTGTTCGCCGAGCGCCCAACGAATTGCGTCGACGAGATTCGATTTCCCCGAACCGTTCGGACCAACGATCGCAGTGATCCCAGGCTCGAAATCGAGCTTGAGTGGTTCTGCGAACGTCTTGAAACCGAAGACTCTAAGCTGTTTGAGTCTCACGGATTCGCCTGGTCCTCGGCCGATAGCACGCTGAGTGCAATTTGCGCGGCCGCGCGTTGCGCCGCCTTCTTGCTGCTGCCGATTCCCTCACCGAGCAACTGACCGCGTACGTGCACGCGCGACGTGAAGGTGCGGCTATGCGCCGGACCGCTCGCCGCATCAACGTAGATGGGCATCGTTCCCATCCGCGCCTGCGTCAGCTCTTGCAGCGCCGTCTTCGGGTCGGCCGACGCCATTTCGGCGTGCTCGACGTTTGTAAGATGCTGGCGCACCACAAAGCGCTCGGCGGTCGCGAGCCCGGCTTCCAAATAGAGCGCCCCGATGAATGCCTCGAACGCGCCGGCCAGGATCGACTCGCGCTCGGCGCCGCCGGCCGCGGCCTCTGCTACGCCAAGGACCAGAACGTCACCGAAGCCGAGGCGCCGCGCGGTGTGTGCGAGCATCGCGTCGTTCACGAGCGCCGCGCGACGGCGGGTGAGCTCACCCTCACGCTCGTCAGGATAGCGCACGTAAAGCCAGCGCGCGGTGACCAGCGAGAGCACGGCGTCGCCGAGAAATTCCAGCCGCTGATTGCTGGCGTTCGCGTCGACGAGCCGCTCGACGAGGACGGCGCTATCGTGCACGAAGGCGCGGTCGACCGCCGCGGATTTGATCCGCGTGAGTCCACTCGTTCGAAGCAGCGTACGCAGGCGCCGGCGGCGCGCCTCACCAGCCATCAGCGTTCCCTCGCGCGGGTCCAGTGCTACGCTGCGTGCTTTCCAAAGATCACGACCGTATTGTGACCGCCGAACCCGAACGCGTTCGACATCGCAGCCCGCACGCGCGTCTTGCGCGCAACGTTCGGAACGTAATCGAGCCGGCATCTGGGGTCGGGATTCTCGAGGTTGATCGTGGGCGGGATGATATCGCGCTCGACCGCGAGGATCGCTGCGATCCCCTCGATCGCGCCCGCGGCACCGAGCAAATGCCCGTGCATGCTCTTGGTCGAGGAAACTGCGAGGCGCATGGCGTCGTCGCCGAAGACTTTCTCGATCGCGGCGCTCTCCGAGGGATCGCCGAGCGGCGTCGAGGTCGCATGCGCGTTGATGTAGTCGATGTCACCGGTAGACAACTGCGAGCTTTCGAGGGCGCGTCGCATCGCAAACGTCGCGCCGATCCCGTCGGGATCGGGCTGCACGAGATTGAACGCGTCCGCGGACTGCCCGTAACCCAGTACTTCAGCGTAAATCTTGGCGCCGCGTTTGATCGCAGCATCGCGCTCCTCGAAGACGAGTATGCCGGCGCCCTCGCCCAGCACGAATCCATCGCGATCGCGATCGAACGGACGGCTGGCGCGTTCAGGCTCGTCGTTCCGCGTCGAAAGCGCTTTCATCGAATCGAATCCGCCGACGGCAATCGAGATGACGGTCGCTTCCGCGCCGCCTGTAATCACCGCATCGGCCGATCCGCGCGCGATCGCATCGAATGCGGACGCCATTGCGTCGTTGGCGCTCGCGCAGGCGCTGGAAACGGCGTAAAGCGGACCGCGCAAACGGTACTTCATCGAGATCTGCGCGCCGGCTGCGTTGGACATCAGCATCGGAATGAAGAACGGCGAGACGCGCGAGATATCTTTCGACTCGGCGACCTTGAACGTGGTCTCTTGAATCGTGACGATGCCGCCGATCCCGGTACCGACCAGCGACCCGGTGCGATTGCGCAGATCTTGATCGTCAGGGAACTTGGCGTCGGCGATCGCTTCGTCGGCTGCGACCATCGCAAATTGCGCGAACCGGTCCATGCGCCGCGCCTCACGTTTGCCGATCATCGCATCGGCATCGAAGTCTTTGATCTCGGCTGCAATTCGGGCGCGGAGCTGCGAGGGATCGAACGCCGTGATCGGGCCTACCCCGCTCCGCCCGGCAATCAAAGCGTCCCAGAACGTCTCGCGGCTGTTCCCGATAGGCGTGATCGCCCCCATCCCGGTAACGACGACGCGGCGTCTCTGCAGAGGCTCGGTGGGTTTGTACAAAACGCCCGCAAGTTAAGCCGGTGCGGTTGCGCCCCCTCCCGGTGCCCTGCTATACTCGCTCGGCTATGTTCGTTTTCGACCTCCAGCTATTCGCTTCCAAGAAGGGTGCGGGCTCGACCCGCAACGGCCGCGATTCCAACTCGCAGCGGTTGGGCGTGAAACGCTTTGGGGGCGAGGCGGTCATCCCGGGAAACATCATCGTCCGGCAACGCGGGACGCGGTTCCACCCCGGCAAGGGCGTCGGCATCGGTAAGGACCACACGATTTTCGCGCTCGTCGCGGGTCGTGTCGAGTTCACGAATGCCCGGAACCGCAAGCACGTCAACGTCCTTCCCTAAGGCCGGCTAGACGCAATTTATCGACGAAGTCGCGATAACCGTCGCCGCCGGAAAGGGCGGGGACGGCATTGTCGCGTGGCGGCGGGAGAAATACGTCCCCAAGGGCGGTCCGGCCGGCGGTGACGGCGGTAAGGGCGGCGACGTCACCCTCGAAGCCGACCCCGGGCTCTCGACGTTGGTCGATTTTCGCTTCAAAAAGCACTTTGCGGCCGAGTCCGGGCGCCCGGGCGGGACTTCGAACAAGTCCGGCAAGGCCGGAGCCGACCTGATCGTCCGCGTCCCGGTCGGGACGATCGTCTATAAAGATGAAGGCGAGCCCGATGCCCCGCGCGTCCGGCGGATCGCCGACCTCGCGGTCCCCGGCGAGCGGCTCGTTATCGCGCGCGGCGGCAAGGGGGGTCTGGGGAACCAACACTTCGCGACCGCGGCGCGGCAAGCGCCGCGCTTCGCACAGTTCGGCGAAAACGGGGAGAGCGCCGAGCTGCGCCTCGAGCTCAAGCTGCTCGCCGATTGCGGCATCGTCGGACTTCCGAATGCGGGAAAGTCGACGCTGCTCTCCGTCGTCTCGGCGGCGCGTCCCAAAGTCGCGGACTATCCGTTCACGACCCTCGAACCGCAGCTCGGCGTCGTACGCGTCGATGACTTCCAGTCGTTCGTGATGGTCGACGTCCCGGGATTGATCGAAGGCGCGCATGAGGGCGCAGGTCTCGGCGATCGCTTCTTACGCCACGTCGAGCGCACGCGCGTGCTGATTCATCTGATCGACGGCACGCATTCACCGGACGAAATTCTGGCCAGCAAGAAAACGATCGAGGACGAGCTGAGCGCCTGGAGTCCCGCGCTGCTCGAGAAGCCGATGATCGTCTGCATCTCGAAACTCGACGTCCCCGAAGCGCGCGCGAATTTCGAAGCACTGTCGTCGTCGATCGAAGGCCTGCGCGGGATCTCCGCGGTGACGGGTAACGGCGTCCGCGAGCTGATTTACGCGGCGTGGGAAGAGATTCGGCGCAGTCCCGAGGTGCCAGTATTGGCGCCGGAACCGCCGCGCATCATGTTGCGTGCGAAAGAGGCGTTCGCCATTCGCATCGAGGACGGCGTTTACGTGATCAGCGGTGACCGCATCGAGCGACTCGCGGAGCAGACCGATTTCGACAACGATGAAGCACTCGGACGATTCGAACGGATCCTCGCGCGGCTCGGCGTCGAGAAGCGTTTGCGCGAGATGGGTATCCGTGAAGGCGACACCGTGCGCATCGGTGCGACCGAGTTTACGTACAGCTAATGTTGTTGCGAGCCCCGACGGGGAATGCTTACTTCTTCGCAATGACGACGGGCTCGCGCTTTTGGGGGCGCCATGCGAAGCATGGGGGGCGCGAAGCCTGGGGCGGAGCGCCGTTCAAATGAAGATTGGGCTGTTTGGGGGCGCATTTGATCCCGTTCATAATGCGCATCTGTTCGTAGCCGAGGCGGTGCGAGCTGCGGAGCGTCTCGATCGCGTCGTTTTCCTGCCACTGCGCGCGGGACACCATCGTAACGCGTTGCGCGGAAGCGTCGAAGATCGGGCGACGATGCTGCGTCTAGCGATCGCCTCGAACCCGGCGTTCGCCCTCGACCTCACCGATACGGACGAAGAGGCAACCGGCTACACCGCGGATTTGCTGCCACGCATGCGCGCACTCTATCCCGACGACGAGCTTTACTTCATCGCTGGGAGCGATTCGATCGTACGCGGCGGCTGGCAGCGTATCGACGACGTTTTCGCGCAGCTCGACGGTTTCTTAATCGTGCCGCGTCCCGAAATCGAGCGCAGCGAGCTCGACGTTGCGCTCGCGGCACTTCCGCCGCAACTACGAGCGAAGATCCATTTCATCGACTTGCCTCTGCACATGGATTCAGCGACGACGGTGCGCGATCGTCTCGAAGCACTTGAAACGGTGCGGTATTTGGTGCCGGAGGCCGTTTGGCGCTACATTACCGAGCGCGGTTTGTACACGAACGGCGTGGCGCAGAAATGATTACGGGTGACGATCCGCGCGTGCTTTGCGCGAGCGGACACACGCGCAACGCAAACGGGATGCTCGCAATTTCCGGCGTCGACGCCGGCGAGCTTGCGCAAACGTACGGCACACCGCTCGTCGTATTCGACGCATCGACGTTCGAACGAACTCTGGAGCGTTTTCATCGCGCGGCCGAGCCGCACGGTATCTCGATTGCTTATGCTGCCAAAGCGCTGCTGTTCGTTGCGCTGGTACGGCGTATTGCACGGCATGCGTGGCTCAAGCTCGACGTCTGTTCAAGCGGCGAGATCGCAACTGCGCAGCGCGGCGGTCTCGATCCGGCGCGCATGTATCTGCATGGCTGCGGCAAGAGTGAGGCCGAGCTCGATGCGGCGATCGAAGGCCGGGTTGCGTTCGTCGTCATCGACGGAATCGACGAGTTGCAAGCGCTTGCGGCGCGCGCGCGGGGCCGTGCGGTTTCGATCGGATTGCGTTTCAATACCGGCATCGAGATCCAGACCCACGATTTCATTCGAACCGGCGGCGAAAACACAAAGTTCGGAATTGCGCCCGGCGATCTCGAGCGGGCCTTCGATGTTCTCGACGCGCACCCGAACATCGCGCTCGGTGCGCTGCACGCGCACATGGGTTCGCAGATTTTCGAGGAAGCGCCCTACGCCGCGAATCTCGACGTGCTCGCGGAGCTTGCGGCGCGAGCGCATGCGCGCGGACGCACCATTCCCGCGTTGCTGCTCGGCGGCGGCTTCGGCGTCGACGAAGACGTCGCGGTTTCGGAAGCGTTCGATATCGCGAGCACGCTTACGGACCTAACGCGCCGCACCCGGGAAGCCGCGTCGGGCGCCGGCATGCCCGTTCCCAAACTTGGAATCGAACCGGGCCGTTCGCTGGTCGCAAGCGCCGGCACGACACTCTACCGGGTCGCGGCAATCAAAGACTCCGGAACCCGCCGGTTCGTCGTCATCGACGGCAGCATCGCCGACAACCCCCGGCCCGCGATTTACGGGGCCTTCCACCAACCATTGGTTGCCAGCTCACAAGCACGCGGGCTGCTAAGACGTGTGACGATCGCCGGCCGATCGTGCGAGAACGACGTCATGATGGACGCCGACCTCCCCGATGACTTGCGGGCCGGTGACTTGCTCGTGTTCTGTACGACCGGGGCCTATACGTTCGCGATGGCAAGCAACTACAACCGATTTGGCCGTCCAGCCGTCGTTGAAGTCGAATCCGGACGTCATCAATTGGCCGTTCGGCGTGAAAATTCCGAAGACGTTTTGCGCAACGATGTAGTATGATTAAACCACGCGTCATAACGACGCTGGTTTTGGCGAGTATTAGTCCGCGCCGACGCGAACTTCTCGCCTCCCTCGGCGTCAAAGTCGACGTCGTCCCAAGCAGCTATAACGAAATGAATATGCCGGAGTTGCCGCCCATCGAGCTGGCGCGCACCCATGCGCGAGGCAAGCTTCAGGGCGTCCTGGGACAGCCGCTCGATGCGCTCGTCGTAGCCGCCGATACGGTCGTCGATCTCGACGGAACGGCCCTGGGAAAGCCCAAAGACGCGCATGAGGCGGCTGAGATGCTAGGCGCGCTTTCCGGCCGCCGGCATGTGGTGCACACGGCGTTTGCCGTCACGTTTGAAAACGATGTGATTGAACGCACCGCCTCGACGGAGGTCCGTTTTGCGCCACTATCGCAGCAAGAAATAGCCGAGTACGTCGCGACGGGTGACTCGATGGACAAGGCAGGGGCCTACGGAATTCAGGGGCGGGGGGCAGCCCTCGTCGAGCGGATCGACGGTGATTTTTACACCGTGATGGGGTTCCCGCTTGGACTTTTCGTGCGAACGTTGCGCGACCACGGCGTGATCCTCGGGGGTACACGCTAATGGGTTTTTTACGAACAGTTCGAACCACGTTGAGTCCGGAATTAGGGATCGATCTCGGGACGGCCAACACCGTCATCTACGAGCGCGGCAGCGGCATTCTCGTCTCGGAACCGTCGGTCGTCGCGTATGACGTAATGGGCGCTACCGAACGGGTAATCGCGGTCGGGTCGGCAGCCAAAGAAATGGAAGGGCGTGCGCCCAGCCGGATCCGCGTCGTTCACCCGCTGCGCGGCGGAACGATCAGTGATTTTCAGGCTGCTCACGTCTTGATCGAGACGATGGTCAATCGCGCCTCGACCGCGCGCCCGAAGCTCATGCCGCGCGTCGTGGCCTGCGTCCCCGGATGCGCGACCGACATCGAATGCAAGGCCGTCGAGGAAGCGGCGGCAGCAGCCGGCGCCCGCGCCACGACGTTTTTACCGCAGGCCGTCGCAGCCGCGCTCGGCGCGGGGCTCGACATCACGACGACGAGCGGCAGAATGGTCGTCGACATCGGAGGTGGGACGACCGAGATCGCGGTTCTCGCGCTCTCCGGAGTCGTCGCGCTGCACTCGGTGAAAGTCGGCGGCGATTATCTCGACAATGCGATCATCACGCGGCTCCGTCACGACCGTTTTCATATCGGCGTGCTGACGGCCGAAGCGTTGAAAATCAAGCTAGGGTATGCCGGCCGGTCACCCGGGCGAGCGGCGATTCGCGTCAGCGGCTTCGATAGTTCGGCGGCGGCACCGCGCGCACGCGAAGTGAGTGAAGCATTGGTCGGCGAAGCGATGGCTGAAGGCATCGATCGCATCACCCGTGCAGTGTGGTCGGTTCTCGAGCAAACGCCGCCCGATCTCGCCGCGGATTTACTCGAAAACGGTATCACGCTGACGGGCGGAGGCGCGCAAATTACGGGACTCGCCGGCGAGCTCAGTTTGCGCACCAATGTCCCCACGATCGTCGCACCCGATCCACTCGAGTGCGTTGCGCGTGGAGCGGGTGAAGTGCTCGGAATTCCAACGTTGCTCGAGCGTCTCGGTCCGTCTGCGGATCGTTTGACGAGGTGGTATCAATCTTTACGTATCGGGATGAGAGAAAGCTATTCGCCGTAATCGGCGCGATCATCGCCGCTGGTCTCATCGCACTCGTTCAACTCGAATTCGCTCGCCAAGGCCGCCCGAGCCCACTCAGTAACGCAATAACCTCGACGTACGCGTATCTCGAGTTTGCAGTGGGCGCCTCGATTTCGGGGACTCGCGACGCGGCCGGATACGTCGTTGCGTTGCCGCAGCTCGAACGCGAAAACGCGCAGCTAAGCACCGAGGCGGACAAGCTTCAAACCGAAAACGCGACGCTGCGAGAGACGCTTGCGCGCGTACCCTCACGTGAAGCCGTACAGAACGCGGCCGCACTCTACCCGACTGGCATCCCTGCGCTCGTGATCGGCTTCGATCCCGAAAACAAATCGCAAGTCGTTACGGTGAACAAAGGCACGCGTTCGGGCGTCATGATCGACGACGGGGTCGTGAACGTCGACGGCGTGGTCGGACGTGTGATCGAAGCCGACGCACTCAGCAGCAAGGTACTTCTGATCACCGACTACACGAGCAACTTGCCGGCGATTCTGCAAAACGGGCGCTGGTGGGGGATCGCAACCGGGACGCTGACTCGCGTGAACTTACACTACGTTTCGCAGGATGCGCATCTGCACGTCGGCGATTCCGTCGTCACCGGTGAAGGCCGTTCGTTTCACGCCGGTCTCTTGATCGGACACGTCATGACGGTCACACAGATGCCCGCCGGTGCGCTAGACCAGCAAGCGATCGTCGAGCCTGCGGTCGCCTTCGGACGTCTCGCTCATGTTGTTATCCTTCCGAAATAGCGCGGCGCAAGCACACGCCGTCCGCGTTCCGACGCACTGGCGTGCGGCCGCGATTTGGCTGCTGGCGGCCGGCTTTTTTCAAGCCACGCTGGTACACTACATCGCATTCCGGGGGGTCGTGCCCAGCCTGATCTTTTTGGTCGTGGCAACGTACGCGCTGCGTGCCGGAGCCGCCGGCGCAATCATTCTCGGCGCGGCCGGCGGATTGCTTGAAGACGCGCTGTGCGGAAACACCGGCGCGGCGTGGACGATTGCGACGACAATTTCGGCGCTCGCCATTTCGGGCGCGGCACGCTTGACGTTCGCGGAATCACCCTCGATATTCGCTGCGATGGTCGTCGTCGCGGCACTCGTTCGCGAAGGATTGTACTGGGCCGTGCTTTCACTCGAAGGTTTCCAAGTCGGCCTCGGCATGCACTACACGAAGATCGCGATCGCCTCAGCCCTCTACACCGCGGTCATCGCGATGATCGTCATATGGGCGCGCTGGCGTTTCGTGTCGCGGTGAGCACTTGATCTACCGCGGCATCTCGCGCATGGGCGGATTCTTCTTCATCGTGACGTTCGCGATCGCGGCGATCATCGGCCGCTTGACGTACGTGCAACTGATCGACGGCAAGGTCTACGCTGCCGCCGCGCGTGCGAACCAAGTCCGCTTGATTCCCGTAGCCGCGCCGCGTGGATTGATCTTGGACCGCGACGACCGGATCATGGTGCGCAGCCGTCCGTCGTTCGTGGTTGCGCTCATACCCTCACAGGTCAAAGACATCAAGTCGACGATCGCCGATCTTTCCTCGACGCTGCAAATTCCGCAAAGCGAGCTTTTGCATCGGCTCTATCATCATCACGACGTCAACTACGAAAATTTCGCACAAGTCCAAACATACGAACCGTATGGTCCCGTGATCCTGGCGAGCGATCTGCACACCTCACAAATGGCACGCCTCGCCGAGCGGCAGCCGGATCTTGCCGGCGTCGATCTCGAAGAGCAGCCTGTTCGCAATTACCCGTACGGCAAGATGGCCGCCGACGTGTTTGGTTACGTCGGTCAGATTTCCGAAGAAGAATACGAAAAACGCAAGAGCGAACACTACACGCCGAACGACGTCGTCGGCAAGGACGGACTCGAGTACACCTACGACGCGTATCTGAAGGGCACGCCGGGCGGCCAGCAAGTCATGGTCAATGCCTGGGGCGCAGTCGTAGGCGACGAAAAGTTCGTCAAATCCAAGCCGGGCGACGTCCTTGTAACGACGATCGATCTGCGTTTACAACAGATCGCGCAACGCGCGCTCGCCGACGGACTGAAGTCGTGGGCCAAGACGCGTGGCGTCAAACGGCTTTCCGGGGCACTCGTGATCCTCGACCCGTACAGCGGCGGCGTTCTTGCAATGGCTTCGCTGCCGACCTTCGATCCGAACGACTTCGCAACGCCGATCTCATCGAACGAGTACGCACACTACATCCTCGACCCGCTGCGCCCGCTTTACAACCGCGCCATCGGCGCCGCGACACCGACGGGGTCGACATTCAAGATGGTCACCGGCTCCGGCGCCATCTCGAGCGGCGCCATCAAACCGCACCAAGTGCTCTATGACTCGGGGGCCTGGGATTGCCACGGCGTGCATTTCGTCGATCTTGCCGCCGGCGGTCTCGGAAATGCGGAGTTTACGGAGGCGCTCGCGGCGTCGAGCGACGGCTACTTCTACCAGCTCGGCGACCGCCTCGGTCACGCGCGCCTGCGCTACTACGCGCTCCAGTTCGGACTCGGCGCCATCAGCGGTATCGACTTACCCGGCGAGTACGCGGGAAATTGGCCGACCGACGAATGGACGCGCAAGGTGTACGGCGTCCCGCTGGAGCCAAGCGATGTCTGCCAGCTGGCAATCGGACAGGGCGCGATGCAAGCCACGCCGCTGCAGATGGCCAACGTCACCGCGACCGTCGCCAACGGCGGGACGCTCTACCGCCCGCACGTCGTCCAAGAGATTCGCACGCCGACCGGTTCCATCGTCAAGCGCTTCGATAATCAGGTCATTCGCGAAGTTCCGGTCACCAAAGAATCGCTCAAAGAGGTGCGGACCGGAATGGACCGCGTCACGAGCAACATCGGGACGGCGTACGGACTCGCGATTCCCGGCCTGCCCTATGGCGGCAAGACCGGAACGGTTCAAACCGACGGCGGCAATGGACCGAACACGACGTGGTTCGTTTGCTTCGCGCCCGCGAACCATCCGAAGCTCGCAATGGCGATCTTCGTCGAGCGTTCCGGCGGCTACGGCGCGAACGTCGCGGGGCCGATCGCCCAAAAAATCCTCGCGGAATACTTCCGCAAGAAGATCTAGCCCGTAGCGGCTACTGGCCTGTTTCTTGCGGGCTGGTGGCAGCCAGCGACGCGAGCAGATCGAGGACTTTCTTGTCCTCAGGCTCGTCGATGGGTGAATCGCGTGCGACGTCTTTTTGCGAGCGCAGATTCGTCGTGCGCTTACGCCACTCGACACGCGCGTCGGTCTCGTCGCGCAGGCGGCGCAGATAGTGATCGAGGGGCGTGAAGCGGCGTCCGTCATCCGAACGATTGAACTTCGCTTTCAGATCGTCTACGAGACGATACGTGTCGAACACGGAATCGATCAGGTTTTCCAAGCGCCGGTCGTACGGCAGCCAAAAGCGATTCGTTTGCAGATCTTGGAACACCCAGACGGAGATGTCCCCGAAGTTCATGATGTCGTCGATCATCATGCCGTCGAACGGCGGCCGCAGCTGAACGATCTTGTTCTCGCCGATAAAGCGGTCGCGCTGTTCGATCGGTGAGACGTCGCCGCTCGCCAGACGCTGTCCGTAGGCTTCGCGATCCTCACGAATGTTTTGTACGCGCCGCCACAAATCGCCGACGTCGGGACGCGAGTGAAACTTGTCGAGCCACTCCTGTGAGCCCGCACGTTCCTTTAACTCAACGGTTACGCGATGAATCGAACGGCGCAGCCAGTTCTCGAGCTCTTCTTCCCAGCGTTGACGCCGGCGGTACGTTGCTTGCGCGTTGACGACGTCTTGCGACGAACGCGCTGCAGCGTTATACAACCGGGATGCACGCCCGAAGCTGAACAGCCATTCAAAGAAACCGGGACGCTCGATTTGATTTCCGCGAACGTGACGCGGATACGACTCGGCGTAACCCTTGAGATTGCGCTCCGCAATCTTCTTGCGCTCCTCGAGCGCGTTCGCGGCAGCGGCGATCTCGGCGAGCACGCCCGCGCGCTTGCGCGTGTACGAAGCGCGTACCGCGCTTTCGGCGTGCGAAATCTCCGACCGTTCAAAGCGCGCCTTTGCAGCGTCATACTCTGCGATCGTGGCGGCGTCTTTTGCGAAGTCTGGTATGCCACCCGCGGCTCTTGGCTTTTCGCCTGAATCGACCGCGGTCGGTTCGACGCTTTCCACGGTGCGGCGCTTCCCTTCAGTGGGCGTCATCGCCTCCAAGCGGGGACCCGCTTGTGCTACGTCTCGCAATCCCGTAATAGGATTGCCGCAACCGCCGAAACCCGTGGGTCTGGGTCGGTGAGCGCGCCGCGTAGTGCATGCACCGCTGCGGGTCCGCGCGCGAGTCGCTCGAGCTCGCGAATCCTTTCGAACGGCGCGGTCCGCCTGCTTACCTGCTTCGATTCGTCGCGAACCGGGCTCAGCATCGCGATACCGAGCAACACCAAACCAATGATGACGAAGAACGAGGGGACGAATACGAGCTTCACGATCATACGCGCACTCCGGTCTCGCGTTCCATGACGGCGTCCAGTCGCGCATCGAGCGCGGGCTGCGCGGCAACGAGGGCATCGATGAGCGCAGCATCGTCGCGCAGACCCTCCAGGGTCGCACGCAGCACATTGCGATAGGCTACGAATTCCGGGTACTCTTCACGTTCGGACGCAAGCAGCTGCGTCGCGTGCGCCAACCGCGTCCCGAGCGTGCCGGGGACGATTCCGCACGCCTCCAGCGCATCCTCGGCGGCCGGATCGAGAACGTCGTCGGGAAGTACCGGATAGTGCGGCATTCGCAATTTGATCGCCAGGCGATCGAAGACGCTGCGGAGCGCTATCCGGCTCGCCGTCAAGTGCGAATCGAGCGCCGGATCCTCGCACGCGTCGGCGCACAGAACGGCCAGCGCCCAAAGATGGCGCATCAGACCCTCGAGGCCGCAGAGATAACTCACCATCGCCGTCTCGAGGCTCGCAGCCGACGTACGCCGCACGCGCGAGGTCGACGCGGCGAAAGCCGGCGGCGGTGCTAGCGACGGAATTGGGACCGCACGCAAGCCGACGCCCTCGACCGTGAACGGAAGTGTCGGCACCTCGCCGCAATCCGCGAGCCGCATCGACGGCGACTCGAAGAGCGATTCGCGTCCCTCACAGCACGCGCGGGCCAAAACGCTCATCGACGCGCCTTGCGCGTCCGCGACGGTCGCAAACTCGAGCCTCAATCCCGCGCCGCGGCGCAAGCCTTCGATCCGCATTCCGTCGCGCAACCAGAGCGGCGACGTACCGCCGCGTTCGAGAAGGCGCGCACCTTCGATGCGCGTGCTCCCCGGAAGATAGACGCCGCCGGCAACATGCAACGCGATCGTGAAATCCGCGTGTGAACCGCCGGCGTTTACTAAACGCAAGCACCAATCGATGCGCTGGCCAGGCTCGACGGCGAGGTCGGCGTAGTCGAGCGGCTCGATCGAGCCTTCGAGACGCGGATGGTTGCGTGCCGTGACGTGCGCCTCGCCGAGCTCGACGCCGGCGGTTGCGGTGCGGCACGCAATACGCAGAGACTGCGGCGTGCCGTCCAACGCCGATTCCGGAACGCGCGCGCAAATTCCGACTATCTTTCGCATCCCCGGATCGAGTGCAACCGGAAACTGAGCATCGAACGCAACCTCGCACAGCTCACCGCCCGCCTGTAGCGCAAGAATACTCTCTGATGCGCTTCCCGTGTTCGTGAGGATTGCGCGTCCGCGCACGACTTCGCCGGCGGCGGCTTCCGTATCGAAGAGCTCGATGCGATTCGCGTTCGGTGCAAACGCTGCAGCGCCGAAGACCGCGCAACGTGCGATCAGCTCGCGGCGTTCGCCATCGCAGTCGACCGATACGACGATCTCCACCTCACCTGGTTGCGACGTGTATACGTCGACGGAACGATCGTGGGTTTCATCGCGTAGCGACGCCGGCAATGAGAAATCGAGCTCGTTGCGGCGTTCGTTCCGAACATTCGTCCCGCCGTAAGCGAGCGTGACGGGTGCCGTCGTGCGAACCGCAAGGCTCGCGAGCTTGCTGCAATCATCGCCGTCGTTGTGAACGCGAATCCTCAGCGTTGTGCGCTGGCCGGCTTCGACCGTCGGTTGTTCGAGCACGACGTCCAATTCGAGCATACGCCCTCCTCATCTCGCAGGCGGCCGGTTCGGTCGCAGAGGCGCGCACCCTTCGATCAAAATTGCACGTCGCAGCGCGGCAAAGGCGGGGTACTTTCATTCGGAGAATTCGGCCATTATGACGACACTTGCTGCGTATCATGCCGGACTGCTGTGTGAAGCAGTCGATCGACTTGGAAGTGAAGCCGCGTTTGAAGTTCTCGCACGCGCGCGCGAGCTCGAAGCACAAGGACGCAGCGTCGTGCACCTCGAGATCGGCGAACCCGATTTCGACACACCGGAGCATATCAAGCGAGCCGGCATCCAAGCGATCGAACAAAACTATTCGCACTACACGCCGTCGGCCGGTATCCCCGAGCTGCGCGATGCGATCGCAACATTCGCTGCAAAGCTGCGCGGCATCGAGCCGTGGAAGCGCGAGAACGTCGTCGTTGGTCCCGGCGCAAAGCCGATCATTTGGAACACGCTCTCCGCGTTGCTCGATCCGGGCGACGAAATGGTGGCCGCCGATCCAAGTTATCCGGCGTACGCGTCATGCGCGTCCTATCTGCAGGCAAACCTCGTCCCGGTCAAGCTGCTCGAATCTAAAGATTGGCGGCTCGATCTCGACGAGCTTTCCGCAAAGGTGAGCAACCGGACCAAAGTCGTCGTGTTGAACTCACCGCACAATCCAACCGGCGGCGTCCTCGGTCTGGAAGATTTTCAAGTCGTCGCGGACCTCGCTCAGAAGTGGGGCTTCATCGTCATCTCCGATGAGATCTATTGCCGGACACTGTACGGCGGCACGTTTGTCTCGCTCGCGCAACTCGATGGGATGCGCGAACGCAGCGTGATCATCGACGGCTTCTCAAAAGCCTATGCGATGACGGGCTGGCGTCTCGGTTATGGAATCATGCCCGAAGAGCTTGCGCGCACGGTCTCGCTGTTCAACAACAACACGTTCTCATGCGTCGCCACGTTCGTGCAACGAGCCGGCATCGCGGCGCTGGGCGGACCCGACGAGCCGGTTCTCGAGATGACGGAGACGTTCCGAAAACGGCGCGACGAGATCATCGGCGGGATCAATTCGATTCCGGGCCTGCGCTGCAAATCACCCGAAGGCGCGTTCTACGCGTTCGTCAACGTGCAAGACATCACGCACGACGATCGTAAGCTTGCGACGTTCTTGCTCGAGGAAGGCGGCGTCGCGGGTCTGGGCGGTTCGTGCTTCGGTGAGGGAGGACGCGGTTACGTCCGCTTCTCCTATGCGAATTCGATCGAGAACATTCGCATCGCGCTCGACCGCATTCGCGAAGCACTCCCGAAATTTAACGGGTAGTTCGCTAGAGCAGCTTCATCGCGCGCTGCACGTCCGCAAGCGTTTGGCTTGCGACGATGCGCGCCTTTTCCGTGCCTTCCTTGATGATCTTCGCGATCGTCGCGTCGTCGATCGAGGCCCGCCGTTCGCGTATCGGCCGCAGGTACGCGTTGAGCTTTTCGGCGAGCTCGCTCTTGCAATCGACGCACCCGAGTGCACCGGAGCGGCAATTTTCCGCGATCCAGGCCGTGCGCGCTTCGTTAACGATTTGATGTAACGCGTAAACCGGACAGACTTCCGGCCGCCCGGGATCGTTGCGGCGAACTTTCTGCGGGTCCGTGAACATCGAGCGGACTTTTTTGGTCGTGGTCTCTTCATCGTCGGCGATGTCGATCGTGTTGCCGTAGGACTTGGACATCTTTCGTCCGTCCGTACCCGGGACCGCCGGAAACTCGGTCAGGAGCGCTTGCGGTTCGACCAGCGTATCGCCGTAGAGGCGATTGAAACGGCGCACGATCTCGCGTGCCAACTCGAGATGCGCGACTTGATCGCGTCCGACGGGAACTTTTTCGCCGCGAAAGATGGCGATATCGCACAGTTGCAAGAGCGGATAACCGAGGAACCCATAGGTTGCGATGTCGCCGCCGAGAGCTTCGATCTGTTCCTTATATGTCGGCGTTCGCTCGAGCCACGAGACCGGCGTAACCATTGAAAGCAGCACGTGCAGCTCGCTGATCTCGGGGACGCCGGACTGCAGATAGATCGTCGATTTGTCGGGATCGACGCCGGCTGCGATCCAATCGCGCACCATGTCCTCGCGCGCCGCACGAATCTCGTCGGGATGCTGGAAAAGCGTTGTGTACGCGTGCAAGTCCGCGATCTCAAAATACGCATCCGCGGTTCGCGACAGCTGCGCCCAATTCGTAAGCGCTCCGACTAAGTGACCGAGATGCAATCGGCCCGTCGAGCGCATTCCTGACATGACCCTCATTGATATCGCGCTCATTGATTTCGCGCCCGTTCGCGCATCACCACGGCCATACCCGTTCACCGTTCCACTGCGCGCTATTCGCAATCGCATCTCGGACGAGTGCGCGCGCGGCCGTGATCGCGTCAATCGTATTCTCACCACGCGCGAGATAGATCGCAATCGCAGCTGCGAGAACGCAGCCTGTGCCGCGCATTCCGCCGGGAAGTTGCGTCCCCGCAAACGTCGACGTCGTGCCGCCTGCATAGAGGACGTCGCTCGAATCTCCCTCGAGATGACCTCCGGTAACGAGCGCTGCGTGCGCGCGATCGCGTTCGACCAGCGTGTGGGCCGCGCCGGCCATCGTCGCGCGATCGTTGACCGGAAAGCCGCACAGACGCGAAGCCTCGGCGAGATTCGGCGTGACGAGCGTGCACAACGGGAAAAGCCGCTTGCGCAGCGCGTGGAGCGTTGCATCATCGGCGAAGACGAGACCTTCGCTGCTGGCGATGACCGGATCGCAAACGATCGGAACGCTCACGTCTTCGAGCTCCGAGGCAACGGCCTGGACGCTTTCCGGCGAAAGCAGCGCACCGACGCGGTACGCATCCGGTTTCGCAGCTCGAGTCGCGCGGATTTGCGCAGCGATAATTGCCGGATCGAGCGCCTCGGCTCGCCGTTCGCCCTCTCCTTGAGCGGAGATGCCCGCAATGACCATCACGTGACGCGTCTCGAGCCGCTGCGCTACTCGCGCGTCGAGACCGATGCCCGCGATGTTCCACGGATGCGTGGTTCCGATCGAAGCGAGCGTTAGCGCGCCCATGCATCAACCAAAGCCCGCGCGGCGGCAATGCGATCCGGCGCGCGCGATATTGCGGTGATCACGGCGGCCATCGCCGCACCGGTCGCGCGAACTTCAGGAATGCGTGCGAGCGTGATCCCGCCGATCGCTGCGACGGGAAGCCTGACGGCTTGCACGGCCGCGCGGATTCCGGCAGCTCCGATCGGCTCACCCGCGTCCTCCTTCGTCCGGGTCGCATACATCGCGCCGACGCCGATGTAGTCGGCGCCGAGCGCAAGTGCCGCGTAGGCGCTCGGCACGTCCGGACACGAGATGCCGACGATCTTCCCTTGCGTGGCCGCACGCAGCGCGGACACATCCAGCAGCGCCAGATCTTCTTGCCCGAGATGGACGCCGTCCGCGGAATCGAGGCCTCCTGCGTCGTCGTTGACGATCAGGAGCGCGCCCGCCGCGCGCGTCCGCTCCCACGCACGAGCGAGAGCGTGGCGATCGATCGCGCGCTTGCTGCGATACTGCACGACACGAATGCCGGCCGAGAGGACGTCCTCGACCTGCGTGATGACGTCGCCTTCAGCTGCATCGACAATCGCGTAGATGCCGCGCAGCAGCGCAGTCCGGCTAATTGCTGACGAGAACGGTCACCGGTGCGCTGACATTGTTGCTGGCGGTCGCCGTCAGCACCAAACAGAAAACCGGAGAGGCCGCGGTCCCGGAGCCGGCGGGCGCCGTCGCGGCCGGTGAGGCGAGGGCTGAGGGCAGGACGCCGACCGTCGCCGCGGTCGCACCCGACATCACGAGCGCGCTCGCCGGCAGGTTCGTACCCGCTGCGACGGCCGGACAAGATGGATAGGTGATCAAGCCCGTCGCCGTGTTGACGAGCTGATAGGTGTCGGTCGGCGTACCGTAGCGAATCGACCATGTGAACGTCGTCTGCGGCTGCACGATCGCGGAGCCGCCTCTCGTGCCGGTTGCCGTTACGCTCAGAGGTGTCGCCGAATTCGGCGCGACTTCGAAAAAGCTAACGTCCGAACCCGACGAGTTCGTGAAAACGATTGACGTCGGTTGGTTACTGTTGCCGAGAACCGAACCGCCGTATCCGTTGGCGCACGCCGACAACGCAGCGATCGTCGCGGCGCACAGCGTCAAAACACGACGACGCATGGAAAATCCGCGTTGCACGCATTTGGGAATGGTTCCTTTAGGGAGCGGGCACAGTAATCGGCGGCATGACGAATTCAACTGGTTGGTCTGCGCCCTCAGGCAACGCAGGGGCAATCGTGAGATCGTAGGTACGCGCGCGATCGTCGAGCCGGCCGGGTGTAAGAAAGTCGATTTGACCCGTGTAACGTGCGTTCGGCGCCAAACGTAAGCCGAGAAAGAGCTGGCGGTCCGTCAGCAACCAATTGCGGGTGTCGAGCGGATGATAGACGTTGGAACCATCGCGCAAAAGCGTGCGGCCGTATGGTAAGAACGTGATGAAAGCATTGCCGTCGTTCTCGAACGTCAACGCAAGCTCGATGCGGCGCGGGTAAAACGCGAGCTCGCGGACGACGACCTTCGCACCACTGCGACCGAAGAGCACGTTACTGCCTGGAACGTATGACCGATACGGATGACCCTGGTCATCGACGCGATAGGTGTTGCTCTCACGGACGATACGATAACGAAGTTGGAGACGCCCGTGCCCGAGCTGTTGGGTTCCGTGATTGAGATACGTGATCGCTTCGCGCAGCGTCACGATCTGCGCATCCTTCGCGCGTTCGGCACGTAGCGCTTTCGGCTCGCTGGCCCGGAAGCGTTCGGCCGTGAACACCGACTGATAGTTGCGCAGATTGCCGAAATAGCGCTGCATTCCGACCGTCAGCATCGCATACGCTTTTCCATAGTCGCCGCTGCCCACAGCGCGCGCATACGCAAGCGCAACGTCGACGCCCGGACCGCTCGGGGCAGCGGCGGAAGCCGCCGGGGTAGACAGTGCGAGCATCGCGAGTAGCGCCGCGAGCGCGCGGCGGATCATCCCTGGCCTAAGAGAATATCGACGATTCGAATCAGATCGGATTCGTCGGTGAAACGAATCTCGATGCGCCCGCCCTTCTTCGCGCGGACGAACGTGATGCGCGAGCCCAGGCGGTGGCGCAATTGGTCGGCGACGTCGTTCAGGTCGTCGACGCCGGCAGCGGCGGGCTTCTTCGGCGGCATCGTAAGCCGCTGCGCCAAGCGCTCGAGAACGCGAACCGAGGTGCCTTCGCGCGCCGCCCGCTCGGCGATCGCAACGCGGTCTTTCTCGGGGAATGCGAGCAGTGCTTTGGCGTGGCCCGGCGAGAGCTGCCGGGCGCGGATCAGCGCCTGAATCGGTGCGGCGAGCGCCAGCAAGCGCAATGCGTTGGCAACCGAAGGACGCGCGCGCCCGACGCGTTCGGCGACACGCTCTTGCGTGAAGCCATAGTCGTCGATCAGATGCTGATAACCCATCGCTTCTTCGAGCGCATCCAGATCCTCGCGCTGCAAATTCTCGACCATCGCAATCTCAAGACTCTGCTGATCTTCTGCGTCCCGAACGATCGCCGGCATCGTGCGTAGCCCGGCCGCGGCGGCGGCGCGCCAACGGCGTTCGCCTGCAATCAATTCGTAGCGATCGCCGCGCTTCCGCACCAGAATCGGAACGAGCACCCCGAACGACGCGATCGAGCTCCGCAATCCTTCGAGCGCGTCGGCTTCGAATGTGGTGCGCGGTTGATGCGGATTCGGAACGATCGCATCGATCGGAATTTCGCTTGCGCCTTGCGGTTTTTCGCGTGCGAGGGGCTGCGCATCGCCGAGCAGCGCACCGAGTCCGCGGCCAAGTCCGCGCTTTGCCATTACGATACGGTCTCGAGCGCGGCGACTTCGCGCGCTAGATCGAGATAGGCTTGTGCGCCGCGGCTGCGCACGTCGAAGAGCACGACGGGTTTTCCGAACGACGGCGCTTCGGAAAGACGAATGTTGCGCGGAATCTGCGTTTTGAAAACGTGATCGGGAAAGTAACGCACGACTTCGTCGACGACTTCGACGGCGAGCCGCGTTCGGCCATCGTACATCGTGACCAGCACGCCGAGAATCTCCAAACGTGGATTGAGCGCTTCTTTGACGCGCTGCATGATCGCGGTCAGCTGCGAGAGACCTTCGAGCGCATAGAACTCGGCTTGAATCGGGATGATCATTTGATCCGCCGCGACGAGCGCGTTGATCGTCAGCAGACCCAGCGAAGGGGGACAGTCGACAAAAACGTAATCGTATTGATCAACGACCTCAGCAAGCGCTTGCCGTAACCGGTTCTCGCGCGCCAAAGCCGAGACCAATTCGACCTCGGCACCAGCCAAATTCGGGGTCGCCGGGATGATCGAGAGGTTCTCGACGTCGGTCGAGATGATCGCGGAGGCTGCACTGATCTCGCCGAGCAGTAGCGCGTAAGAATCATTCTCAATACCGCGTTTGTCGATTCCGAGACCGGTCGTCGCGTTGCCTTGCGGATCGATATCGACCAGTAAAATCCGCTTACCAAGCAGCGCAAGGCAAGCGCCCAAATTGACCGCGGTGGTACTCTTACCGACCCCGCCTTTTTGATTGACAACCGCGACCGTGCGACCCATTCCTCGGTGGCGGCGTTCGTTCCGGGGGCGAATGTTCCCCGGGGAACACTGCAAGGATTCAGCGCGTCAAAATGTCAGCGATTGCGTTGCGCGCCATATCCAGAAGAAGTTCGCGCTTATTACGTTCGGGATATTCCGTAACCGCTTCCAAGAGCCGCTGGAGCACGTCCCCAACCTCGGGGCCACCGCCGGAATCCGGCGGCAACACGTTCTCGGCGACCAATACCTCGATCACGTCATTGCCGGAGATCGCAAGGTCCTTGACGGTCATGGGCGGCCGCTCCGCGAGGACGCCCCAAACTCGCGATTCAAAGACATCGTTCCCGCCTCGATCCGGGAGACCGCTGCCGACGACATCAGCCTGGCGCAACGCAAAAAGCCCGGCCAAATGATCGGAACCGACGCGACGAATGAATCGCCGGACCGTCGCAGGCGACAGACCCGGGTCGGCGACATACATGTGGTGACGGACAAGGGTCGCGACCGTTTCCGTCGTTTGCGCCGGAAAGCGGAGCCGCTCGAGCATCGCACGGCTCATGTCCTCGCCCGTCATCTCGTGGCGATAGAAGTGCGGCCCGTCTTTGGTCCGTGGCTTTGCGACGTCGTGCAGCAGTGCTGCAAGACGCAGGACCGGATCACCCGGGGGGACGGCGTCGAGCGTCGCGAGCGAGTGGCGCCAGACGTCAAAGCGATGCCAGCGGTTCTGCATGACCCCATCGCCTTCGAGCAGCTCCGGCCATACGTGTTCCAGAACCCCCGTCTCTGCCAGCAGGGCTAAGCCGATCGATGGACGCTCGGCGCCGAGCAGTTTAAGGAGCTCATCCGAGATGCGCTCGGCCGAGACCGACCCGGCCAGATGCGCCGAAGCGCGCATTGCCTTGATCGCGGCGGGGGATAGTGCGTAGCGGAATCGCGCTGCAAATTGCGCCGCCCGGAACATCCGCAGCGGATCTTCCTCAAACGTCTCGTCGCGGACGATGTCGATGCGGCGGGCGCGGATGTCCTCGGCGCCGCCGTACGGATCGACGAGCTCGCCTCCCGGCAGCGCGCGCGCCACCATATTTATGCGGAAATCACGTCGCGCCAGATCGTCTTCGAGCGAAATTTCCGGCAAGGACACGACCTTGAAATCACGATGTCCGCTTCCCGTCGAGACCTCGCGCCGCGGAAGCGCTAGGTCGGCGTTCCCTCGATCCGACGAGAATTTGATGACGGAGAAGGCTGCGCCGACGAGATCGACCTTGCCGTGCTCCGCCAGGCGCGCAATCAGTTCGTCCTGCGGCACTCCCACGACAATGTAGTCGAAGTCTTTCGACCGGTCCGGGATGCCCTCGATCTCGGCGCGCAGCTCATCGCGGACGCGACCCCCGACCGAATACAGCGAGCCCGGCGGGAGCCAGGCTGCGAGTGAGTCGTCGAGAGCGTTCTTCACGAAGATAAAGGCCGGCGTTGCGCGATCCCGACGCGGCGCGGAAAGCGCAGCGGGGTTGGAAATCGCTTGGTGACAACCAGAATACGACGTTCCCCTTCGAGCGGCAACTCGTCGCTTATCTCGCCTCCTAAAGCAAGCGCAACTTCCCGCGCCGCGCTGCGCTCCGAATCGGAGAGCGTTCCACGCTGCAACAGTGCGCGTCCGCGGATTGCAAGAAACGGCAACGTCAACTCCACGACGGCGGCTGCCGAAGCCAGCGCGCGCGCCGTAGCGTACATGAATTTTTCGCGAAAACGCTGTTCCTGTGCGAGATTTTCCGCACGTGCGGCGATTGCTTCGCCGCTGATTTCAAGTTGCACCATTGCATCCGAGATGAACGCGACTTTCTTGGCGGTCGCGTCGATCGCGCATAGCGAAATTCCACTCACGATCGCAAGCGGGATCCCGGGAAGGCCGCCGCCGGACCCGACGTCGATCAGCTCGCCGTCCGCCGCGATAAACGGAAGAAGCGTCAGCGCATCGGCGATGTGTTCTGCGACGGCGTTCGCGTTGCGCGCGCCGGTGAGATTGAATTCCCGGTTGCGCTCAAGGAGAAGCTCGCCGTAACGCGCCAGCCGCTCGAGCGCTTCCGGCGGTGCGCCGTGACGCGCGAGCGCGCTTGCTACGTCACTCACGGAGCCGCGGCGTGTTCCTTCCGGTGACGGTGAACGAACAGCGAAAGAATCGCAACGTCGGCCGGCGTTACGCCGGGGATGCGCGCCGCGGCGCCGAGCGTTTCGGGCTTATGGCGTATGAGTTTTTCGCGTGCCTCGTGTGAAAGAGCGCGAATCGAATCGTAGATGAAATCACCGGGAATCGGATCGCCGTGCGTGCGCTGGGCGCGTTCGATCGCAAGCTCTTGACGCCGCACGTATCCGGCCAGCTTGATCTCGATTGCGGCACGTTCCACGACGTCATCTGCGCCCAAGAACGGTGCGATGTCGGCCGCCTCGATCTCGGGACGGCGCAATGCATCCGCGAGCGTCGCTCCGCGTTCGAAGCTCGCCTCGCCGATGCGATCCGTTTCGAGGCGGGTGCGCTCCGCACGCGCGATCGTTGTTTCGAGCCGGTCGCGCCGCGACACGAACGATTCCCACGTGACATCGTCGATGAGACCGATCTCGCGGCCACGCGGTGTAAGCCGCAGATCGGCGTTGTCGTGCCGTAAAAGGACGCGGTGCTCCGCGCGTGACGTGAGCATCCGATAGGGTTCATCCACGCCCTTGGTCGTCAGATCGTCGATCATCGTTCCGATGTACGAATCGGTGCGCGTCAAGATGACGGGCGCTTCTCCGCGCACGCTCCGCGCCGCATTGATGCCGGCGATCAGGCCTTGTGCGGCGGCCTCTTCGTAGCCCGACGTGCCGTTGAGCTGTCCGCAATGGAAGAGGCCGCTGATGCGGCGCGTCTCGAGCGACGCGAGCAACTCGGTCGGCTGCACGAAATCATATTCGACGGCATAACCGCCGCGCAGCATCACGCAATCTTCGAGTCCCGGCAAGGTGTGCAGCATTTCGATTTGTACGTCGGCCGGAAGCGACGTCGAAAAACCGCCGACGTAGTACGTCGGTTCGTCCCAACCTTCGGGTTCGATGAAGATCTGGTGCGACGGATTCTGCGCGAATTTAATGACTTTGTCTTCAATCGACGGACAATAGCGCGGCCCAATTCCGCGGATCAAATCCAAACCATACAGCGGCGAACGATGCAGATTTTCGCGCACCAGCGCGTGCGTCGTCTCGTTCGTCGTCGTGATCCAACATGGCAGCTGCGGACCGGCGAATTTCGGTTCGCTGCGATAGCTGAACGGCAGCGGGACCGCACTCGGCTCCTGCGCCGTCATTGCGGCCGTATCGACGGTCGTCTTGTCGATGCGCGGCGGCGTCCCGGTCTTAAGGCGCCGCAGCGGAAATCCGAGCGCCGCCAAACTCGCCGAAAGCCCGATTGCGGGCTCTTCCCCGAAGCGCCCCTCGGCCTTCACGTCCTCGCCGCGGAACGTCTTGCCGCCTAGGAACGTCCCGGTCGCGAGCACGACGGCCCCGGCGCGGAGTATCCGGCCGTCTGTGGTCCGGACACCCGTGACCCGATCGCCCTCGGTGACTACGCCTTCGACCATCGCGGGGACGATCGTTAAATTCGGCTGCTGCTGGAGATGCTCGCGCGCGCGGCGCGCATAGGCGGGTTTGTCGGCTTGTGCTCGCAGCGCGCGGACCGCGGCGCCTTTGCTCTCGTTCAGCCAACGAACGTGCAGCGAGGTTGCGTCGATCTGGACCCCCATCTCGCCGCCTAGCGCGTCGATCTCCCGAACGAGCTGGCCCTTTGCACTTCCACCCACGCTCGGATTGCACGGCAGCGTGCAGATCTTCGAGGGATCGCCGGTGATGAGAAGCGTTTCGACGCCAAGGCGAGCGCTTGCAAGAGCTGCCTCCAGCCCTGCATGCCCGCCGCCAACGACGATTACGCCGCTACGATCGTGTACCGCCACCTGCGGATTGTACCGCATCGATGACAGCCTGTGGCTCGGGCGTACCGACAGCAAAGCGCGTGCCGCTGTGTAACGTGATTTGCACGGCGTTGAAGCCGGAGACGTTCCAAACCCATCCGTGCCAGGTTAGATGAATGCCCCAACCTTCCAAAATGTTCGTCTTGATCGCACGGATCGACGTGATCTGGCTTATCGGAACGCTGCGGCCGATGCCTGGCACGCCGAAAAACCACATCATGTGGCGTTCGGTAACGCGCACGGTCAACGTCGAAAAAAGCGCGGCCACGACAAGCAAAATCGGCACGAGACTGTACGAGAGCGTCCGTTCCGAGGGCGCCGAGATGGCGGCGGCAATGCAAATCAAGACCGCGATCGCGAACAGCACGATCACCGTCAGCCAACCCGTTTGCCGATGTTCGTAGAGGACGCGTTCGTTCATCCGGCGGCCAGCTCGCGGAAGCGTTGCGCGATCACGAAGCGCGCGCCGACGATCGAGCCGAGTGCGAACGCGATCAAACCGTCGGTCGACGCGAGCGCTACGGAGCCCGCATGCGGCAAGAAATAGCGCACCGCGAAACGCGCGACGAACGCGATGCCCCAGATCGCAAGCGGGATGAGCGCAGGCTGCACGATCAGTACGCCACGTTCGCCCGTGGGCTGCACTTTCGTATGCTTCCCGCGCAACAGTCCGAGCGGAAACCCGAGGACGAATCCGAGCACGACCGCGCCGATGATGATCGGAATCGAGACGTGCCCTTCAAACGATTCCCACACCAAGAATGCCGTGAAGAACACGAGCAACAGCGGGCCGGTCCATAATCGCGATGCACGCAACCGTACCGGCCGCAGCAAGCGGAAGTACACGACCGCGCCGATGACCAGAAAATAAATGAGAGCGCTGGTCGCGCCGCTGCTATGTTCCACGTGCTATCTCCAGTCTATTTGCCGATGCAAAAGCGCGCGAAGATCCCATCCAGAATCGCTTCGGTGACGGCGTCGCCGGTCAATTCACCGAGCGCACCGTAGGCTTCGACGAGATCCGGTGTGATCAGGTCGATCGGTTCGCCGGCCTCGAGTGTCTGCACGGCGCTCATCAAAGCGCGTTGCGCTGCGAGTGCACAATCGGCCTGACGTGCGGTCGCAAGATGCGGGCGTTCCAAATCGACGTCTTCAACGTCGAACGCGCGCCGGATCGCTTCGCGAATGCGGGCAACGTCGCCGGGATCGAGCACGCTAACCAGCAAGGCGTCATCTTCCTCGGGTTCGCGCGCGTCATATCCGGCTGTACCGGCGTCGCGCTTGTTGAAGATGACGATCCGCCGCCGGCCGCGTGTCCGTCCCAGCAGCACGAGCTCGCCGGCCTCAAGCCGCCGCGAACCGTCGACAACCACCAGCGCGAGGCGCGCGTCTTGCAAGGCCCGCTCGGTGCGAGCGATTCCGGCTGCTTCGAGCTGATCGGCATGCTCGCGAATCCCGGCCGTGTCGATCAAGCGAACGCGAAGGCCATCCAGGCCGAAGGACTCCTCGATCGTATCGCGCGTCGTTCCGGCCTGCTCCGAGACGAGCGCACGCTCATCGCCGAGCATCGCATTGAGGAGCGACGATTTACCGGCGTTCGGCGGCCCGACGATCGCGACGCTCGGACCCTCGCGCACGAGCCGCCCGATCTCCCAGCTGCGTGCCATCGCATAGAGATGACCCCAAATACCTTCGATCTCGCCGCGGAGCCGCTCGCGGGGCGGCTCGATGACTTCATCCGGAAAGTCGAGCGTCGCCGCAAGCTCTTCCAATATCGTTCCAACATGCGCACGTACCGATGCCACCTCGGTTTGCAAGCCGCCCGCAAGCTGCGCACGTGCGGCGCGCGCAGCACCGCGTGTCTCTGCTTCGATCAAGTCTGCAACGGCTTCGGCCGCCGACAAATCGATTTTGCCGCGCAAGAATGCGCGGCGCGTGAATTCACCCGGGGTGGCAAGGCGCGCACCGCACGCGAGCACCGACGTTAACGTCTCACGCGCAACGACCGGTGAACCGTGCACGTGTAGCTCGAGCACGTCCTCGCCCGTATACGAATGCGGCGCCGGAAAGAAGAGTGCCAGACCTCGATCGAGCGGCGAACCGCGTTCATCGAGAATATCACCGAGCGTCGCAAGGCGCGCTTGGAGTTCTTGTTCCGAACGAAAAACACGCGCGGCAATATCACGGGTCCCTTCGCCGCTGATGCGAATGATCGCGACCGCGCCGCGCCCCGGCGGCGTCGCGATCGCAGCAATCGTCTCTATTTGGGAGAGACGACGACCCGCCGTTCCGGTTCGACGCCCTCGGATTCCGTTTGCACAAACGGACTATCCGCAAGCGCAAGATGGATGATCTTTCGCTCGGACGGGAGCATCGGCTCCAACTTGATCGGACGCTTTTCGCGAATCGTGCGCTCGAGCGTCTGCAACGCAATCGTCTTGAGCTGATCGGCACGACGCGCGCGATAGCCCTCGGCATCGATCGTGTAGTAGTGCCGCGCGTTACGCACGCCCACGTTCAAAATGTTGTTGAAGATGAGGTTCAGCGCTTCGAGCGTGTTGCCGTGGCGGCCGATCAGATTTGCGAGGTCGGCGCCGCGCACTTCGAGATATTCGCCCTCGGTCCGTGGGATGTACGCGACCTCAGCGCTCTCGATCCCCATCTTCTCGAGAATCTGCTCGAGCAGCACCCGCGCAGGCTTGACTTCCTCGGGCTCGGGGACGGCTTGGTCACGCTGGGGCGGCGCCGCCGGGCGTGGGGCATCCCCGTTGTTCTCGCGGGGTCCATGGGGGCGGCGGCCACGATGGCGCCGGCCGTACGGCCGTGCCCCAGGGGCTTCTTCGCGATTGGAATCGTCTTGCAGATCTTCGTCCATTCTTGTCCTTAACGCCGCGAGCGCTTCTTGCGAGGAGCGGTCGCGCTTTCGCTTTTTGAGCCGGTCAGCTTCCCGTTGGGGCGGCTCGCACCCTCACCAGGGGTTACATCTTTTGCACTACCGTCCGCACCCGCGGCTGATGCCGCCGCACGACTGTACATGCCGTATTTGCGCAGGAGATAGAACGATTGTCCCATCGAAAACGCATTGAAGAAGAACCAATACAGAATCAGCGCCGAGTACCATGTGCGTCCGACCCAAGCGATGATGACAGGTGAAACGAACGCCATGATCTTTTGCTGTTGCGCTTGAGCCGGATCGGCGGCCGGCGCCGTCCCGTAGCGTACGCTGAAATACATTGAAACGACATACAGCGCAAGCAAAATCATGTCGGGCGCAGCCAAGCTCGTGCCGAGGATTTTCGGATACGCGTGCGAGATCGGGGTTCCGATCCACAACCAGCCTTGTTGCGCAAACTGATCGTGCAACGCGTTGATCGCCCGATACAAACTAAACAGAATCGGCAGCTGAATGAGCAGCGGCAAGCAACCGGCCATCGGATTGACGCCGTGTTCTTTGTACAGCGCCATTACTTCCGTGTTCATCTTCTGCGGATCGCCTTTAAATTGCGCTTGCAGTTTTTTTACTTGCGGCGCAATTTTCTGCATCTCGGCCATCGACTTGAACTGCATCTGCGATAGCGGCCACAATACGAGTTTGACCAGCAACGCGAAGATGACCAGGCTCCAGCCCAAGCTGTGCGTCGTCCCGTTGAGGTAAATGAGAACATCCGAGAGGGCGTTCACAATCGGATCGAGCGGATTTGCAAACGCCAGCAAGAGCAGCAACAAACGGCCTTTCGGTGGGGCTAGGGAACGGGATCGACCCCGCCGGGGTGTCCGGGATGACAGCGGAGGAGTCGCAGCGCGGCGAGGCGCGTTCCCCGCAACACGCCGTGCTTCTCTATAGCCTCATACGCGTACTGCGAGCAACTCGGAAAGTAGCGGCACGCGCCCGGCAAGAACGGCGAAACGACCGTCTTATAGCCTCGTAAGAGCAGCAAGACCGCCGATTTCACAGCCGTCCGAGCGTCGCGCGCAGATCCTCGCACAACAACGTATACGCTATAGACCGCGCCGAGATTCGCGCGGTGAGGATCAGATCGAGTCCCGTGGGCGGCTCCTCGAGTCCGGCGAAAGCCGCCCGAAGCCGGCGCCGGGCGCGATTGCGCTCAACGGCATTGGCGAAGCCTTTGGTCGTGACGACGGCCAGCCGCGCCCGTTCGCCTGGGGGGCTCGGCGCAGCTACGACGGTCACGTGGGTACCTTGCGCACGGCGTCCGCGCCGCCGAAGACGGGCGAACTCACTACCGCGCAGGCTCTCGTATAAGCCTAGGCGGAGAGGCGCTTGCGGCCTTTTTTCCGGCGGGCAGCGATAACGCGCCGGCCGTTCTTGGTCGCCATGCGAGACAAGAAGCCGTGTACTCGCTTGCGCCGCCGATTGTGGGGCTGGAACGTCCGCTTCACGATCACTCCTCGGGTTGGGGGACAACAGCGTGCGATTATACCGGCCGAGCGTCGCCCCGGTCAAGTTCCGGCCCGGAAATGAGAGCTTTTCGCCGCCTGTCCACACCTGTGGACAACGCTGTGGAGAACGTGGGCGCGCATTTCCCGCAAAGCCCCGCGAGAGCGAGGATTTTCGCCCCATCGGGCCACCCGGACATGGCGTCCACAACTTGCAAAAAAGCCCGAATTATAAGGGAATTTCGCGCAGATTAAGGCTGTGGATAAGTGGATAAGATTTTCCCGTTTTTGCGCAGGAGTCACTCCTAGGGCCGCTAACGCTACCGCCTACTCCGAGCGGCCTAATTTAGTGGATTGACCTCTTCGCATTGCCGGCAGCACGGATGCACCATTTCAAAACGGCGGTTGAGATATTTCGGATGAGTTCACTCGTCGATCGCGGCATCACCGGTGCCGAGCTCTGGTCTTCGGTGCTTTCGGCGCTGGAGCCGAGATATTCCAAGCCGGTCTACGAGACGTGGCTGCGCCCGATGCGCCCGATGCATATCACCGGGAGCGAGATTACGCTGGCGGTCGCGACGCCGTTTGCACGCGATTGGGTCGAAGGGCGTCTGCGCGCGCCGATCGTTGAGGCATTACGTGATTTGCTGGGCTATGAGATTGAGGTGAAATTCGTGGTCGCAAACGAGCCGGAACCGCAGGAGCAACCACAGGCGCCTGCCGTCCCCGCCGTTGCGACGCCGCGAGCCCCCGGACCCGACGAAATCCGGCCGGGAAACCTCAATCCGCGCTATACGTTCGAAGAATTCGTGGTCGGAAATAGCAACCGCTTTGCGCACGCCGCGGCGCAAGCCGTTGCCGAATCTCCGGCGCGTGCCTACAATCCGCTCTTTTTATATGGCGGCGTTGGCCTCGGCAAGACGCATCTCATGCACGCAATCGGGCATCGCGTTCTTCTCGCAAATCCGAATGCGAACGTCGTGTACGTTTCGAGCGAGAAGTTCACCAACGAGTTCATCATCGCGATCAAAAACAATCAGACGGTCGAGTTCCGGAACCGTTATCGTCACGTCGACGTGCTCTTGATCGACGACATTCAATTTCTGGAAGGCAAAGAACAAACCCAAGAGGAGTTCTTTCACACGTTCAACTCGTTGCACGAAGCCTTACGTCAGCTCGTGATCTCGAGCGATCGCCCGCCCAAAGAGATTCAAACGCTCGAGAGCCGGCTGCGTTCACGTTTCGAATGGGGACTGCTTACCGACATCCAGCCTCCGGATCTCGAGACGCGCGAAGCGATCTTACGCAAGAAAGCCGAGAGCGAAAAAGTGCCTGTCCCTAATGAGGTCTCGATGTTCATCGCGAAAGTGATTCCGTCGAACATCCGCGAGCTCGAAGGTGCGCTGATCCGCGTCGTTGCCTTTGCGTCGCTCACGAAATCGCCGATCACGGTCGACTTGGCGTCTGAAGTCCTTAAGAATCAGATCGCACAGGCACCGCTGCGCCGGATAACGATCAGCTTGATCAAGGAACGTGTTGCACGCGCACACGGGCTGACCGTCAAGGAGATGGACAACCAGCGGCGCGACCAACGCCTTACGGTTCCCCGTCAGATCGCGATGTATCTCGCCTGCGAGCTTACCGATTGCAGTCTGCCGCACATCGCCCGCGAGTTCGGTAAGAAAGATCACACCACGATCATGTACGCCCGCGACAAGGTCAAAGAGCTCATGCAGCGGGACGAGGTCTATCGCAACAAGGTTCGCAGCCTGATGGCGCTGGTCCAAAGCGAGTAAAAGGGTCCCTTTTTACATCCACCGTTGCCTACACAGGGTGGGCCATTCGGGGTGGATAACACTTTCGCGCACGTAACAACGTTGAAACTGTGGAGGCTCGGGCTTCCTCGTCCACAACCATCCGCGCACGCAAACCCGCATTCTTACAAGCGCGGCGGCGTTCTCCACCGGTTTCACCGTATTACTGCTGATACTTCGACTCTTATATATATCTACTATAATAAACGTAAGACGCGCTGACGGTGGATAGTGAAGTTTACTTGTAGCACTAAGGACATCGCCTCCGCGGTCGGCGCGGCGAGCAAGATCGTGAACGCGCATACGACGGTGCCGATACTCTCGAACGTCTTGCTGACCAGCGACGAAGGGCAGATTCGGGTACGGGCCACCGATCTCGAGCTCACGCTCGAGCACGCATTTCCGGCCGAAGTGCAAGAGGCCGGCGCGGTAACGATTCCGGCCAAGCTCTTCAGCGGTTACCTCGGTAATCTGCCGGCGGGGATGCTGGAACTGAGCGGCTCACCAACGCGCGCAAGCGTCAAGGTAGAGCGTTCGAATTACGATTTTCACGCTCTGCCTGCGGACGAGTACCCCCCGTTGCCGCCCTCCCAAAAAGGCGCGACGTTCACGCTTCCTGCCAAACGATTCCGGGAAGGCGTCAGCTCGACGATCTTCGCGGCATCCAGCGAGGAAGCACGCGGCGCCGTTTTAATGGGGACGCTGCTGGAGCTCGAAGGCTCGGCCCTCACGATGGTCGCGACCGACGGTTACCGTCTCGCGAAGTGGCAGACGACCCTTGAGGAACCGCACAAGGGAACTGCGCTCAAATTCATCGTACCATCACGTGCGCTTGCCGAAGCCGCGCGCAATCTCGGCAGTGCCGAAAGCGTCACGCTCACGGCGTTGGGCACGCAGGGGAATCAGCTCTCGCTCACTGCGGGCGAAGTCACGATCGTCGTTCGGCTCGTCGACGGACAGTATCCGAACTACCAGCAAGTAATCCCGGCCAAGTTCGACCGCTCGACGACCGTCAACACGAGCGCCCTCATCGGAGCCCTCCGTCGCGCCGAGCTCGTCGCGGGCGACCGCGCCAGCATGGTGAAGATGCAGGTGACCAATCAGAACCTAATCATCACCGCCAATTCCGATGTCGCAGGCAACGCTTTCGAGGAGCTCGAGGTCGAGCAAACCGGCGAGGATCTCACGATTGCGTTCAATGCACGGTACCTGGTCGAGATACTGACCCACGTCGACTCGCCGCAATCAGTCATGGAGTTCTTGGGGCCGCTCTCACCGGCAGCGATCCGTCCGCTGGAACCGGTCTCGGGTAGCATGCTCCTGTACGTCTTGATGCCTCTGCGGCAATAAGCTGCAGCTCGAGCACCTCGCTCTCGCGAACCTGCGCAACTACGCGTCGCTGGAATGGACGCCGGCGCCGGGTCTAAATTTGCTCGTCGGCACGAACGCGCAAGGCAAGAGTAATCTGCTCGAATCGATCGCGATGCTCGCAACGGGGAAGTCTTTTCGGACTGCGCGGGAAAGCGAACTCATCCGTTTCGGTCAAGCACTCGGCAGCGTCGTCGGAGCTGCTCGCGTCGCCGCCGGCAAGCTGAATCTCGCGTGCACGATTGCCGCAAGCGCGGGCGGCACGCGAAAAACCTACACGCTCAACGGCGAAAGTGTCCGATACGCCCGGTTTCTCGGCAGCGTCAAAGTCGTCGCGTTCGTTCCCTCCGATCTCGGTCTCGTTTCCGGTGCGCCATCACAGCGTCGTGCAATGCTGAACGAAGCACTCTCGCAAGCCGATCGCCGCTACTATCACGCGCTCGCACGCTACCGCAAAGCAATACTGCAAAAAAATGCGCTCTTGCGTGCGGCCGGCCCGGGTGCCGATTCGGAGTTGTTGGCAATTTACGACGGGGTGATGGGCGACAGCGGGACCGAGATCGTCTTGGCGCGGCGTCATTACTTGGTTGCGCTCGGTGAGGCCGCGGCGAGCGTCTACGGGCACTGGATTCCGAGTGAACGCTTTGCGCTGCGTTATGTCCCGGACGTGAGCGTCGATACGCCGACGTCTGACGGCGTTCGCAACGCGTTCGAGACGCGGCTCCGCGAGCAGCGTCCGGCCGAGCTTTCTCGAAGAAGAAGTCTTGTGGGCCCGCACCGCGACGAGATCGAGCTCTTACTGGACGGCGAAGCACTCGCGCGTTTCGGCTCGCAGGGGCAACAGCGTACCGCCGTTCTGGCGCTCAAACTGGGTGAATACGCGGTCTTGCGCGATATCGCGGGTGAAGCGCCGGTTCTCTTGCTCGACGACGTTCTCTCCGAGCTCGACACCCAGCGGTCTGCGGCTTTCCTTGCCGGTTTGGAAGGCCTCGAACAAGTCTTCGTGTCCGCGACGCATCTGCCCGAGCGTACGGCCTCCGGTGCAACGACGTGGCGGATCGAAGCTGCGAGCGTCGTGCAATGCTAACCCCGCTGTCGCGCGCCGTCGGCGCATGGACGCCGGGATCAGGTCGCCCAAAGACACCGGGCGAGCACGCGCTCGGTGCGATTCTCTCGCTGTGGCCTACGATCGTCGGCGAAGACGTCGCGAAGCACACGGTTCCGCTCGAACGCAAGGGCGACGCCCTCGTCGTGATGACCAGTTCGAGCGCGTGGAGCAACCAGTTGTCGTTGCTTTCGGGTCATATAGTTTGTGCGCTGAGCGACGCCGGCGTCGATGGGATCGAGCGATTGCGTTTCCGGATCGGGCGCGTTCGGCGCGGTCCCCTCGGCATCGTTTCGAACGGACACGGCAAAGCTCTCGAATCACGAGCGCCGAGCGTGTCTGCTGCGACTGCAACGTCAACCGCCGAAGAAGCATTCTCGCGATTCCGCGAGCGCGTCGACCGGGGCCGGGATGCAAAGCGTGCAGACGGGTGGAATCAATGTTCCAAGTGCGGCGTTATGCTGCCGGAAGGAAACCGATGTGCATCATGCACGACGGCGGAAATCTCGCGGCGGTCTGCTCGCGTGCAGCGGCTCATGTTTGATGTGCCGTGGCTGGGTTTTAAAGGCATCTCGTCGCTGGTCGAGGGACTCTCACAAGACGAGTACGAGATGAACAAAACTGCCCTGCTCGCACGCTGGTGGGAAGCGCTGGAGCGTGTCCGCAAAACGGCAACAGTTTCCCCGGACGGTCTCGAACGCCAGATAGCAAGCTCCTATCTGCTGCTCAAGACAGGATGGGAACCGGATCGTATAACGCCCCTCATTGCGCGCAACGAGCTCGGTGACGTTTACGATCTTCTTTACGAGAAACACCATAATAAATAGTGCAAGAATATAGCGCAGAAGATATCCAAGTTTTACGCGGCCTGGAAGCCGTCCGTAAACGCCCCGGCATGTACATCGGGAACACATCAGATCGCGGGTTGCACCAGCTCGTCTACGAAGTGGTCGACAACGCGATCGACGAAGCCATGGCCGGTTTTGCAACCGAGATCAACATCGTCCTCGGTAAAGACGGCTCATGCCTGGTCGAAGACAACGGGCGCGGCATTCCAGTCGACATCCACGCCGAAGAGCACAAGCCCGCAGTCGAAGTTGCGATGACGATGCTGCACGCCGGCGCGAAATTCGGCAAAGGCGGCTATAAGGTTTCGGGCGGCTTGCACGGCGTCGGCGTCTCCGTCGTCAACGCGCTTTCCAAAGAGATGGTGACGCGTGTCAAACGCGACGGCATCTTGTACGAAATCCGCTTCGAGCGCGGCGAGGTCGTCCGCAAGCTCAAGAAAGTCGGTCCGGCACAGGGCACTGGGACGATTCAATGGTTCATACCCGATCCCGAAGTCTTCGATACGACCGTATTTTCAACCGACATTCTGCAGCGACGCATGCGCGAGCTGGCATTTCTCAATCAGGGCCTGAAGATCGAGCTGCGTGACGAACGCGTCGATCCGCCGAAAGTCCGCGAGTATCACTATGCCGGCGGCATCGTCAGCTTCGTCGAGTACTTGAACGAAAACAAAGACGCACTGCATCCGGTTATCGCGACGCACGGCGAACGCGACGGCGTGCTGGTCGAAGTCGCAATGCAATACGTCGATGCGTACACCGATCTCGTGCTTTCGTTCGCGAATAACATCAACACGACCGAAGGCGGCATGCATCTCACCGGTTTCCGGACTGCGGTAACCAGCGCGGTCAACGGCTACGCGCGCAAGCGCGGGATGCTCAAAGAGAACGAGAACGCTCTCTCAACCGACGATTGCATGGAAGGCTTGAGCGCGATCGTCTCGGTCAAGCTGCAAGAGCCGCAATTCGAGGGTCAGACCAAGACGAAGCTCGGCAACGCCCCCGTGCGTTCGATCGTATCCGGTCTCGTCAGCGAGCGTCTTGATTTCTTCTTCGAAGAGAATCCAAAATATGCGCGCGCGATCGTCGAGAAGTGCATGCAGGCTTCGCGAGCGCGGGAAGCCGCGAAGAAAGCCCGAGATCTCACGCGCCGCAAGAACGCGCTCGAAGGTTCGGGACTTCCCGGCAAGCTAGTCGATTGCAAGAGTAACGATCCGTCCGACAGTGAGATCTTTCTGGTTGAGGGTGACTCGGCCGGCGGTACCGCCAAAGGCGGACGCGATCCGAACACGCAAGCGATTCTGCCGCTACGCGGCAAAATTCTGAACGTCGAGAAAGCGCGTCTCGACAAGGTGCTCTCGAACGAAGAAATTCGCACGATGATCACGGCGCTCGGCACCGGATTCGGCGACGAATTCAATGCGGAGAAGGTGCGCTATCACAAGATCATCATCATGACGGACGCGGACGTCGATGGTTCGCACATCCGGACGCTCTTGCTCACGTTCTTCTATCGAGAAATGAAGGGGTTGATCAAAGATGGGCGCGTCTACATCGCTCAACCGCCGCTCTATGGCCTAAAAAAAGGTAAGACGACGACCTACTTGTTCGATGAGGCCGAGCTCAAAGCGTTCTTCGCAAAGAACGAGTCCTCTGATTACAGCGTACAACAGTACAAGGGCTTGGGTGAGATGGACGCCGATCAGCTCGCCGAGACCACGATGGAACCGCAGCACCGCCGCTTGCTTCAAGTGAAGCTCGGCGATTACGACGGCGACGAAGAAGAAGTAGAACGAACGTTCGTCACGTTGATGGGCGACAAGGTCGAACCGCGCAAGATTTTCATTCAAGAGAACGCGCGCAACGTCACCAACCTCGATCTGTAAATTCCCTTAGAATCTCAGCGTTTTCCCAGGGCTTTCAAAGTCTTTCGGGGCTCGCTGCTGAAGAGCAGCAGCATGCGCAACCGCTGGCGCAAAGCCGCAATATGGGTGGCGGCGATCGTGCTACTCGCGACTACTGGCTGGTTTGCACGTTTCACATTGCTGCGCGCCGCGCTCGAAGGCGGCGTGGCGCTCGCGACTGGTTACCATTTGCGGATCGGAAGCTTACATGCTGCCGGCGGTCACCTCATCTTGCACGACGTGCATCTCTCGCGCCGCAGCGATCGTGTTCTGGACGTCGACCTCGTCGACGTCGGTTATGTTCTTCGTGATCTCTTGCCCGGAGGCAAACGCCGTTATGGTCTGACCGGCGTTGCCTTGCAACGGCCACGCCTCTACGTCATTCGCAGGACGGATGGCTCGTTCAACATCTCGCTCCCTCACTCGCAGACGCAACCCGGTGGTCCCGCAGTGCCGCTCATCATGCTGGCGCGTGCAACAAACGGAAGCATCGATATGATCGACGACAACAACCTCGATCCGTCGGCGCACCATCTACAAGTGCAGAACATTAATTTTTGGGCGCGCGTCGATTCCGGCGCACTGACGCGCTATCGCGTCGACGGAGCGCTCGCAGTCGAAGGTCATACTTACCCCGTGCACGCTCAAGCGACGATCGACGTCGACCGCGGCTATGCGATGCAGCGCGTGCGCGCGGCGGACATCCCGATTCGCGGCCTCGGAAACTTCTTGATCAACTCCGGCGTCGCGTTGATTCAACGCGGCGATCTCCGCAATCTCGACCTTCGCGTCTATGCGCTCAACGTGCGCCCGAACGTTCCGTTCGCGTACCATCTCGCCGGTGGCGCGCGTCTGACCGGTATCGGCGTGAAGCTCGACGTGCTGACGCAGACCGTGGAGGATCTGCATGGTGGGCTGTTGTTCGACGACGACACGATCGTCTCACCGAAGATGACCGGACGCATCGGTGCAACGCCGCTCGTGCTCGCAGGCGGAATGTATGATTTCTCGGTGCCGAAATTCCGATTGGCGGTGCTCACGCACGAAGACCTGCGCATCTTGCACCGCGACTTCAACTTCTTGCGCACCGAGCCGCTCTCGGGCCAACTCGCCGCCGCGTGCATGCTCGAGGGTGAGATCGGCGATCCGTTGATTCTCGCCGACGCAACGGCCAAGCAGGTCTACTACAAAGCGATCCCCGTGCGCAATTTTCGCGCGACGATCGCCTATCACCGCGGGATGGTTTTCGCGGGGAACGTGCGCGCACGTGTGGGTGATGTTCAAACGCGTGTCGCCGGGCGTTTTCTTGTCGGAGGGAAAGACGTCGATTCCGAGCTGGCGCTGAGCGCCGATGCACCGCCCGGCCGCATGCCGTATCTCGATCGCATCGCGCCGCGGGCGCGTACCCACGTCACGATCACCGGCGCGGGACTCAACCTGCTTCTCGATACGCACGCGGTTTTGAACGCAACCGGCCCAGGTGAAAACGTCAGCGGTACCTTTTCGCTCAACCCGCAAGGCGTGGGAGAGCTGTCGGCCTTTCACGTGCGGCAGGCCCAAGGCGGCGTCGACGGTGCGTTCATGATGGACCGCGAGCACGGCTCGAGCGCGCTATGGTTGAACGCAGCCGGTCTGCGCATCTACCCGGCAATTCCGGCGGCCGCGCTCGAAGGGGTCGAGCTGCCGGGCTTTCCGCCGATCACCGGACTCTTCGACGGACAAGTTGCGGGCGTCGATGTTAATGGACACGTGATCTTGATCGGCAAAGGCCTTGCGATGCACGCGAACTTTCAAGGCGTTCCAATTGCACGAGCGCGCGCCGAGTTCGGCGGACCGATCGATCGTCTCGCGCTCGGAGGCATCGACGCGTACGGTGAGTTCGGACATTTCGTCGGACGCGGTGCATTGCGGTCACCGGGATTCGCGTTTGCGGGTAATTTAGACGGAACGCTTCAGGGAATGCAGCGCTGGACCGGTAATCTCGGCGCCTTCGGCGGCGTGCACGGACCGGTCGCGGTGTTGTCGGATGGAACCAACACGCTGGTTCAGACGCCGGGCGTGGGATTGCAAAACGGCCGCATTCATGGCGTGCCGATGCAGCGCATTGAAGGAACGTTTGCGGTCAAACCGTCCGGTATCGTCGTGTACGCCGCTGCCGCCGACGTCGCCGGCGGGCGGGCCGTCGCGCGCGGAAACAGCCGCGACGGCATTGCGCTCGCCACCGCAGGCCTCAGCGCAAGTAACTTACGCTCCGCGGGCTTGCCGGTATCGCGCGGCGTGATCATCGGGACGGGCGAGTTGAAGTTGACGGGGCCGCACGAGGACACTCTAGCGTTTGACGGGAGCCTTGCACTCGACGATGGACGCGTGCTCGGACGCCGCATCAACGGCAGCGCCAACATTGCGCTTTTCGACAACTCACTCGCCATCACTTCAGGTTCGGTCGCGCTCGCGCACGCGCTGACATTCGTCGACGGTCGCATCAGCGATCTTGGATCGCTTCCGCACTACGACGTGCATGCGAACTTGGGTTACGCAGATCTCGGCACGCTTGCACACGAGTTCCGGTTCCCCGTTCCCTATCTGCAGGGTTTCGCCACGGGCGACGTTCAGCTGCGCGGCTCGGGCAACTCGCCGACGGTGAGCGGTGCTATGCAGATCCCGATCGGCTCGCTCAACGGCCTCGCGTTTGAAGACATGCGCGCGCTCGTCGACGTTCGAGGCGACGCGATCAAAGCCGACGGCAAGGTGAGAGTCGGTTCGACGCGAGCGAACTTCGGCGTCTTTTCCGGAAGCGGTCTTGGCGCACGCATCGATTCCGACGATGCCGATCTCGCGGACTTCAACGATTTCTTTCCACGCGCGGGCACATTCTCCGGACGCGGCAGCGTGCACGCGCATTTCGCGCGCAATAAAGATATCGTAGCCAGCGACGGCAACGTCGATCTTCGTGACTTTCATTATCTCGCGTTTCCGTTCGGCGATACAAAAGCAACCTGGAGCGGCGTCAACGGGGACATCGCGGGGAACGTGCACGTCGCCGGCCTCGGCGGCTCGCTGGACGCCGGCGGCAGTATCGTCGTGCCGAAGGCAACCAAGCTCGCGAATATTGCAAGCGCAACGAGCGTCGACATCCACGGGACGGCGCGCAACATCGACTTGGACGTTTGGCTTCCCGCGGCCGGTTACACGCCGCCGGTCTTCGGCCACGTGAATGCATCCGGCGCGATACGCGGACGCTACCCGGCGCTCGCGCTCGATCTCGACGGCGAGATGGACGATGCGCGCATCGGTCGCGTGCCGATCGATCGAATCCGCATCTCTGCCGCCGCGCAAGGCGGCCCCGGTCAGGCGATGCGCACGGAGATTCGCTCGGCAGACATTTCACTAGCGGGCATCGAGTTGCACGGTAAAGGTTCGATCGGATTTCGTTCGCAGGATCCGCTCTCGCTCGACCTGGATGCGCACGCCGCGAGCTTAGGCGATGTGATCGCCCGATTGACCGGTAAACCGTATGACTTGGACGGTGTCGGCGACGTTCACGTCGCGCTGCGCGGAACACCGGCAAATCCGAACGCGCAGGCTACGTTGACGATCGCTCCGCTTCGCATTTCGCGCTTGCAGATTCCGAGTATCAGCGGCACGGCAGTGATCGACCGTGAGCGGGTTTCGCTGCGCGACACGACCGTGAATCTGCCGTCCGGTAAGATCTCGCTTAGTGGCGGCGCGCCGCTGATTGCCGGACCAAACGGGATCCCGCCGACGCTTCCGCTGTCCTTCGATCTCGCATTTGACGGCATCGGGATGGATCAATTCGCGATCCTCGGCCCGCCGCGCACAAAGCTCGAGGGCGTCCTGGACGGCGACGTTAAGGTACGGGGCACCGTCAGTGCGCCGCGCCTCTCGGGCGCCATGCAGCTGAGCGGCGGCGGCTACAGCGGACCGATTGAGACGATGCCGATCAAAGGCGTCGACGCCGCGCTGGCCTTCAATGAAACGTCGGCGACGCTCTCACGCTTCGTAGCCTCGATCGGCGGCGGGACCCTGAGCGGCACCGGGTCTCTCGAGCTGCCGAGCGTGAGCGGCCCGCCCCACTATTCGGTGTCCTTCATCGCGAACGCCATCCGCATGGCTTTCCCGCGGTACGGATCGTTCCGTGCTGACGGATCCGTCGCGCTCGAGAGAGGTCCGACCCATGGCGGAGCGCTGACCGGCGACGTGCGGATTTCGGACGCCTCGATCCCTCTGAACGACTTTTTGCGCGCCGGTGCCGCGGCTCCCGCGAACGGGGCATTCACGCTGATCAGCCCCACCGCGAAGCCCGCCGCCGCCAGTCCTCAGTCCATCCTGGCGGCTCTCTCGGTCCCGGACTGGCTGGGCGATCTTGGCCTGAATCTGCGACTCGAGGCCGGCGACCACGTGCGAATCCGCTCGCCGATCCTTGATATCGGGGGCAAGGGCGCGGTGCAGATCGCCGGGCGCCTCGGCGATCCGACCATGGCCGGCGAGCTCGACGCGACGCCCGGAGGCTCGCTCTTCCTGAACCGGGCCTTCAAGTTGCAGGAGGCATCCGTCCGTTTCTCGCCCACAAACGGTATTGCGCCCGCTCTCTACGCGCGGGCAACGACGCAGATACAGCCGGTCGGCGGCTTTCAACCGATCGACGTTACCGTTACCGCGCAGGGTTTGATTCCGGACATCAAACTCTCGTACGCCTCGAATCCGCCCTACGACGAGGGCACAATCGTCGGATTGCTCTTCAATGCAACCGCACTCGGCGCATCAGTAGGATCGCTCAATGCATTTGCGCCGACGACAAATATTCTCTTGCCGCCAAACGCATTTGAACAAACACCCGGCGGAACGTTCGCGCTCTCTCAGGAAGCTTCAACCTTGATCAACGCACAATTCACTGCGCGCCTGCTGGCGCCGATCGAACAGGGCCTCGGCTCCGCGTTCGGCCTCTCTGATCTTTCCATTAACGTCGCACCGACGGGAAGCGTCGGCGTTCAGGCGCGTCGTCTGCTCGGGAACAATATTTCGGCGCTTTACGGCACGTCATTGCAGTATCCGTATCGCATGACATTCGGATTAGAATCGCGCCCGACACCTGAGACGTCGGTGGTGTTCACCGCTTTCTCGCAGCAGGGACTATATGCGTTCGGCGAGGTAAAGCCGGACTCGTATCTTAGCGCAAACCCTCTGCTAGGATCGGCCGCAGACGTTGGGGGGACATACGGCTTCACCGTGAATATCCAGCGTCGTTCCCACTGAAATGATCCGTATTGATTGATCGTATAGTGCGCGTGCACGCGCTTCGCGTCATCTTCTCCTTGGTCGCTTTGGTCGCGATGCTCGCGCCGGCGACTGTCGTCGTTGACGCGCAAACGCCGAACGCTCCCAAGGTCGTAGCGGTCTCCGTGACCGGAAACGTGCACGTCCCCACGGATCGCATTCTTTCGGTCGTCAAGACCAAAGTCGGAGAACCGTTCGACGAGCGTACCGTGCAAGAAGATCTTGCAAATATTTTTGCGCTCGGTTATTTCACGGATCAAGTTCCGCCGGTGATTCAACAACGTCCCGACGGCATCGCAATCACGTTCCGCGTCATTGAGAATCCCGTCGTGACGAAAGTTCTCTTTGACGGAAACGCGCACGTGCCGGCCGACACCTTGCTGGCGTTGATGGACACTGCCGTCGGACAAGTCTTCAACAGCAACACTTTCCATCAAGACGTCTTGAAGATCAATTCGTATTACAACAAGATCGGGTACGGCGGCCAGCTCGCGACGCACGTGCCGGATCTTTCGATCACGCCGGCCGGCATCCTGACGCTGAAGATTCAAGAAGGTCTCATCGTTCGCAACGTCATCATCGTCGAACCGCCGAACGCCGATCCGCTCTTGAAGCCGAGCATCATTTTACCGGTACTCTCGGTGAAGCGCGGGCAACCGTATTCGGAAGACTTGCGCGACAAAGACTTCGCGAGCCTGAAGAGCTTGTACGAGAAGTTCGATCTCCAGATCGGCGATTTGGAAGCGGGCATCGATCCATCGACGGTCGACACGAAGGCGGGCACGGCGGACGTCCGTTACAGCATCTCGGTCGCGCGCGTCGGTGCAATCGAGATCACCGGAAATACGAAGACGCATGACGACGTCGTTCGCCGCGAGCTGCGCATGCATGTCGGCGACGTCATCACGCAGTCCGCGCTCAAGCGCGACTACCAGCGCTTGAACAACTTGGGCTTTTTCGAGAAGGTCGATTTTGCGGCCAAGCCCGGTCCCGATCCGAAGAAGCCCGCATACATCACGGTCGATTGGAACGTCAAGGAACAGCGCACCGGCACGGCCACGGTCGGCGCGGGTTATTCCGGCGGCCTGACCGGTACCGGTTTGACCGGCAACGTTTCGTATTCTGAAAACAACATCAACGGAACGGGCGACGGCGCCAGCATCCGTGTCGAGAAAGGTGCGCGTTACGGCGACGCGCAGCTCTCGTTCTCGATTCCGTATTTCGGTAAGACCGAAAAATCGCAGCGTTACTCGGTTGGCGGCACCATCTTCACGAACGCGCAGACCAACTACTACCCGGTCTATTCGATTCCGAACGGCTCGGGCTCGAACGTCATCGGCAGCGGCGGTGGCGGCTCGTTGATCGGCGGCGGCGGCATTCTGGGCGCAATTCCGGTGACGCTCGTCCCGCTGGATGCGAACAATCCGGCGTTCGTCAACGGTGTCGTCTCGACGTACAAGGCTGCATCTGCGGGCGTGACGTTCAACGTAGGGCGCCGCTTCTCGGACTACTTCCGTGTTAGCGGCGGACTCAACATCGAGCAGGTCAGCTCGAGCGTCACCGTGCCTGCACCGTATTTCTTCTCGAACGGCACATCGACGTTTGCTCCCGGCATAACGACGCCGATCAACGAGCTGTTCGGCGGCTCGGTTTCCGGTTCGGAAGCGCTCGGCGTCAACGCGCCGTCGATTGCCAATCTTAGCTCGACCAAGCCCTACAATCTGCGCAGCGTCGTACTCGGCATGAGTGAAGATACGCGCGATGACGTGTTCAATCCGCGAACCGGAGTCAACGCGTCGTTCAGCGAGGAGGTGAGCGCCTCGATCTTCACGTCGCAGTTCAACTACACGAAGACGACGCTCGATGTCGCGAAGTTCCTCCCGGTGTTCAGCAATTGGACGTTCGGTCTGCACGGCGTCTTCGGCGGGAGCACGGGTGCGATACCCCCGAACGGCCTCTACACGTTCTCCGACCAGCAACTGCGCGGGTACAATACGGTCTTCTACGGGACCGATGAGGCCTTGTTTCAAGCCGAGCTACGCATCCCGGTCAGCAAGGACCGCAAGTTCACGATCGCCCTCTTCACCGACGACGGCGGCGTGTTGATCCGCGGAGCTCAGCCGATATACAACGCCTTCGGAACCCTGATCGTGGACCCGGGTCGCTTCACGTTCTATCCGGATGCCGGTGTCGGGTTGCGCTTTGACGTCCCACAGCTTGGGCTGCGGACGCTCCGCCTCGACTTTGCCCGCGGCAACCAGGGCTTCCACACTGCTTTTGGAATCGGACAGAGCTTTTGAGAATACGAATGCCTCGAGCCTACAAGCTCGCCCTCGCCGTCCTCCTTGCCGTTGTGACGTTCGGTGCGCCAGCGGTGCTGGCTGCCGACGTCAACGACATCGGTTTTCTCGACCAAGGCGCGCTTGCGAACTTGCAGTCATTCCAAAATGCCAACAAGCAGATGGCGTCATTTCGCGCCAATCTGCAAAAGCAATTCGTGGGCCGCGCGCGCAAGGCGCGCTCGCAACAAGATCAGGCAAACCTCGCAAATGAATTCCAAAGCCGGCTGGCCGACGAGCAGAAGCGCTTGTTCGGACCGCTCTTCGCGGCCGCGCAAACGGCTGTCGCATCGGTCGCATCGAGCAAAGGCCTCTCCGTCGTCGTCGACAAGCGCATCATGATCATCGGCGGGCAAGATATCACCAAGAACGTGATGGATCTCCTGAGCAGCCCGGGTGCGCCGGTGCCGCCGGTTAGCACGCCGCCGCCCTCAACCGTCGGATGGGTCGATCAAACGCAGATCGATCAGCTCGATCAGTTCAAGAACGCGCAACAGCAGTTCCTCAAATTCGGTCAGGACGAGCGCGGAAGCATTCAAGACAAGCTCAAAGGCGTGAAAACCGACGCCGACCGCAACAAGATCTACGCCGACTATCAAAAAGCGATCGACGATGAACGCGCCAAGATTGTAACGCCGCTCGTCGATCAGACGCGAGCTGCCATCGAGCAGGTCGCCAAGAAGAAAGGTTTGCTGCTCGTCATCGATCGCAGCAATCTGATCTTCGGAGGGACCGACGTCACCTCTGACGTCCTCGCCGTCCTCAAAAAGAGCTAACCTGCCCTGAGGGAACGCTTCGCGCCCATCGCGCTCGTCCTCGTATTGCTCGCCGGATGCACGAAGCCGGGGCAGCAAACGGCGGCGCCTGCCGGCGGCGGAGGCAAAGTCGGCTACGTCGACATCGATGCGCTCGTGCACGTGCATCCGCTGTATACGCAACTGGCGCAAACCGAACGCAGCATCGATGCGCTCAATCTTCGTTCGCTCGGCCCCGGCGTCGGCTCGACGGGCTCGAGCTTGGCTTCGGAAGATGCAGAGCTCAACAAAGAGCTGACCGACGCGAGCAACCGCACGCGCGATATTCTGAATCAAAAGCAGACCGAGTACCAGCGTGAAGAAAATGCGGCGATCTCTGCTGCGCTTGCAGCCGGCGGGCACGCGGCCGCTTCGAGCAATGTCGGCGCCAACGTCAATGCGACGACCGGAAAGCAAGTTGGCAGCATCAACGCCGAGATGAACCGTGACGTCAACGCGTACCGCCGCACGCTCTCCTCGCAAGAAGTGCAACAAGAAAAAGATTACACGCGCGCCGTCTCGGATCGTGTCAATCGCCAACTCCAAGCCAAGGCCAACGAGCTACAAAATAAGGAAGCGAATTTAGAGCTGCAGCTTCAAACCAAAGACGCGCCGCAGCGTCTCGACCTTCGCACGCGGCTTGCGAATCTCGCACTCGATCAATCCTCACGCGAACAAGTCAAAGCGCAGATCGATGCGCTCGACAAAGGCGAATCCGATCAAGTCGCCGCGATGCGCAATCGCGACCAGCAAACCCTCGCCCAGCTCCGCTCGCAGCTGCACACCGAAGCGCAAAACGACGTCAATACCGGCATCTCAAAGATCCGGTCGCAGAGTGGCGCAAAGCAAGGCTCGACGGCCGGGGGAAGCACGGGAGCCGTACCGGGCGGCGTTGTCGCCTCGACGCATTTGCCCCCCGATCTCAAAGCCAAGATCGACGCGCTGCACAAAGAATATCAGGAACGCTACATGCTCGACGCCAAAGCGACCATTGCCCAGTTCACGAAGACGCGCGACGACCTCCAGAAGCGCTACAACGAGATTCACGCCCTCGATTCGGGAGCCAACTCGAGCCTGAGCAAGGAGCTAGCCGCGTTGCGCGCGCAACACGATCAGCTGTACTCGGAGATCGTCGAACAGATCGAACGTGAAGTTCGGATCGTGGCCCAGACCGAGGGCGTCTCGACCGTTGTCTCCGATGTGCTCGGAAATGGTTCCGGCGTCGATCTGACGCAAGCCGCGAAGAAAGAGATCGAAAGCCTGCATGAATAGGCGTTGCATAAAACATGGGATAGCGCTCGCGATCGTCGCCCTGACGCTCTACGGTTGCGGCATTGGAAAGCCGAAGAGCGACATCGGCATCATCGACTTGACGCGTATCATGGCGAACTGGCCGAAGTTCGAGAATTACAACAACCAGATTCAGGCTGACGCCTTCGCGATTGAACAATCCAAAGAACCGGAATCCCAAAAAGCCAGGCAGCGTGCCGAGCTGCAGCAGCGCTTTGCGCAGTATCAAACGGAGATCACCGGAAATATTCGCGACGCCGCACAAACGGTTGCGACGCAAAAGAACTACAAGATGATCTTCACGCGACAGGGCGTCGGTTACGGCGGCGTCGACATCACTGCCGACGTCGAGAAAGTGTTGAACATTACAGAGAAGGCGACGCCGAAGCCGTGAGCTCGAGCGAACCCGACGTCGCTGCGCGCGATCTAGGGACGCTCGGAGAGATTGCGACGCGGCTAGGCGGACGCGTCATTGGCGACGCGAACCTGCGGGTTCTAGGCGTGGCTGCAATCGATGAAGCTCACGCGGGCCTTCTGACGTTCGCGACCGATGCGCGCTACCTGCGTATCGCGTTTAAATCAAAAGCCGGTGCAGTCTTGACGGAGTCGCGCGTGCTCGACGAGCTCGGCGAAGAACCGCGCAAGCCCGTGATCGTCGTTGGATCAACGCGCGAGGCGCTCGCCGCTTTGCTGCGCGCATATTCACCGCCGCGTCCACCCGGAACGCATATCGATCCGACTGCGGTCATCGATCCGTCTGCAACGCTGGGACCCGATGCGATTGTCGGTCCGCACGCTGTCGTGGGCGCGCGTTCGAAGATCGGCGCACGCGCGATGTTGGGTGCAGGCTCCGTCGTCGGCGCGGATGCGCGTATCGGTGAGGATGCGGTCCTGGCGCCGCACGCTGCATTCCTGGATCGCTGCGTTGCCGGCGATCGTATGATGCTGCACTCGGGTGCCGTCGTCGGTAGCGATGGCTTTGGTTACGTCTTCGGCGATGAGGGCTGGGTGAAAATTCCTCAAGTCGGAACGGTCGTGCTCGGCAACGACGTCGAAATCGGCGCCAACAGCTGTGTCGATCGTGCGCAAACCGGTGCAACGCGAATCGGTGACGGCACGAAGATCGACAATCTCGTGCAGATTGGTCACAATTGCCGCATCGGGCGTGCGGTCGCAATCGCGGGCCACACGGGCGTTGCCGGTTCAACGGTCATCGGCGACGGGACGCGCGTCGGCGGCATGTCCGCGTTTCGCGGACATATTACGGTCGGCTCACGCGTGACGATCGCGGGTCATTCGATGGTATGGGGCGACATACCGGACGGGGCGTTCATCAGCGGCGATCCTGCGCAGAACCATCGTGACGAGCTGCGGTGGCAGGCCAGTCTGCGCAAGGTACCAAAGCTGATCGAGCGAGTGGACGCATTGGAGCGAAAGCCTTCGTGAACGCGCGCGCTTCGAGCGGACAACGGTCGGGCCTGCAGCGCACGTTGCGCGAGCCGCTGCGTTTCTCAGGCGTCGGGCTGCACACCGGGAACGACGCACGCGCTACGATCGAGCCGGCGGAACCGGACACGGGTCTCGTGTTCGTGCTCGAAGGGGGCGTGACGATTCCGGCGCTGGCAGAATACGTCGTGGACACGAGCCGCGCCACTGTTTTGGGTCGCGACAGTGCACGCGTCTCGACGGTCGAGCACTTGCTTTCCGCGCTGCGCGGCATGGGGATCGACAACGCGCGCATCGAGGTTACCGGCGGTGAAGTCCCCGCGATGGAAGGCAGCGCGAAAACGTTTGCGGATGCCATACACGCAGCGGGCACGTTCACGTCTGATGTTTCGCGCCGAACGTTCCGTCCGGATCGCGCGATGGGCTTTCGCGACGACGACAAGACGGTTGCTATCATTCCATCGATCGCGTGGCGTATAAAGTTTACGGTCGTGTATCCGGCGCCGATCGGTACGCAGTATTTCGAAGCCGAGATCACGCCGGAACTGTATCGCGAACAGATCGCTCCGGCGCGCACGTTCGGGTATCTTCACGAGGTCGAAGCCTTGCTAGCGCGCGGACTCGCGCGCGGCGGCTCGCTCGACAACGCAATCGTCTTCGCTCCGGACGGACCGATGCAACCGTTGCAGTGGCCGGATGAACCCGTGCGTCACAAAGTCCTCGACATGATCGGCGATTTTGCGTTACTCGGAATGTATCCGCAGTGCGAAGTCGTTGCGCTCAAGAGCGGCCACAAACTCCACGCCGCCGTCATGGCAGAATTACGCACCTCGTCAAAGGTCGGCGATCACATTGTCGAGTCGGGACAGAACCGACAATGATGTTACGAGCCCCCGCGGGGGATGCAGATGTTTCGAAATACTGACGGGCTCGACGGTTGGGGGCCCCATGCAAAGCATGGGGGGCGCGGAGCTTGGAGCGAAGCGCCTTAAGAATGCGAGAGCTTAATATCCGTGAGATCATGGAGATACTGCCGCATCGATACCCGATGGTGCTCATCGATCGCATTCTCGAGCTCGAGCCGCTCAAGCGCGCCGTAGGCTATAAGAATCTCACGATGAACGAAGAGTTCTTTCAAGGACATTTTCCCGGGAATCCGGTCATGCCGGGCGTGCTGATGATCGAAGCGATGGCGCAGCTCGGTGGGACCATGATTCTAGCGGCCGGCGATTTTTCGCATCTCACGCCCTATCTGACGGGAATCGACAAACTGAAATTCCGGCGCCCCGTCATTCCCGGCGATCGCTTGATGATGACCGTCAATATGCTGCGTGCGAAGCGCAACATGGGGTGGGTCGAAGCCGAGGCTCGTATAGAAGATACCCTCGTGTGCAGCGGCGAGCTGATGTTTTCGATCGTCGCGGGCGCAGGAGGCTTTGCGCTGGACGCTTCGATTTTGCATTTATGAAACGACTGCTCGACGCCACCTCGCGAACGCGGCCGCTCTCGATCCATCCAACTTCGATCGTCCATCCGGGCGCGCAGGTCGCAGAAGACGCGGAGATCGGTCCCTATTGCCTGATCGGCGAGCATGTCGTGATCGGTGCACGTAGCAAGCTGCTCTCGCATGTCGTCGTCAACGGGCACACGACGATCGGCGAAGACACGACGTTCTATCCGTTCTGTACCGTCGGGCTTCCGTCGCAAGACCGCAAAGCCAGCGAAGAGCTTGCCTATACGACGATTGGGAATCGCACGACGATCCGCGAATACGTCTCGATTCATCGCGCAACCGGTGAGGGAGAGGTCACGAGCGTCGGCGATGACTGCTTGCTGCTTGCGTACGTGCACATCGCCCACAACTGCCGCGTCGGCAACGGTGTGACGATGTCGAACCTGGCGCAGCTCGCCGGACATGTTATCGTCGAAGACAACGCGAGCTTCGGCGGCGTTTCCGGGGCGCATCAATTCATTCGGGTGGGGCGCTACGCGTTCGTCGGCGGGCTCACTAAGCTCACGCGGGACGTTCCGCCGTTCTTTCTCGTCGAAGGAAACCCGGCGCGCGTGTACGGCCTGAATTCGGTCGGTCTACGGCGGGCCGGTTTTTCGGCCGAAGAGCTTTCCGAGCTCAAAGAGTGCTACAAGATCATGTATCACTCGGACAAGAACACGTCGCAGGCTTTGGCTGCGCTCAAGGACGTCGTGAAGACCGACGCGGGCCGGCACCTCGTCTCATTCGTCGAAGCCGAGTCGGCGCGCGGTATCCTGAAGTAGACGCGCGCATGCGCGTCTTCTTTTCGACCGGCGAGCCGTCCGGCGAATATCACGCGGTCGAGCTTGCGAGTGCGATGCGCCGCCAATTCGAAGCTGGGATTGAGTGCGAAGGAATTGGTTCGCAGCGAATGCGCGAAGCCGGATTCAACGTCCGCGTCGATACGCGCGGTTGGGCCTCACTTGGCTGGGTCGAAGCGCTTGCAAAGATCCCGCCCCTGCTTGCGATCATGCTAACGACCGCGTTACGGTTGCGGCTGCATCCGCCGGATCTGATCGTGCTCGTCGATTTTGGTGCATTCAATCTTCGTCTGGCGCGGCAGCTGCGCCGAACCGGATATCACGGCCCAATCGTCTATTACATTCCACCCGGCGCGTGGCTCGATCGTAAGAAAGCGGCCTACATGGTCGCGAAAGCGACGACGCCGTTGACCGTGTTCACGCACCAGCGCGATTTTTATGCCGGGCTCGGACTGCACGCGAACTTCTTCGGTCATCCGCTCGTCTCGTTGATCCCGCAGCGCGCGCCGCGTCCTGCACCAGCGCACGACGCCGGAACCGTCGCGATCTTGCCGGGAAGCCGGCGCGCGGAGATCGAGCGGCACATGGGTCCGCTGCTCGATGCCGCGCGCGGACTCGCAATCGAACGGCGGCACTTGGAGTTCGTGATCGGCGCCGCAAATGCCGAGGCGCATGCCTTGATCGAAGAACACATCGCGCAGTCGCCGGGTATCAAGCTTCGTGTCGTCGACGGTGCGCGAACTGCGCTCGCGGAATCCGACGCCGCCTGGATAGCATCGGGCACCGCGGTGTTGGAAGCGGCACTGTTGGGCGTTCCGTCCGTCCTGTTCTACGTGACCTCGGATACGCAGGCGCGCATGGCGCGCCGAATGTACGCGAAGATGGGCGGAAAGTGGATCGGTCTTCCTAATCTGGTGCTGCAGCGCGGCGTCATTCCGGAACTGTGGCAAGAAAACGTCACCGCCTCCGCGCTCGTCGAGGAGCTGCGTAAGATTCTGCTCGATCCGTCGCAGCAGCTCGCACAGCTGGCTGGATTGCACGCCGCACTCGGACCCGCTGATGCGCTCGACCAGATCGCAGCCTTCGTGCTGGCGCAGGTGCGGACGTAGTGCGCATCTATCATACGTCGGATCTGCACGACCATCGCGGGATCGCGCCGAAGGTTCGTGCTCTTCGCGAACGGGAGCCCGGCCTATACGTCGACTGCGGCGATTCGCTGCGCGGAAGTCAAACAATGTTCTTTCCGCGCGAACCGATCATCGCCGAGCTGGATGCAGCAGGCTGCGATCTGCAAGCTATGGGAAATCGTGAGTTCAACTACGCTTTCGCGGCGGTTCGTGCGCGTGTCGCGCAAATGCATCATCCTCTCGTTTGCTCGAATCTCATCGATATGAAAGGCCGTGCACTTCCGTTCGCGCGCGATTATGCGCTGGCGGTGGACGGCTGGCGCGTCCGATTCTGCGCGCTGCTCGTCCCGCAGTATCCGGTCGGAAGCGGTTGGGAGCGCCTCTTTGGCTGGCGCTTTCTCAGCCCCCACGAAGTCGTAGAAGCTGCGGCCAAGATGATTCCGAACGACGAGCTGTTCGTGGTGATGTCGCATCTTGGGTTACCCGCCGATCGCGCGCTTGCGCAGCGCGTTCCGCGCATCGACTTGTTGCTGGGTGGTCACAGTCACGACACCTTGCGGGAGGCCGAATACGTGGGGAACGTTCCGATCGTCCACGCCGGACCCTACGGAAAGTTTATCTCGCGCAGCACCTTGACGCGCGATGCCTCGACCGGGCGTGGGCGCTTGGAGAGCTTTGCGTTGCTGCCGCTCCTGGAGCAATGACGTGGCGAACCGGCGCGTCTTGTTCGTCACCAACGGCCACGGCGAGATTGCAATTGCTGCGCGTATCGCGGCGGACGTCCATCGTGCGGACGGCGTTGCGACCGAGCATCTTGCGCTCGTCGGCGCGGACTTTGCCGAAAGTGATTTGGTGCCGGTCGGACCGCGGCGCAGCATGCCCAGCGGTGGACTCGTCGCGATGGGCAACGTCGGCGCATTCGCACGGGACGTCGTCGCCGGATTCATTCCCTTTTGGTTGGAAGGCATGCGCTTCTTGCAGCGCGCGCACGGCCGCTACGACAAAGTCGTCGCCGTCGGCGACGTCTACTGTTTATGGATGGCCCTACACGCGCGGACGCCGACGCTCTTCGTCGGGACGGCGAAAAGCGCGTACGTTGCACCGTACGGCCGCGGCGAATGCCGCATCATGCGTCGCGCCACGCGTGTTTTCGTGCGTGATGCCGCTACGCAACGCGTCGTACAAGCCTGCGGCGTCACGGCCGAAGCGCCTGGAAACGTGATTACCGATCTGGCCCAAACTACGGAGCGCTTTCCATGGGCCGGCGACGTGCGCATCGTGGTTCTTCCCGGCAGCCGTACGAGCGCGTATGCTAACGCCGCAATCATCGGGAACGCGTTACGCGAGGTTGCCGCGCAGCGGCGAATTGATGTTGCGATCTCGATTGCACCCGGTATCGATCAAGCGCGCTTGCTCTTAGAACTCGGTGTCGAGGCGCGCGCCTGGATGGGCAACCTAGGTGCGCTATTCGCCGGTGCGACGCTCGCAATCGGGCAAGCCGGGACGGCGAATGAAGCCGCGGCGGCCGCCGGCATCCCCGTCGTAGCGCTCGCCGACTCCGCGCGCAAAGAAGATTGGTATCGCATGCGTCAGCGCAAGCTGCTGGACGGCGCGCTCGCAATCGTTCCGTCGGTTCCAAGGTTGGCGGCGCGCGAGATTTTGGCGCTCATCGACGATCCGGCGCGCCGAGCGGAGATGTCGTCGACCGGCCGCGAGCGCATGGGTGATCCCGGCGGCGCCGCGGCAATCGCGCGGGCCATTCTGCGCGCATGAAGGCCGCACTTGCAATGGTTATCGCAGCGCCTTTCGTTACGTGGTTGATCACCTCGCTTGCGGCGCATCCAACGCTCGTCACGCTCGTTCCATTTTCAATCGAGCGCATCGGCGCTGCGATCTTCGTCCTCGTCGCAGGCTATCTCGCGCTCGGCGAGATCGTAAAGCGGCGCCCGCTCTCACCTTCATACCGTGGTGGCCTCATCTTTGCCATCGCCGCAATCGCGGCTTCAGCCGTCGGGTTCGTCCCGCTTTCCGGAGTTGCGGCCGGCGTTTTTCTGGGTGCGATTTGCCTTGCGGGTAGCGCGATTTACCGCTATGTGCGCGAAGGCGCATGGACACCGATGCTTGCCGCGTGGTTGTGGACGGGTTCGGTGTTGTGCGCGCTCGCGCTCGTCGCGCTCGTGCTGCGCATACCCGCTGGTCTCTACGCGTTCACGCACGGACGGGCAGTCGGCATCTTTGAGAATCCAAACGAGCTTGCACTCTACGCGCTCGGCGTTTGTACGATTGCGGCCGCGGCGTTGCTCGCGCGCTACCGTGCGCGCCGGCTTGCAATCGTGGCCTTCGTTCTCGGCTTCCTCGCGCTGATCGCGACCGGCTCGCGTTCGGGCGAGGCCGCCTTCGCGATCGGCGTCGTTGCGCTTGCGATCATGCTGCGCGGGCGCCGGAGGGAATTGCAGCTTGCCGCGCTCGTCGTGGTCGTTGCGCTTGGGATTGGTCTCAGTTTGGCGTTCGATAGCCGCCACAATCCGGGCGAGAACGACACACGACTCGCAGCCTGGAGTGCCGGCGTGCGAACCGTCGCGCTCTTTCCGCTGACGGGCGTCGGCATCGGCGCATTCTACTGCGTCTACCCGTTCGTGCGTAGTCCGGACGCGCCGGGTCCGACCGATCCGATTGCGTTCGACCCGCACAACTTCTATCTCAGCGTCGCAGCCGAAACGGGATTGGTGGGTCTCGGAGCGTTCATCTGGACGATCGTGGCATTCGTGCGTGAATCGCGCGAGGTTCTGGCGCTTGCTTCGGAAGACGGACGAAGGTTCGGTATCGTCACGCTCGCAGGATTGCTCGCGATTGCCTGCCACCTTGTGTTCAATGGGTTTGTGCTGGCGATCGTTCTATGGGTGGTCATGGCTGCCTTGATGCTCGGGATCGCACGGTCGGAATATGGCCGCGCCTAAGCTCGCACGCGTGGCGTGCGCGGGCCTGATCTGCGCGTTCGTCACAGCCTGCGCTCCCAAACCGCCGCCCCAGACGGCATCCTCGCCTTCGGTCGGACCCTCACCCTCGCCGACGAGTGTAACGACGCCCGCGCCCACGGCCTCACCGACACCCCTTGCAAGCGTCAGCAACGACGAGCCGGTACGCGCGATCAGCCGTGGAACCTCGCGCGAACCCGCGCGCTACATCGTGCGCAATCCGCACGGTCAAGTAATGTACGACGTGCGCTCCTCGACGGTGGTCTACGACCGGGCGAGCGACGGGACCGCCGTCGCAACGTTCACGACGCCGCACGTCACGTTTGCGTCGCCCGACGGCCGCGTCGTGATCGCGGACTCGCCGAAGGCCGTCGCCCACGACAGGGATAAAAGCGTTGTAATGACCGGTGGCGTCCACGCCAAGACCAGCGACAGCAAGGTCCTGACGTGCACGACGCTTACCTACGACGAGCTGCACGCGCAGATTCTGTGCGTCGGAAACGTCGTCTTGACCGATACGAAGACCAACCAAAGTGCGACAGGGGAGACGCTGCAAACCGATCCGGGGTTCGAGCACGTCACGCTGTCGGGAAGCTGATGATCGCTAGAACAATCACGAGAGAAAGAGTTCGCGTCGACGCATTGCGCATGACCACCCTCGATCGTTATATGATCGCGGAGCTGGCCGGCCCGTTCGCATTCGGTTTCTCCGCGTTTATGTTGATCTTCGTAGCGACCAACTTGCTCGCGCTCAGCCGCTTGATTACGGAAGAGCACGCGCAGCTGTTGGCGGTCATCGAGTATTTCCTCTGGGGCCTGCCGCAGGTCATTCCTTACGTCGTTCCCATGGCAGTGCTTTTGGGTGTGTTGCTCGCGATGCAGCGTCTCTCGGGCGAGAGCGAGATCACGGCCATGAAAGCCGGCGGTCTGTCGCTCGAGCGGATTGCGGTACCGCTGCTGTTGGTCGGCTTCGTGCTATCGGTCTTCACGTTTTTCATCGAGCAGACGTTCGTTCCGTTTGCGAACGATCGCGCGACCGAGATCCTTCAGGTAACAATTCGGCATGCGCCGGCTCTGGGGACCAATCTCACCGTCTACACGCCGCTTCCCGGCGGCGGACGGCAGCTGACGGCCGCGACAGGGTATGACGCGTCGACTCAGTCGTTGCTCAACGTGACCGTTATTCAGTACGATAAGAGCGGTGCGCCGCAAACCATCATCTTCGGCGACCGGGCGACCGCGCAGACGAGTACTTCATGGACCTTCGACGGCGCGCGTACGTACCGGTTCGATACCGACGGTTCCACTCTAGAAAGCACGCAGCGTACGTTGATTATCGACATCGGAGAGGGTCCGACGAGCTTGCTCAAGCGCGCCAAGGGAGCGCCGCAAGAGATGAGCCGCAGCGAGATCGCACAAGTGATCCGCACCGGACAATTGACGTCAACCCAGCTCGGACAGTATGTGGCTGAATATCAATCGCAGCTCGCACGTCCGTTCGCGTGCTTGGTCTTCGCACTTCTCGCCGTTCCGTTTGGGATTCGACGCGTGCGGGGCGGGGGAACGAGCGTCGGATTCGGTCTCGCGGTTGCGATCGTCTTCATCTATTACGTGGTGATGACGATCTCGAATTCGCTGGGGACGTTCAACGACTTCATGGCGTTTATCATGGCGTGGTTCCCGAACGTACTCTTCTTCGCGATCGGCATGGTGCTCTTACGCCGCGCGTCCTATGGAGCCGGGTGATGCGCTCCAACTTTCTTAGGGCGGAGCGCCTTTAAATTGGAGATTTTTAGAGGCGCCGTAACGGTCATCATCATCATGATCGTCGCCGGCTTGATCGCGTACATCGGCGATCGTGTTGGGCATCAGGTCGGGCGGCGGCGGCTTACGATGTTCGGTTTGCGGCCGCGCTACACGTCGACGATCGTCGCGGTCGGAACCGGAATGTTGATCGCGCTCGGTGTCACCGGCATTGCAATCGGCTTCTCGCATCAAGTGCAAGACGCGTTCTTCCGCATCGATTCACTGACCACGCGCATTCAGCAACTGCAGGCGCAATCCGATGCGCTCGAAAACAAAACGCGCAACGGCGAGCTCGTCATTCCCAAAGATACGCCGCTGCAATACCGTTATCTGGTGCTGCACCCCAGCGAAACGCCGGCCTTTCAGCTCAAAGAGATGAGCGCATACTTCGACGACACCGTTAGCGTCGCGAATCAAGTCTTCACACAGAACCCGTACAATCTGCGTCCCCTTCCGTTTCGCTCGAGCGATCGCGAAGTTGCGAACAAGCTGCGCCAGCAGCTCGATGATTCGGCGATTCAACGCAATCTGCGAACCGGCAACTCGATCTTGGTGCTGGCCGTCTTCCCCGAAAATCTCTATCGCGGCGACCGCATCAGCTTTGAATTCGTCACCTGGCAAGACCGTTTTATCTTCGCGAAAGATCAGATCGTCGCGGCGCTCGACTATTTGGGCGGCAACGTCCCGGATCTCGGCCGTCTGATCACGCTCGGTCAGCTCAAGGCCATCCAGCTCGGAATGCCCGGGCCGTTCACGCAATTTCCGCAGATCGTGCCGGCCGGCAGCGTTCAAAAGGCCGAGACGGCGGTGCTCCATGGTAACGGAGTCTACCGCGTGACGCTGCTCGCAGCTCGCGAATCCTACGCCCACGACGGAACCGCCGGAATGGCTTTTCATTTGGCCGTCGCCAAAGTGGGAGCAAGGTGATTTTAGGGATCGATCCCGGAACGCGAAAGTGCGGCTACGCCGTCCTGACCAAATCGGGTGAACCGCCAGCGATAATTGGGATCGTCGAAACAGGCTCGCTTGCCGGGACGGTGAGCGACCTACTGCGGCAATATCCTATCCAGGTGATAGCCCTCGGCAGCGGGACGCACGCGGCCCTCGTCGCGGCCCAGCTTGCGCGCTGCGGCGTCCCGGTGCACGTCGTCAACGAATACGAAACCACGCTGCGTGCGCGAGCACGCTATTTCGACGATCATCCGCCGCGCGGTTGGAAGAGATGGATTCCTCGCGGGATGCTGCTCCCGCCGAGGCCGATCGACGATTACGCCGCACTGCTGATCGCCGAGCGATTCGTGGCGGCAGCAACACCGGCGGGCTGAAGCTTGCCCTGCCCCGCAGAGGGCAGGATACCCGTCTTTGCGACGAATACGAGCAGCCTGTCGCTCGTGGGGTTCTCATGAATCGTCTCGGTGCTCTGATCCTCGCGGCGGGCTTCGCTATCAGCGCGCTCGCACTCGATGCTCAGAGCGGGGCTGCTACTCCGTTTTCGGACGTCCCCGCGAACCATTGGGCATATCAAGCGATTCAGAGTCTGGCCGCCGACGGACTCATCGAGGGTTATCCGGACGGCCGCTTGCGTGGCGATCGTCCGCTGACGCGTTACGAGATGGCCGTTTTGATCGCGCGCGTTATCGCCAAAGTGCAGACCATGACGCCGACCGGGTACGCGACGCGCGCCGATCTCGACAAGCTGCAAAAGCTGATCGATGCGTTCAAGGACGAGCTCGACGCGCTCGGCGTGCGCGTCACCAACCTCGAAGACTCGCTCGAAGCGCTCGACAAGCGCACGCGTTTTGCACAGTCGCTCGAATTTCACGGCTTCATGCAGCCGGACGTCACGCTGCGACAGCGAGAAACGCTTCCGCAAACCGTCTCCGGCGGCAATGCGGGTACCGGTATCTTCAATGCGTTCGTCTCGACCGATTTCACGAACGCCGTGTACACGCAGCAAGAAACGCTGGATCAATTCCGCTACGACGACAAGTTCACGTTCGTCTATCACGTCACCGACAATCTGACCGTCTCGATTCCGCTCCGTATCACGACGTACGACGCCGGCGGAAGTGAGTTCACGGGGACGCTCGGCAGCAGCGGCAGCTCCTACTCGGGCAACGGAACGGAAATCGGTGTCGATCCGGGCGTTGATATCACGATTGCGCGAACCGGAAATATCTCGAACCTATGGATCAAGTACGGAATTCAAGACGACATCAAATCATCGCGTACGGGTCTGACGTATAAAGCACCTGACGTCTCGGACCAATACACGTTTGGTGAAGGTCCGCAAGATTACGAGCACGGCTTCAGCATTTCGGGGACGCTGAACGGGCTAACCGATTTCCAAGGCTACTTCACGCGCGAAGACGACTTGATGCTGACGACGCAGTCGACGTATCCGGAAGGCTACAACCTTACGGGCGGCGGCAACAACTACCTGACGCTCGTCGTTCCGAATCAGACCGGCTACAGCCAAAACGGTTATCCCGGTCCCGGCGGCACGGCGACGCAGACACTCACCTTCGGCGCGGGCTCGGCTCCGCTCTCAATGGTCTACCTCGGGACAAAGGCGCTGATCGGAACGGTCTTCGTTTCCAGCTACAACGGCACGCTCTACAATAGCTCGGGACAAATTATCGGCGGCGGCGCGAATCCGGCGCCGGCATTCGTGTACGATGACGCGCTGAACGCGGTGACGTTTACGAACCCGCTGCCCGCGGGCTCGACCGTATCGATCACGTTCGTGGGATTGACCTCGCAGAACTACACGCTTCCGCAGCGCTTCCACGTCGGCGGCCGCGTCAACCAGAAGATCAAAGGACTCCCGGGAGCGGAAATCGGCGCGTCGTTCAGCCGGATCTTCGACGTCAACGATCTGCAATGTTCGTCGAATAGCGGGGTACCGACGCTGTGTCTCGCGCAAACGGCTGCGCCCGGTTGGGGATTCGGCCTCGTGAGCGATACGGTCTTCGGCGTCGATGCGCAGCTTCCGATCCCAATCGATCTCGCCGGACCCGGAACGCAACCCGTGCTGTTCGGTGAAGTTTCGAATAGCAAATATTCGCCCAGCTATCAGACCGTCGCGCCGGTTAGCGACAACGCCTATGTGGCCGGCGCGAATTTCACGCTGGGCAAGGCCAGCGCCACGATTCAATATCAATCGATCGGTTCGAATTACGTGGCCGGCGCGCCGTTCCGCTACTACGGAAGCCCGCCACCCACATTCGCGTATTGGAAGATGCCGTACTTCCCGGCGTTCTACGGTTTCGCGAACACAGTCGTGGCCAACAAGCAATTCCTTTCGCAGTTCGCAAATTCGGCCGTACCTGCGCCGTTTTCCGTCTACGGCCCTGGCTCGAGCGCGACGCTCAATTACGATACGCCGATGTTCAATCCGTTCATCGCAAGCGGTCCGCAGTGGTTCTCGAGCTTTACGCCCAACACGCAAGGCGTCACCGGAAATATCAGCATTCCGTTTCGTGTCGGTAACCTTCCGGTAACCGGACGTATCGCCGGCGCGCATCTCAGCGAGCTGACCCCGAACTCGGTCGCCGCAATGCAATACGGCTCCTCGTATCAATCGAACGTGAAGGAAAACTTCGATCGTCTTGAGGCCGCCGTAAATCTGAGCATTCCGGCTTTCGGCAAGCGTGTGGCGGTCGGCGGAAGTTTGGGTTGGGATCGTTTGTATCGCAACGACCAAACGCTCTTTCAGTACTATCCGTTCAATCCGACGACCGGCGGCAACGATCCGGGCTCAGTCGCGGCCGCAACGACGCTGAATCCGGCTTTGGGCAGTACGGCGAACTGGACGCCAAATTACATCAACGTGAATCACCTTACGACGAACGTGAGCGCGGCGATGCCGGTAACGAAAGGCCTGGTCCTTAGCGGTCTTTACAATCAGCAGTCGTTCACGGGCGACTATCAGACGCTCATGCAAAATATCAGCCAGAAGAAGACGTTTTCGCAAGGCGCGCTGACGTACACGATTCCGAATACGCCGAGCACTTTGACGTTCTTCTTCCGCACGATGAAGTACACCGACTTCGTCGTCCCCTCGTACGATACGAACATCAATCGCGAGGACATCATTTACGCGATTCGGTTCTAGGATGATCTCAAGCGCTTAACGTTGCAGTCGATTCCCAGCAGACCGTCGGAACCGCGACGGGCATCGGCGCGTATACGCGCGGCTTGCTCGACGCGTTGCCGGCCGCCGGAATCGACGCTGTGCCGCTGCGCATGCCGAGCTACGATCCGTGGCGCTTCGACCGGCGCGTCATCTGGGATCAGGTATTTTTGCCGCTGCGTGCGATGCAGAGCGGTGCGCAGCTGCTGCACTGCACGAGCGGATCGGTACCGCTGTTCGCGCCGCTTCCGATCGTCGTCACCGTGCACGACGTCGCGTGGCTGCGCGGCATTCAAGCCCACGCACCGCGGTATGCGCGCTGGTATTTCGGCCCGTTCAGTGCCGAGCGCTGGCGGAGTGCGCGCTATATCCTCGTCGATTCCTACTTCACGCGCGACGAGCTCCTGACGTTCGTGCCGCTCGATCCCGCGCGCATCGTGGTCGTGCATCCCGGCGTCGATGCGACGTTCGGGAAGATCGTGCGCCGTCCATCATCCACGCCGAGCGTCCTCTGCGTCGGAACCCTCGAACGCCGCAAGAACGCCGCTATCGTGATCGACGCGCTCGCACGCATTCCAGATGTGCAGCTTATCTGCGCGGGACCCCCGACGCCGTATCAAGCCGAGTGCGAAGCGCTGGCGCAACGGCTGGGGATTGCGAATCGCGTTCGGTTTGCGGGGTACCTCGAACCCGCGGCGCTGCTCGAGCTGTACGCGATGGCGACGCTGGCGGTCGCGCCGTCACGATACGAAGGCTTCGGTTACGCCGCGGCACAGGCGTTGTGCGCCGGCATCCCGCTCATCACCGCACGGTCGTCGTCGCTGATCGAAGTCGTACAAAACGAGTCGCCGCTTCTTTCGCCCGACGAGCCGGCTTCGTGGACCGACGCCATGCGCTCCATTCTCGATGCGCAAGACGCTGCGAACCTGCGCGCGGCCGAGGTGCGTTCGGGCGCGATTGCGCGCTTCGCTTGGCAACGTGCGGCAGCCGAAACCGCCGCCGTTTACCGAAACGCAGTGCGGTGATACCCTGATGGTATGAGCCAGCGAATCACCGGGATTTCCCCCGAGGACTGCGACACCTATGCACGCTCGGTCTTCGAGGCGCAAACCAAACTGTGGGGCGCGCCGTTGATCAACAACCGCGTGTACGCACGTCGTCCGACGATTTTCCGCGCGGTGCGAGGGATGTTCAGCGCGATCGATCAGTCTGGTCTGCTTACGCCGGAACTCCGCGCACTGATCAACCGCCGTGTTGCTTATCTAAATCATTGCGCGTTTTGAACGGATATCAATGCTGCGGTCGGCAGCAAACTCGGCTTGAGCAAAGAGAAGCTGCTCGGGGTGGTTCAGACTTCGATGCCCGACGTGTTCGACGATGACGAACGGCTTTCGCTTGAGTATGCGGATTTGATCACGCTTTCCGATCGCGACGTCGAGGACGCGTTTTTCGAGCGGTTGCGCGCACGCTTCGACGACGATACCATCGTCGAGCTGACCGAAACCATCGCATGGGAAAATGCGTCGAGTAAGTTCAATCGCGCGCTGCGCATTCCGTCGCAAGGCCTATGGAGAGACGATTGAACGAGCTTGGCGAGGTCGCTAACATCTGGACGTATCCGGTCAAGAGCTTGCATCGCGTTGAACACGATCTGATCGAAGTACAGGAAGATGGCCTGGCCGGCGATCGGCGCGCGGCGCTGTACGTCAACTCGGAGCACGCACGCGCCGGGAAGACGTACCGCGGCAAAGAGGACAATCGGCTCCATCTGATCGTAGAGCCGGACGAAGCGCGCAATGCGGCCGAATCACGCGGCGTCGACCTCGAGATTCGTGCCGGAGAGCGGTATTTCGATTCGCGTCCGGTATCGTTGATCTTGGACCGCTGGATAGCCGAAGTCGAAACCGCCCTTGGTAAGAGGCTCGATCCGCTGCGCTGGCGTCCGAATTTCTACGTGCGCAGCCAAGCTGCGCACAGCGAAGATGATCTCGTCGGCAAACGGATTGGCCTGGGGAGCGTCGTGCTGCAGGTGCTCAAGCCGATCGGACGCTGCGTGACGACGACATACGATCAAGTCACCGGTGAAGGCGATCCTGAAGTGCTCGGCTTCGTCGCTCGCGAGCGAGCCAATCAGATGGGAATTTACTGCGACGTCGAGCGAACCGGCGAAGTCCGGCGCGGCGACAGCGTACGCATCATCGGCTGAGCGTTAGCCGAGCGTCCTCCGGCCCTCGACCGCGCGCGCAAGGGTAATCTCGTCGGCGTAATCGAGATCGCCGCCGATCGGCAATCCATACGCAAGTCGCGTGACGTCGGGACCGAGTGGTGAGAGCAGCCGTGAAAGATAGATGGCGGTCGCTTCGCCTTCAGCGTTCGGATTGGTCGCGATTACGACTTCTTTGGGTGACTCGCGGCCGACGCGCTCGACCAGCTGCTTGACGCGCAGCTGCGCCGGACCGATCCCATCCATCGGTGAGATCAGACCGCCGAGCACGTGATACCGGCCTTTATAGACGCCCGTTCGTTCGAGTGCGTACACATCTTTCGCTTCGGCGACGACACACAACAGCGTTGCGTCGCGTTCAGGATCGGCGCAAATCGAACACGGATCGTCTTCCGTGATCGCAAAGCAGTTGGTGCACAAACGCACGCGATCTTTGAGCGCCACGATTGCATCCGCGAGACTTTGTGCGTCGGCACGAGGACGATTGAGCAGATGAAAGACGAGTCGCGCCGCGGTTTTCTGTCCGACCGTCGGCAGTTTGCTGAATTCGTTGATCAGCGCTTGGACGGGTCCCGCGATGCCGTTCTTGATGCTACATCAATCCCGGAATGCGCAAGCCGCCCGTCAACGCACCCATCTTCTTACCGGATAGATCTTGGACTTTGGTAACCGCGTCGTTGACGGCGACGACGATCAAATCCTCGAGCGTCTCAGCATCCTCGGGATCGATCGCTTCTTTCTTGATGTGCACGGCTTTGGTTTTGAACTCGCCGGTCATCTCGACGGTAACGGCTTCACCGCCGGCGGTACCGGTGACCGTCGTGTTCGCGAGCTCTTCTTGCGCCTTCGCCATCTGCTCTTGCATCTTGCGAATCTGCTGCATCATCTGGGCTTGATTCATGTGCTCAACTTCCTGACCGCATACCCGAGGAGATCGGCTGCATCATCTTCGCCATCGTCCGCCGGTTTTGCGTTCGGGGCAACGATCGTCTTGATCCCGATATTCCGCTTCGTCACGTCGGCCAGCGTCTGACCGGCAATGTCGAGCTCGCCGCGCAGCATGTTCAGCGTCGTTTCGTCGGGTACCGCGATCGTCAGCGTCGATCCGTCGAAGTCGACGAGCCTCGCCCGCGCGAGATGGCCCGAAATCGAGGGCTTCTTTTCACGGATTCTATCGATGATCGCCGGCCAATGGTGCTCGAGCCGTTGCAGGGTGAGATTGGTCTCGACCGGGGCTTCCGGTGGTGGGGCCGGTGCGGCGGGCTTCGCTGCGCGTGCGGCGGTTTTGGGGACCGGCTTGGCCGCCGGAGCCGGCATCGGCGCCGGTGCAGACGCCGCCGCTGGCGCTCCGCCTTCGAGCGCGGCGACGCGGGATGCGAGCGCATCGAGCGTCGGATCCTCGCCCTGCAGCATGAACCGCAAGACGGCCGTTTCAAGCTCGAGCCGCGCATTGCCGGAGAGACGGGCTGCGGCGAGCGCATCCATCGTGAGGCGCAGGCCGCGAACGATGCGGGCTTGCGGCGTTCCGCCGGCACGTTCCGCGGCGCGCGCGGCATCGTCGGCCGAAAGGTCGTGCTCGAGCAGCTCCGGGTCGATGCGGCCTACGAGCAAATGCCGCAACTCGGCGATCAGCCCGCGGAGCAGCGTCTGCATGTCGAGGCCCTCATCGCTGGCGCGCTCGATCGTGCGCAGCGCCGCGACCGTCTGGGCGGCGAGCATGTTGCCGAGCAGCTCTTGTGCGGTTTGCTGGCCGCTCGAGCCGAACGCGGCTTCGAAGGCCGCCAAGTCGACGTTTCCGCCCCCAAACGCTGCGGCTTGTTCGAGCATGGTGAGCGCATCGCGCAGGCCGCCTTCAGCGCGGTACGCGATCGCGCCGAGCGCGGCGTCGTCGATCGCAATACTCTCTGCCTCCGCGATCGTACGCATGCGCGCGATCATAGCGGGGACGGCGATTCGCCGGAATGCGTAACGCTGACAACGCGAGAGAACGGTCGCCGGTAATGCTTCGGGCGCCGTCGTGCACAAAATGAAGACGGCGTGCTCGGGTGGCTCTTCGAGCGTTTTCAGAAACGCGTTCGCGCCGGCCGGAGTGATCATATGTGCTTCGTCGATGATGTACACTTTGCGCCGCATCGTCGTCGGCGCGAATTTCACCGCGTCGCGCAACGCGCGGATCTCATCGATGCCGCGATTGCTCGCAGCGTCGATCTCGAGCACGTCGAGCGCAGTGCCGTCCAGAATCGAGCGACAATTCTCGCAGGTGTTGTCGGGCGTCGCGGTTGGGCCGCGTTCGCAATCGATGCAGCGTGCCAATATCTTGGCAGCCGAAGTTTTCCCCGATCCGCGCGGGCCGGAGAAAAGGTAGGCATGCGCGAGACGTCCGGTCTCGAGCGCGGTTGTGAGCGTACGCACGACGGCGTCCTGACCTACGAGCTCTGCGAACGTACGGGGCCGCCACGTGCGATAAAGGGACACGCCGCGGTGTTTGTGATGGCTTCCCAACCCCCCTCGCCCGGCGGCCTCGGGCCGTTTGGCCTTCATGCTTCGTGGGTACGAAATCATAAGCGCCGGTACGACACCGCGCTTGGTTTGTTGTCTCGACCCTGGGAAATTTTCTCTTAGTAATGGGTTTCTTTGTGTAACTGGAGCAGACGTTGAATCTTCTAGCTGCCTTGCAAGAGAAGTTCGGCTTCAAGGCATTTCACCCAGGACAAGAAGAGGTCATCACCCGCATTATGGCGGGCCAAGACATCCTTGCGATCCTCGCGACGGGCGCAGGAAAAAGCTTGTGCTATCAGCTTCCCGCGCTGTTGCTCGAAGGAACGACCGTCGTCGTCAGTCCGCTGATCGCGCTGATGAAAGATCAGCTCGACATGTTACGCGAGCGCGGCGTTACGGAAGTCGTGGCGCTCAACTCAACGTTGTCGGAAGACCAAGAAGCGGCCGCGGTCGCGCGCGTTGCGCGCGGTGAGATCAAGATCGTTTTCGTCACGCCGGAAAAACTCGAGGACCAAGTCTTCGTCGGCACGCTGAAATCGCTGATGGTACCGCTGTTCGTCGTCGATGAAGCCCATTGCATCAGCCAGTGGGGCCACGATTTTCGTCCCGCGTATCTCGGACTCGGTCACGTGATCGCGGAGCTGCACAATCCGACGGTTCTGGCACTGACGGCGACCGCAACGCCTGCGGTCCGCGACGACATTCTGGTGCAGCTCGGGATTCCCGGGACGAAAGCCATCGTCAAAGGATTCGACCGCCCGAATTTGCGTTACGAAGTTTTTCGCGCCGAATCGGAGAGCACGAAGCTGCGGACGCTACGCGATCTCTTCAAAACCGGTTTGAGCGGAACCGGCATCATCTACACCGCGACGATCAAAAACGCGCTCGACGTGCAAGCCTATCTGCACGAGCATCTCGATCTGCCGTGCGCCGTGTATCATTCGAAGCTGCAGAAGCAGGATCGCGTCTCGGTTCACAATCTGTTTCAGGCTGAAGAGATTCGTGCCGTCGTCGCGACCAACGCATTTGGTCTGGGGATCGACAAGGCGAATATCCGTTTTGTCGTTCATTACGATCTGCCGGGTTCGGTCGAAGCCTATACGCAAGAAGCCGGCCGCGCGGGCCGGGATGGAAATCCGTCGCGCTGCATTTTGCTCTATCGCATGAGCGACACGCGCGTCCAAAACTATTTCTTGACCGGCAAGTATCCGGACATCGAAGAAGTTCAGAAGGTCTACGGCACGCTGGAGCTATTCGGCGATCAGCCCGGCGGCGTATCGCTGACCGATTTGCGAAAGATCTCGCAGTTGCCGCTCACCAAGCTCAAAGTCGTCCTGGCGCTGCTCAAGAAGAGCGGTTACATTCTGGCGAGCGAGCGCGGAAAATACGCGTTGCCGCCGGCTGAAAACGGCCGCCGCATCCTCGATCTTCACAACTACGAGACGAAAAAAACGTACGATCAGAGCAAGCTGGCGATGATGCTGCAGTACTCCGAATCGGGGTCCTGCCGCCGCAAGTTCATCCTCAACTACTTCGGCGAGGATTTCGAACCCGAGAATTGCGGCGCATGTGACAACTGCATCCGCGCGATGGCGCGGCGAACGGCTGCTCCGGTTAGCGCCGGGGCGACCTTTACGGTGACGCAGTCGAACGGAGCGAATGGTTTCCGCATCGGTGATGTGGTGTCACATACGAAGTTCGGGCAAGGCACGGTCGAGCGCGCCGAGAAAGACTTGGTAACGGTGCTCTTCCCGACCGTCGGCTACAAGACGCTGCTCGCATCCGCTGTGAAGCGCTCCGCGATGCCGGCCACCGAGAAGATTGCATGATGCATAGGAAGGTTCGTTGCGCGTACTGTTCGCGTCGATCGCATTCGGCGTTTTCTCGTGGTTGTTTGTTGCGGGTCTCGTCCGTGCACAGCAGAACCCTCCCGTCCCCGCACCGAGCGGGCCGGTAAATCCTCCGGCGCCGTCGGCAACACCGACGCCGCCTCCCGGCGAAACGGCCCCGGCTACGCCCGCGCCTTTTGTCTCGCCGACCGAATCCCCGACGCCGACACCGACTCCGACGCCTGTGCCGATCACGGCCGACCCCGCATTGCTTTCGCTTTCTCCGGGGAATACGACGACCGTTCACGCCAACGGCGTTTTCGGCACGCTGACTGCGAAGATCGTCGATCCGTCGCTGGCAATCATCAGCACGGTCGATCAAGCGACGCGCACCGTCGCAATTGCGGGTGTAGCTCCCGGATTGACGACCGTAACCCTGAGCGACGACCGTGGGGTAACCCACGACGTTCCGATTCGCATCGCGTATCTCGCCGGCTCAATTGCGTCCGAAGCGACCGTTCGCATTACCGGCAATCCCGCAACGGCGCGCTTTGTCCGAAATATCGCGGCACAAGCGGCGAGCAGCGCCGCGATACTGCGTCCGGGCGCAACCGTCGCGGTCGATCCGAGCGCGGTGCAAGGCTCGCACGAATTACCGGTCAGCGACGTGATGAGCGTCGACGTTCCGCTCCAGCTCAACGGCACCGACTATTTCTCCGTCGCCGGGACGACGCACGTTCGCTTCGAGAACGTCGCGCTGCCGCACATCCGGCCCTCGCGCTTGATGGTCAGCGACTATCCCGAGCAACTGCACGAAAACGGCGTGCTGTTCACGGCGACTGTCGACCGCAGCGCCCCGCAGCGTTTCCTGTACTACCATTACAATCCGGCCGATCAACCGGCGCGACGCATTTTGTTGCGCGCGCAGAATACGTCGGCGCAGCCCGCAACGCTGCAGTTCATCACGGGCGAAGCCGGACCCGGCCCCAACGAAATGGAAGTCGGTCACGCGTCGACGGTTCGATTCATGGTTCGAGAAGCGCAGAACGAGGGCAACGTCGTCACCGTGCCGCCGAACAGCACCGTAACGCTCGTTAACCAATCGCTGCCACCACAGACCTCCGTGAGCAATCTCGTGCAGCTGCGCGAGCTGGACGGCGATCCCGTCGCGCTGACGCTCGTCGCGCAGAATGCAAGCGATCCGCTCGAGCGACCCGTCGACTCCGCGACGCTGCTCGAAAGCGAAGTCAAACACGCGCGCGGCGTCTATCGCGTCCCGGAATTCTATTTCGACTATATGTACACGATCGACGCGAACGGCGCCGATCTCGAAATGCCGATCGGTCAGCTGCCGCTTCCGAATCTCCGTGAAGGTCAGGCCCTTGCCGGCGACTACGGCGTGATGCAATCGATCAATCTCACGATCGTCAATCCCACGGCCGGACAAGTTCCGATCGCGCTCTACGAAAATCCGCGCGGCGGACGCGCAACCGGAACCTACTTGATCGATCGAACGCTGGTGCAGTCCCATGCCGTCGCACCATTCACGAAATGGAAAATCCGTGAATATCGCGTGCCGCCCCACTCGACGTTCCGCGTGACGATCGTGACGATGCCCGAAGGCGGCTCGTCATATCCGGTGCGCTTGATCGTCGCGCCGGATGACGGTAGCGCATCGCCGGGTTCGCCGACCTCGCCCGTTTACTAGCGCGTTATTTGCGGTTGCGAAAACGCGCGACCATCTCGCGCGCGAAGGTCATCGCGGACTCTTTAGCTTCGTCGTAGAGATGCGCCGCATCGGACGCGCTCATCTGGCGTCCATGTTCGTAGAAGAACATCGTGCCTTCGCCGACGACGATCGTACCGGCGTATGCGATCGCGCCTTTGATCGCGATTCCCGCAACGGGAATGAATCCGGACAGCTCGCGCGAGAGCGCGCGCCAACCGAAGCCGCCCCCGATGACGGGAACGAGCTCCCACAAGCGTTGCAGATCGGGATCACGTCCGTAGCAGGCGCCGACTTGAAGCACGAGCGCCATTTGCATTCCGGTGATTGCGAACATGTCGCCGGCCGATGCGATCGGGCCGATCACGAGGCCGGCAAGCGGAACGTGATCGAGGACCGCGCTCGCAGCCGCAATCGTCAACGAACGCCGGGCACAATCGCGCGTTAGCTTCGCGGCGCAAAATTCACGCAAGATCGGCAAGCGGCGCGCAACCGCGACTTCGACGCCGGAGCACGCTTGGACTACGTGTGGGAAGAACGCGGTGCGCAGCTCGGCAGTCGAGAGTGCGTTCATCGTGTACTCGCCGATCTTTCCGCTTTCCGGCGCCGTCGTCGGATGCGCGGATTCAAGCTCGGGGTGCACCGTTAGCTTGAAGAGCGGAACGCGCAGCGCGAGCATCGGCGCGAAGTCGACGCCTTCGTGATCGCCGGGACGCCCAAGGAAGACGACCGCTTTGACATCCGAAGCCGAGACCGGCGGCTGCCCTGCGAACACGGTTTCGACCGTCGAGGCCGCATCGGCCGGAACCATGTCGTCGTGTCCCGAGAGCAGCAGAGCGCGCAGCTCGCCGACGAGTGCGAGATCCCCGCACAAAAGGATACGGAACGGGCGCTTGGCCTCCGCACGAATCGACATGACGTCGACGCCGCCGCGAATGCGGCGTAGGAAGTCGGCACCCCCGAGCACGGTGGATTTCATGTGGCTAGTCTACCCGTGTGCCCTCGGCCGTGTTTCGGTCTATACAGGATGGGTCGCCGCTTCCGCGACCGGATCGTCCTTGTAGTCCATGTACGTCAGACCTAAGAAGATCTCGAGCGATTTCGCGCGCATGCCGCGGGCGTTGGCAACCTCGATGATCGAGCGGTTCTCCGCCTTTGCTTCCTTGACGATCGACTGCGGGGTCGCATCGGTAGCGGCGGCAACGATCGTCGCAGCCGCGCATTCGCCGGGCGTCAGGTCGTTCTGCACCATCTCATCATACGTCAGCTCCATATTCGGGAATCGCTCTGCGAGCGCGCGGCGGAGTGTCTCGTACCGTTCGCTCGGGAACCCGAGGCCGAGCATGGTGATGCGTGTTTGGACTTGCTGGGCGCGCGCCATATCCATCAGCTGCTCGGACTGCGACGCCGCGACTGCCGCATTCGACATGGCCGTGACGGCCTCGGTCATCGATGGCGTCAACGCGTTGAAGTCCGTCTGTGAGATATCACCCAACGGGTCGACGTGCACGCGCGCGAGGAACTTGAAGAATTGATCGACCTTGCCGAGGCCAACGTCGAGTAGCGCGAGCGAGCCGCGCGCCGCATCGGCTGCGCGAATGGCGTCGCCGTTCTGCGTGCTCATATCGGTAAAGAGCCTGGGATACGTCGGGAACAGCGCCAGCGCTTCGGGCGACGGTCGATCGAGCTTTAAAGGCGCGCCGAGCTCATCGAAGATCGTCGCGTCATCCTTGACCATCCCGCCTTGTTTCTTTTTCTCGAGCGACCCGATGGCCGACATCGTCGTCGTGCTCTTGTCGATTGCCGTATCGAGCGAACGCGCTAGGGCGTAGAAGTTCTTCATGACGACGTCGAGTCGAGAGTGAGATCTCGGCTGGTAGTACCCGAACCAGTACGGCAAACCGTAGGCGACGGCTTGGATGCGATCGTGAAGAGCTTTGACTTGCTTTTTCGCGCCCTCGCGCCGCGCTTCGAGCAACACGACGTTCCGTGCTTCGTCGGCTTGCGCCGCCGCGAACTGATCTTTGAGTGGCTGCAGGTTGGCTTTAAGCAGTTCGGTTTTCTTGACGCTCTCGCGCAGCGCCAACAAATGCGTGTTTGCGAGCTGGGTGGCTTGCTCGTTTCCGAGTGAAGCTACCTGTGCAAGCGTTTGTTCGCTCTTGGTGCTCTGGCCGAGCGCGAGTTGCATGTCGCCCATGCCGAGCTCGGCTTGCGCGTTATTCGGATCGCGTTTGAGGATCTGCGCGAACTCGATCGAGGCCATGCTGTAGCGGCCTTCGTTCTGATTGTGCAGCGCGGTGACGAGCAGTTGATCGTTCGAGCGCTTCTCGAAATTGACGTCCGAATTCGCCAGCAGCGCTTTCACGCGTTCCGGCGCGGCCGGATGGTCGGCGAAATAACGGTCGATGACGCCGTTGCCTTCTTTGTGCGTCGCGTTCAGATGCTGCATGAACGTGACGGCCGCGTACGGATCGTAGCCGGCGCGCGTCATCAGCAGAACGCCGTACGCGTCCGCTTCACTTTCGTCTTGACGCGACCACTTGGCGAGGAGTCCGGCTTCGGCCAGTTGTCCGAACTGATAGATCCACGGCGAGAACAGCGCGCCGATTGAAAACAGGATGTTCGTGATCGTGGCCTTGTTTTGGAGCATGACGGCGTGCCGGCGCTCGTTGTGACCGGTTTCGTGTCCGATGACGGCGGCTAGCTCGTCGTCGGACTGCACGAAGTCGAGCGTCCCTTCATTGACGTAAATGAAGCCGCCGATGGTCGTAAACGCGTTGACGTCGCCCGCGTCGATGATTTTGATCGAATATGGGAGATCTTTGCGCGCGACTTGGGCCCAGAGCTTTTTCGCGACGTCCTCCACCCACGCGTTCTCGAGCGGGTCCTTGATGATCGTGTAGGCGTCTTGCACCTGACGATCGGTCTGCTGGCCGGCTTGAATTTCGCCGCCCGTCGAGGTTGCGAGCACCGGGTGTGCCGGGGTGTAGGCACACAGCAGCATCAGTATGAGTGCAATGGCTAGCGCGCGTCGTCTCATGGCATTTTTCCCCGGGCGGATGGAAGCGCTGGCTTCGACGGGAGGCCCTCCAGGTTCTCCCGTGTGGAGCGCCCGTGGACGTTATGTGAGTAAGACGAGTTTCTTGTGCACCGGCTGTGAAGAGAGCAGGGCGACCGCGCGGCGCGTAGGCAATCGCGCCGGATGATTCGCGCCAAGGCGGGCGGGCTGGAGATCGTGTTCTCCGGCCGGCCGTTCGCTGATGGATACGACGAGCTGCGCGAGCGGCTCGCGTCGTCGCCTGATTTCTATCGCGGCGCGAGCGCGACGGTCGTGCTTGCCGAGGTCCCCTCCGGCGACCAATTGCACCTTATTGCCTCGACACTGGATGAGGCCGGAATCGAGTGGGACGGCGCCTACGGTCTCGATAGCGGCAGCGGCGTCGCTCCGCTTCCGAGGCGCGAACCACGCCACGACGTCACGCTTTCCGACAACGCACGTTCCCTCGTCGCCGATTTCGAGGGTGCGCGTAAAGATTTGGCCGGTCGCCGTCAGCGCGGCGAACGCCGCGTCGCGCCGGCGCTCGTTGCGGTCCCGGCGCGCGTCGCTGCGGCGCCCGAGCCGGAACCAGCCTCCGCTGTCCTCTACCATCGCGGCACGCTGCGCGGCGGCCAGTCACTGGCGAACGTCGGGCACATCATCGTCGTCGGCGACGTGAATCCCGGCGCCGAGCTGGTTGCCGGCGGTGACATCGTAGTCTTCGGCGCGCTGCGCGGGGTCGCACATGCGGGAGCGCAAGGCGATCGCAGCGCGCGCGTCTACGCGCTCGTCCTCGAACCGACTCAGCTTCGGATAGCGACGACGATCGCGGCGGGGGCCGAGCGCACCGGCGCGCCGGTTCCCGAGGAGGCCTTCTTGGCCGAGGCCGGCGATCGCATCGCAATTGCGCCCGCCGGTCAACCCCCACACCTCAAATCGACAGCGGAGCAATCATGAAAGCACGGCGGATCGTCGTCACCAGCGGCAAAGGCGGCGTCGGCAAAACGACGACGACGGCAAATCTTGGCGCAGCGCTGGCCGTACGCGGCAAGCGCGTCATCTTGGTCGACGCCGACATCGGCCTGCGGAATCTCGATCTCGTCCTAGGTGTCGAGAAGCGGATCGTCTTCGATCTGGTCGAGGTCGTCGAAGGCCGCTGTCAGGTGCGGCAAGCGCTGGTTCGCGACAAGCGTTTTGGTGAGTCGCTCGCGATTTTGCCTGCGGCGCAAACGCGCGAGAAGACGGCCGTCACGGAGCTCCAGTTTGCCGACGTCGTCAACAATCTGGCCGAGATGTGCGATTACGTGCTTATCGATTCGCCCGCCGGAATCGAGCACGGATTCCGCAACGCGATCGCCGGCGCCGCCGAGGCGATCGTCGTGACGACGCCGGAAGTGAGCGCGATTCGCGACGCCGATCGTGTCATCGGAAAATTACAAGAGCGCGGATTGCCGATGCGGCTCATCGTGAATCGCGTGCGTCCCGAAATGGTGCGTAACGGCGAAATGATGTCGGTCGACGACGTCTGCGACATTCTCTCCGCCGAATTGCTCGGGATCGTCCCCGACGACCCGGAAGTGATCGACACGACGAATCGTGGCGTTCCGCTCGTGCTCGATCCAACGCAACGGCTCGGTGCGATCTATACGAAGATTGCACGCCGCCTCGAGGGCGAGATGATTCCGTTTACACAGCTTGGAACCGGCGGCTTCTTCGGTCGTCTCTTCGAAGCGCTGAGAGCAGGATAGGAATAATGATGATGGTGATGGACCGAGCGCTGGACAATCGTGCAATTGCAACGGTGCTGTTGCGAGGTCGGACCGGGGGCCCCAAGCAGAGCTTTGGGGGCGCGCAGCCTGGGGCGGAGCGCCATTAAATGGAAACCCAACGAGTTGTTTCAGCACCGTCTGAATCAGCGCCCCAAATAGAAATACACACTCCTGCCGCGCCCGTCGAGCCACAGAAAAGGCCGAAGACGCGCGGACGCTCGATTGTCGTAACGAGCGGTAAAGGTGGTGTCGGCAAAACGACGACAACTGCGAATCTCGGTGTAGCGCTCGCAGCGCGCGGTGCGCGCGTCGTGTTGATCGATGCCGACGTCGGATTGCGCAACCTCGATTTGGTCCTAGGCTTGGAAAGCCGCGTGCGCTATCATGTTCTCGACGTGTTGGAAGGCCGCGTTTCGCTTGCCGATGCGCTCGTACGCGACAAGCGCGTGCCGACGCTGCATCTGCTGGCGGCTGCGCAAAATCGTGAGAAAGACGAGGTCGCTACCGACGCGATGATTGGTCTCGTCGAACAATTGCGCGGTGACTTCGACTACGTCTTGATCGATTCGCCGGCCGGGATCGAGACCGGTTTCAAGAATGCTATTGCCGCTGCAGATGAAGCAATCGTCGTATGTACGCCCGAAGTCGCAGCCGTGCGCGACGTCGATCGCGTCGTCGGATTGCTCGGCAATCGCATCAATGTGCAGCTGGTCGTGAATCGCATCCGTCCCGCACTCGTGCGTAAAGGCAAGATGCTCTCGGTAGACGACGTGAATTCAATCTTGCGCCTTCCGCTTCTGGGTGTACTCGGGGATGCACCCGACGTGATCGTCTCGACGAATCGCGGTGAACCCGTCGCGCTGGATGACGCATCCGAAACGGGTGCGGCCTACCGTGCGATCGCGGCGCGCATCGCAGGTGAAGACGTGGCTGCACCGCAGGCCGGTGAGCCGGAAGGGTTCCTCGACAAATTGGGTTCGTTCTTCGGAGGTCGTCGCTAATGCGGAAGCGGGTTATGGAATGGTTCCGAGTGATGTTCGGGACTCCGAGCTCCAGCTCGGTCGCAAAGGACCGGCTGCGGCTGGTGCTGCTTTCGGATCATCTCGCGCTCGCGCCCGACGTCATCGAGGCGATGCGGCGCGACATCTTCGACGTCATCTCGCGCTACGTCGAAGTCGACGAGGTGCACAGCGACGTCAGCTTCGAGCATAAAGACGAGGGGATCGCGATGCTCGCAAACATCCCGATCATCTCGGTCAAACCCCGCGAGCCCGGCCTTCGAATCAGCGAAGAAGGCTCTCCTAAAGAGGAGACGAGCGTGCTCGAGACCGTCAGCGTGAACGGTCACAATTCGGACAACTATGGCCGGCGGCCGCGTAAACGCCGCCGGCGCAAAGCGTCCGGAGCGTCCCAAACCGCTCCGGCGCAATAGACCATCCTCCACGCCGCTGATGCCGCCGTCGGGCGGGCCGGAATCGTGAAGGGTTGGTCATACACCGAGGGCCGGTCCACGATTTTCAAGTAGGGAGAGATCGTGGATCGGCCCTGGTATCGCTCGTTCGAGTGGCCCCTCGCAATCGCGTGCGTTTTGATAACGCTGATGGGGATCGTTTGCATTCACTCGGCGACATCGCACAGCTCGATTGCGCTCGGGGAGACCAAGAAGCAAATCGTCTACGCCCTGGGCGGAATCGCGTTGATGGCAGCCTGCGCGTTTATGGATTATCGCCGTTGGCAACGGCTGGCGCTGCCGCTCTATATCGTCATGATGGTGCTGCTCGCGTTCATCTTGTTCAAGGGCAACACGTCGCACGGCGCAGTGCGCTGGATCGCGCTGGGTCCGTTTCAATTCCAACCTTCGGAACCGGCGAAGCTGATCATCGCGATCTCAATTGCAGCGTTGCTTGCGCGCGGGACGTACCGCCGCATTCAAGATCTGTGGCTGCCGATCGTTGCGGTCGCGGTGCCGGCACTCCTCGTGCTCAAGCAGCCGGATTTGGGGACGACGCTCGTGCTGCTGGCGATTCTCACCGCGCAGCTGTATTTCGGCGTCGAGAATCTGCTCGATTTCCTCATCTACTCGGTGACCGGCGTCGTCGCTGCGCTGTACGTCATCGGCAGCGATAAGATTCTCAAGCCGTTCCAAAAAGCACGGCTGCTCGTGTTTCTCGATCCGAAGCTCGATCCGCAAGGCTCCGGCTACAGCCTCAATCAGTCAAAGATCGCAGTCGGGAACGGCGGCTTATTCGGTAAAGGCCTCTATCACGGCACGCAGACGCAGCTAAACTTCGTCCCCGAACACTCGACCGATTTCATCTTTACGGTTCTGGGCGAAGAGCTAGGATTTCTCGGCGCACTTGTGTTGATTGCGCTCTATGGTATCGTCATCGTGTGTGGGGTTCGCGCGATGTACGCGGCGCGCGACCGGTTCGGTTTCTTGCTCGCGGCCGGACTCGTCACGATGATCTTCTTTCACATTTTGGTCAACGTGGGAATGACGATCGGGATCATGCCGATTACCGGAATTCCTTTGCCGTTTATGTCCTATGGCGGATCGGCAATTCTGACCGACTATGCCGCGATCGGCATTCTGCTCAACATTGCGATGCAGCGGGACAAGCTGATCTTCGAGCAAACCGGAGAGCCCGAGCGTCCGCGCATTGGCCGCAAACCCGTGACGGCGCGGGCCGTCCTCCGCTAGGGAGCGCGTGAACGTACCGTGATCATCGCGCAGATCACGGACACGCATATTCGCCGTAAAGGCAAGTTGCTTCACCACATGGTGAATCCCGGAAAGCGTTTGCGCAAAGCGATCGAGCGCATCCGCAGCCTCGATCCCAAGCCCGATGTCGTACTCGCTACCGGCGATCTGACCGAAGCGGGCAAGTACGTCATTCCGGGAAACCACGACCGGCGCGAAGCTTTTCGTGAAGCGTTTGCGGATCAATACTACCTGCCGGCGTACGGCCCACTGCAATACACGATCGAAGAATATCCGGTGCGCTTGATCGCGCTGGACACGATGAACGATGGCGAAGCCGGCGGCGTCATGGACGAAGAACGCCTGGCGTGGCTCGATGCGAAGCTGAAGCTTGCACCGAATCGTCCGACGCTGATCTTCATGCACCATCCGCCGTTTCGAACCGGAATTCGCGCGCTTGACGCGCTGGGATTTCGAGGCTCGGATGAGCTCGGTGCGATCGTGCGCCGCAATCCTCAGATCGAGCGAATCATATGCGGACACGTTCATCGCGCGATCGAGATGCGTTGGTACGGCACGACGATTTGCACGGCGCTGAGCACCGCGCACCAATTTGCACTCGAGCTGCGCAGCATGCATCCGCTCGGAATCGTGCTCGAACCGCCGGGATTCGCGCTGCACATTTGGGGCGAGGGGGAGATGGCGACGCACCATTGCCTCGTCTCCCCCTAGATGTAATTTGCATCTAGGGGCCTGGGAAGCCGACCCGCGAACGCCCGAATCGTGAAAAAGAAGTACCGCACCCTGGTGATGGGTGCATCCTACGGTTCATTGCTCGGAACGAAGCTTGCTTTGGCGGGTCACGACGTCACGCTCGTCTGTCTGCCCCCGGAAGTCGAAGCGATCAATCGCGACGGCGTCCGCGTTCGGCTGCCTATAAAAGGAAAAGACCAGCAGGTCGAGATCGACTCGCGGACATTGCCCGGCAAGATCGTCGCTGACGGCCCGGCCAATGTGAAGCCGGGTGAGTACGATTTGATTGCGCTCGCTATGCAAGAGCCGCAGTATCGGACCCCGGGTCCCAAAGAACTGCTCGACGCGGTCGCGCGCTCGCGCGTACCAACGATGTCGATCATGAACATGCCGCCGCTAACCTATGTCAGACGCATCCGCGGGCTCGATTACAAACCGCTCGAAGCTGCGTACACGGATGCAAGCGTGTGGCAAAATTTTGATCCGGCAATGTTCACCCTCTGCAGCCCCGATCCGCAGGCATTCCGTCCGCCCGACGAGCCGCCCAACGTTCTGCAGGTAACGCTTCCGACGAACTTCAAGGCGGCGCGTTTCGGCTCCGATTCGCACACGCAGATCCTGCGCGACATGCAAGAAGACGTCGAAGCCGTGCGCTACGGCGACGAGCAGCTCGAGCTTCCCGTCAAGCTCAAGGTGCACGACTCGATCTTCGTCCCTCTAGCCAAGTGGGCGATGCTGATCACCGGCAACTATCGTTGCGTGCAGAAAGACGAAGCGCGCTCGATTCGAGATGCGGTGCACACCGATCCGGCTGCGTCGAAGCAAGTCTACGATTGGGTTCGCCAGCTGTGCATTGCGCTCGGCGCCGCACCCAGCGATCTCGTCCCGTTCGAAAAGTATGCGAGTGCCGCGCTCGGACTCTCGCGTCCCTCATCGGCCGCTCGCGCGCTTTTCGCCGGTGCTTCGAATATTGAACGCGTCGACCGGCTCGTGCAATCGATCGCGGCGCAAAAGGGAATGCACTTGCAGGTTCTCGACGAGACCGTCAAGCTCGTCGACGACCGTCTCGCAAAGAACCGCGAAGCCGCCCTCGCGAAGGCTTAGAGCCTACTTAACCTCGATAGATTCGGCGCCGTCCCACTGTCCTTGACCGCGATCGCGCACGACTGTTAGCGTGCAGCGGTCGCGGTAATAGGCGGCGACGTTATCGTCTTTGTTGGCCTCGGCGATGCGCGAGAATTTCGCGCCCGCGCTGAGGAAAAGTCCCTTGCGAAAATCTTCCATCGCGCTTTCAAACTGCTCGGCGGTTGCGGCCTTGTGTTCGCGCAGCTCTTGCGGATCGGTGTTGTAGCACTCGTAGATCTCAACGCTGCGCTTCTTGCCTTTGGCTTTGACGGCGCCCAGGTGACGCAGCATGAATGTGTTGTCGGCATCGATGCCGTCCACGACCGCTTTGCTGAGCAGCAATCCGACGCCGAACGTTTTCGTCAGACCTTCGATGCGTGATGCAACGTTGACGGCATCCGCGATCACGGTCGTCTGCATGCGGCTGCCTTCACCAACCGTTCCAAGAATCAACTCGCCGCGATGCATTCCGATACCGATCTCGATCGGCACGTAGCCCGCGCGCCGGCGTCCGGCGTTGTAGCGATTGACTTGGTTCAGAATCTCGATTGCTGCGTTGAGCGCGTCGTTCGCGTTTCTCGGAAAGAGTGCCATGACGGCATCGCCGATATACTTGTCGATGAAGCCGTGATGATTGCGGATGATCGGCGTGACGTGCTTGAGGTACGAGTTGAGGAAGTTGAAGTTCTGCTGCGGCGTGAGCTGCTCGGAGAGCGCCGTGAAGTCGCGGATGTCGGTGAAGAACACCGTCATGTCGCGTTGCACGTGGTCGCCCAGCTTCACGTCCGCAATCGTCTGCTTGTCGAGATTGTCGAGAAATTCACGCGGCACGAAGCGCGCCGAGGCGTCGGTGACGAGTTGAAGCACCGCGGTCTCGTCGGGATCTTTCGAACTCGATTGGACCGTGAAGCTCGGCGTGCGCTTACGCTGCAGCGCAAGCACCAGGCGCCGCGTTACGAGCAGCGGATTCTTGTCGTCGAACGGCGTCGTGAGAAAATCTTCGGCGCCGCGCGCGAGGCAGGCCTGAACGCGCTCGGGATTACCCGAGGGTGCCGTGATCAGAACCGGAACGTGAAAGGGCGTGCCGTTTCCGGCGCTGGCCGTCCGCAAGAGCGCTTGAATGTCGGCTCCGGCTTGCATGACGTCGACCAACAGAACATCGATCGAGCGCGTTCGGATCATTTCATTGGCCTCGGCCGGCGTAGCAGAGCTGAGCTCGCCGAGCTTCGAGTCCTGGATCAACGTCTCGAGCGTTTGTCGGTCGGTGTCCTTGCCTCCAACCCAAACGATTTTCGGTGGTGACGGCAAAACGTGGCTTCCCTTGTGAAAAGGTCGAAGCATGGACGTTCTGCATCCCATCCTCCCTAGCCCTCGGGGGCCCGAGTGAGCCGCTGCACGCCCCGGTAGAACAAGGCAAGCGAGGCAAAGGAGGGCAGCCGCGGGTTAAGGAAGGTGTGGATGCGTGGTTGTGGCTGATTTGTAGCCCGCCGCCGAAAGACTTTTTTTATTAACTAAGCAGCGCGACGTCGCTCGCGCGTAATCGCCGACCCTCAACGGGAGAGGTCCGCGCGCGCCGGGGCGACTCCGCTCACGAAAGGCCCCTTTGTCTACCGATATCCTGATCTCGAGCGATCCGTGGGAGAACCGCGTCGCGATCCTCGAGGATGAAAAGCTCGTCGAGTATTACGTCGAGCGCGAAGAAAAAATAATCGGCTCCATTTATAAAGGAAAAGTTCAGAACGTACTTCCCGGAATGGGAGCCAGCTTTGTCGACATCGGCCTCGGCCGTAACGCGTTTCTCTATGTCGACGACATCAATAAACAACCGCTGAACATCGGCGATGTCGAAGTAACGCAAGGCCGCAGCGGATTCACGATCAACGAGAAAGTCAGTCGCGGCGACGATGTGCTCGTGCAAGTCGTCAAGGAACCGCGCGGGCTCAAAGGCGCGCGCGTTTCGACGAACATCTCACTGCCCGGCAGATACTTGATCCTGATGCCGACCGGAAAATACAGCGGCGTCTCGCGCAAGATCGACAACGCCACCGAACGCGAGCGTCTGCGCAAGATCGTGCAGCGCATCCGTCCTGAAGGCATGGCGACCGTCGTGCGCACTGCAGCGTCCGGTGTCTCCGATGCCGAGCTGATCGCCGATCTCGGCGTGCTGCTGCGTATGTGGCACGGCATCGTCGAACAATACAATCGCGCACCGTCGTCTTCGCTGCTGCACAAGGACATGAACCTCGTCTTCAAGGCGGCGCGCGATTTCATCACCGTCGACGTCGGCCGCGTCCTCGTCGACGATCAAGAAGAATCCGATAAGATCCGCGATTTCATGCGGTTGCTCGGCCCGCAATACCTCGATAGGATCGAGACCTACACGGGTGGACGCAAGCTCTTCGCCGACTATCACGTCGACGACGAAGTCAACAAGCTGATGCGCCCCAAGGTGAATCTGCCCTCCGGCGGATCGATCGTCATCGAAACGACCGAAGCGTTCACCGTCATCGACGTCAACAGCGGCAAGTTCACGGGCGGCCGCAATCTCGAGGATACGATCCTCAAGACGAATCTCGAAGCTGCCTCTGAGATCGCGCGCCAAGTTCGCTTGCGTGACATCGGCGGCATCATCGTTTGCGACTTCATCGACATGCGGCGTGAATCGAGCCGCAATCAAGTCATCGAGATGCTCGAAAAGGGTTTACGCCGCGACCGCACGCGCTCGACGATTCAGTCGTTCTCGGCGCTGGGTCTGCTCGAGTTCACGCGTAAGCGTGTCGGCCGCGATCTCGCGCAGCAGCTACGCTCCTCGTGTCCGTCCTGCAGTGGCCTCGGCACGGTGATGTCGCCGGAGACCGTCGCGATCGATGCGTTCCGGAAGATTCGCGAGCACCATCACACGCACGCCACCGCGAACGGCAAACCGATTCACGTCGTCTCATCGCCGACGGTTGCCGCGCAGATCGATTACTGGTACGAAGACGAGCTTGAGGCGCTTGCAACCGAGCTTGGCAACAAGATCGACGTGCGCGTCGATACGGCGCTGGGCCCGGACCGCATGCGAATCGTCAGCAACGGTGAGGTCAAGAGACTGCCTCTGACCGTACGCGTGGGTGACGAGCTCGAGGTCGACATCATTTCGGCCGGACTTCCGAATTCGAGCTCCGGGTTAGCCGTCGTTGACGGACGTCTCGTCGAGGTCGAGAACGCCGCGGGCGCTGTCGGCCAGAGCATGAAGATCAAAGTGATCGATATCGACGAGGAAGAGACGGAGATTCTCGCCGAGCTGCGCACGCCGGTGGCCGGCGAAGAAACATTGTCGCGCCGCCGTCGCCGCCGGGGCGGCCGCGGCCGCAAACGTCCGCTCACTGCTGCCGAGCAAGCCGAAGAGTTGCGTGAATTGGCCGAAGAGGCCGAGCGTGGACTCTCGGCGCGCAGCGCCATCGGTATCTCGACTGCCGAGGAAGCTGAGAGCGAAGCCGCAGCCGAGAAAACGAAAGCCGCTCAATCGTCTGCGGAAGTCTTCGAACGCCGCGCCGACGCAGCCAATGTCGTCGGTGTCGCCGAAGCCGCGTCGTTTTCGTTGACGTCCGGCTCCGCGCAAAACAGCGAGGAGCAACCCGGACGCCGCCGCCGCCGGCGCCGCCGCCGCGCGCGTCATTCGATCGATCAAATTCTGCAAACGAACGTTCCCGAAGGCGCGCCCGCGCAGGCGAGCACGCTTGAGGCTGAGGGCACTGCGGAAACTGCTCCACGTATCGGTCCGGATGGTGAAGAACAGATCGGTGGCGGACGCCGTCGCCGGCGTCGTCGCCGTCGCCGCGGCCGCGGCGGGCGTCATCTTGGCGTCGAAGGTGGCGATCAGCCGTCAAACGGTGTCGTCCCGGATCGGCACATTTTCCGCGTCGACGGTGAGGGCGGAGCGCACGCGACCGGCGAGGTTGCGCCACGCGAACCGTCGCGCGCGATCGCGCACGTCCCCAAAGAGCGCGCCTATCCGCCTGCGATCGAGGCACCGCCGCCAAGTCTGACCGCGCCTGCGGAACCCGCGAAGACGACGCGCCCTGCGCGCCGCCGCCGCACGACAGCCGCAAATGGCGAATCCGCGACGGCTTCGATCGAAGCCGGCACCGAAGTCCCCGCGTTACCCGCACCGAAGCGCCGCACGCGCAAGGCGGCTGCGGAAACGACGGACGGCGAAGCTGCGGCAAAGCCGAAGCGCACGCGCGCAACCGGAACTCGTAAAACTTCGACCAAGAAGACGAGCACTCGCAAAAAGAGCGAATAAGCGCCCGTTTCTGGGTAAACGGGCTGATATGGTCGATCAGTTCGTTTTCAAAGTGCGCAAATGGAATCTATCGGGCATCGTCGGCATCTCCGATAAGACGCTCGAGACCCATTTCGGGCTCTACGAAGGTTACATCAAGAACACGAATCTTTTACGCGAACAAATCGCATCGCGGACGTCCAACGGAAAACCGAAGGGTCTCGATCCGACTTTTGCTGAGCTCGAGCGCCGCTTAGGCTTCGAATACAACGGCATGCGTCTGCATGAATTGTATTTCGATAATCTGACATTGAAGCCGGCGGAGCTATCAAGGGGCGGCGGCCTCGAGAACAGCATGCAGCGCTCATGGGGAAGCTTCGATGCATGGCGTGACGAGTTTGCAGCCATGGGTCAGATGCGCGGCGTCGGTTGGGTGATGCTGGCGCAAGATCCCTGGAGCGGCGACCTTTCCAATCACTGGATCGAACTGCACCAGAACGGAAACGTCGCCGGCTTTTCGCCGATCCTCGTGATGGACGTGTGGGAACACGCGTGGATCTACGATTATAAACCCTCCGATCGTGGCGGTTACGTCGAATCGTTTCTTGCCAATGTGGATTGGGCGCTCTGCGAGCAACGCTTGCAGCCCGCGCACTTAGAGGGCACCAAGATAGCCTAGCGGTACTACGGCCGAGTGTTCGATCTGCACGGCCGTGTCGCCGTCATCACCGGCTCGACACGCGGTATCGGTCTGGCTATCGCGCAGCGGATGGCTGAGTTCGGCGCGAACGTCGTCATCTCGAGCCGCAAAGAAGATGCGTGCGTTCAAGTGGCCGATTCGATTACGAAAGCGGGCGGAAGTGCGCTCGCGATTGCGGCCAACATCGGCGATCGTGAGGCGCTGCAGAAACTGGTCGACCGCACCATTGCAAGATGGGGCAAGATCGATATCCTGGTCTGCAACGCAGCGATCAACCCGCACTTTGGTCCGCTGCGCACCATCGAGGATTCCGCGTTCGACAAGATTATGGCCTCGAACGTGCGCAGCAATTTGTGGCTGTGCAACATGGTGATCCCGCAAATGGCCGAGCGCAAGGACGGCGCGGTCGTCGTCATCTCGAGCATCGCGGGACTCAAAGGCAATGCGATGCTCGGTGCTTACGGAATCTCCAAAGCCGCCGAGATCGAACTGGTACGTAATCTCGCGGTCGAATGGGGCCGCGCCAACGTGCGCGTCAACGCGATCGCGCCGTCGATCGTGCGTACCGATTTCGCACGCGCGCTTTGGGAGAATCCCGATACGTACAACGATGCGATCGCGCGTTACCCGCTCGGCCGTATCGGTGAACCGGATGACATTGCCGGCGCTGCGATCTTCCTTGCGTCACGCGCGGGCGCGTTCGTAACGGGGCAAGTGATCGTCGTCGACGGCGGAGTCACGATCGCCGGTTAAGTAAACGTTCCGGCGTTCGTCGCGAGCTTTTCGAGCAGTGGCGAGGGCGTCCAATAGACGCCGTGCGCCTTTTGAAACGCCAGGATGTCCTCGTAAACCGCGCGGAGACCGACGCTCTGCGCATAGCGCAGCGGGCCGCCGCGCCAGGCTGGAAACGCGTAGCCGTATACCCACACGACGTCGACGTCACCGGCCCGAATCGCAATGCCGTCGGCAAGAACGTTGCAGCCCTCGTTGACGAGCGCATAGATGCAGCGCTTGCGAATCTCGTCGTCGGAGATCTCGCGCTGCGTGATGCCGGCTTCACGCGCAGTTGCGCGAATCAGCGCCTCGACTTCGGGATCGGGGACGGGCGCGCGATTGCCGCTTTCGTACTTGTAGAAACCCGACCCCGTCTTTTGCCCGAAGCGGCCGAGCTCGCACAGACGGTCTTGCACTTTCGAATAACGTCCCAGCGGCGGGCGTTCTGCGTTGCGGCGCTTGCGCACGCGCCAACTGATGTCGAGTCCGGCCAGATCGACCATCGCGTACGGACCCATTGGGAAACCGAATTCGCGGATGACGCGGTCGATCTGCTGCGGCGTCGCGCCTTCTTCGAGCAGAAAATCGCCTTCACGGCGGTAATGCGCGAGCATACGATTGCCGATGAATCCGTCGCAGTTGCCCGAAACGACGCCGACTTTTCCGAGCTGTTTTGCAAGCGAGAGCGCATCGCCGATCAGCTCCGGTGAGGTCTTCGCACCGCGAACGATCTCAAGCAGCCTCATCACATTGGCGGGGCTGAAGAAGTGCGTGCCGATGACGCGCTCGGGTCGAGTCGTTACCGATGCGATCGCGTCGATGTCGAGCGTCGACGTGTTCGTCGCGAGAATCGCATCCTTGCGCGCGAGCTTGTCGATCTTACGGAAGACGTCTTTCTTGACGTCCATCTCTTCGAAGACGGCTTCGATGATCAAGTCGACATCGGATACCGCATCGAGAGAGGTCGCAAAGTGCAACCGTCCGAGACGGCGTTTCATCTCGTCTTCCGGGAGACGGCCCTTTTTGAACGTCGCCTCGTAGTTACGCGTGATTATATCCTTGGCGCGCGCAACGAGTGCTTCGTCGAGATCGATGATGGTGACGTCGGTGCCGCCGTTGGCAAGCGCCATCGAGATCCCGCCGCCCATCGTTCCGCTGCCGATGACGGCCGCCGTCTTGGCTTTGTAGCTCGAACGCGGAACGCCCGGGACCTTCGCAGCTTCGCGCTCTGCGAAGAAGACGTGAATGCGCGCTTTGGACTGTTCGGATTGGCGCAGCGTCTCGAAAAGCGCGCGCTCGTTCTTGAGCGCGTCGTCGAACGGAAGCTTGAGCGCGCCTTCGAGTGCGTCGATCGTGTAGTGCGCGGCGAGACCACCTCGCTGCGCTGGTTGGGCGCGTTTGCGAGCGGCTTCGATTGCGCTTCCCTCACCACGAACATCGAGATCGCGTGCTCGGCGCCGTCCGCGTGCAACATGTGCGCGGGCGAACGCCACGGCGGCGTCGACGACGTTTCCGTCGACGAGCTCGTCGATCAGTCCAAGTTCGTGTGCGCGTTGCGCGGAGAGCGGCTCACCGCTTACATCCATTTCGAGCGCAACGTCGAGCCCGATCAAGCGTGGAAGACGCTGGGTTCCTCCGGCTCCCGGCAAGAGTCCTAATTTGATCTCGGGTTGACCAACGCGTGTAGCTCTGTGCGCGACGCGGTAGTCACATGCTTGCGAAAGCTCGAGTCCACCGCCGAACGCAATGCCTTCCAGCGCCGCAACAAAGACCTTCGAGCCGCGATCGATGGCCGTCTGGACGTCACGCAACGTCGGACCGCTCGGCGTCGGTTTGCCGAAACCGTGGATGTCGGCGCCGCCGCTGAAGATGCCGTTCGCGCCGCACAGAACGCCGGCAACGATATCGTCATTTGCCAAAATGGAATCGACGTGCGCAGCTATTTCGGCGACAACTTCGGCGCCGAGGGCATTCACCGGAGGACTATCGATCGTGATTACTGCGATCCCGTTTGTGAGATCGAGCCGCGTTCGTGCGGTCATCATGCGCAGGAAACTCGCTTCCGGTTTTCAGAAGGGAAAAGGCAAAGCATCTTCGCGCTGAGGGGACGGCGGCCTTGCAGGAACTGGCGCAGCAAGTTGTCAGCGGTCTAGCCACCGGCTCTATCTTCGCGAGCATGGCTCTGGCCTTGGTGTTGATCTATCGTTCGATGAACGTAATCAATTTCGCACAAGGCGAGATGGCGATGTTCACGACCTTCATCGCGTGGCAGTTCATGGAGCATGGTTTCCCAATTTGGGCTGCGGTTCTGCTAACGATCGTCATCGCGTTCTTAGGCGCAGTGTTGCTCGAACGCGTCATCATTCGTCCGGTCGAAAGCGCGCCGCCGCTAACGATCGTTATCGTCACGCTCGGGCTCTTGATTACGTTCAACGGCCTGGCCGGCTGGACGTGGGGTTACGTCGTCAAGTCGTTCCCGAGTCCGTTTCCGTCGACACCGATCCAAGTCGGCGGCGTCGCTTTTTCCGCCCAGGATTTGGGTGTTATCGGCGTTTCGCTCGGAACGCTGCTCTTGATCTATTTGCTCTTTTCGCGTACCAAGCTCGGCTTGGCTTTGCGCGCCTCCTCACTCTATCCGGAGCAAAGCCGTCTGGTCGGGATTCGCGTCAGCTGGATGATGGCGCTCGGCTGGGGTCTCGCATCGGTCGTCGGCGCAATCTCCGGAGTGATGGTCGCACCGGTCGTATTTCTCGATCCGAACATGATGCAAGGCATCATCGTGTACGCGTTTGCCGCGGCTGTGCTCGGAGGGATCGAGAGCCCACTCGGCGCCGTCGTCGGCGGTTTGCTTTTGGGAGTCGCGCTTGCGCTTCTCGGCGCGTACGTCGACTTCATCGGTACTGATTTGCGCCTCCCGGTTGCGTTCGGCATCATCATCGTCGTGCTGCTCTTTCGTCCTTCCGGGCTGTTCGGACACGTACGGCAAAGACGCGTATGAATCTGCGTCTGATCGTCACGAGCGCCTTTGCGGTGCTCGTCGTGGTGCTGCCCTGGATGATACCCGCCTTCATGACGTTCGAGTTTACGTATGTCGGCGCGTATGCGATCGCGATTCTCGGTCTCGTAATCCTGATCGGCAACAGCGGCCAGATCTCGCTCGGTCACGGAGCGTTTGTCGGCGTCGGAGGCTATACGGTCGCAGTCCTGCTGCAAAGCCTCGGGCTCCCATATATGTTCTCGATACCGATTGCGGCGCTCGTGTGCGGTCTATTCGGTATCGCGCTCGGTGCGGTCGCTCTTCGTTTGGAAAGCGTATATCTCGCGCTCGCGACGTTCGCGCTCGCCGCATCCGTGTCACCCTTGCTCAAACGCTTCAAACATCTTACCGGCGGCGTTCAGGGAATCTCGATGCCCTCGGCCCATGCTCCACAAGCGCTGCAGCACCTGATTTCGAACGAAACGTGGTTCTACTACCTGACGTGGGGAATCGCAGCCGTGCTGTTCGCGATCGCGTACGCCGGGCTGCATGGTCGCGTCGGTCGCGCGCTCCGCGCGATTCGCGACAGCGAGATTGCCGCGATCGCATTCGGCGTAAATCCGGTGTTCTATAAAGCGCTCGCGTTCGGATGGAGCGCGGCCTACGCCGGTGTCGCGGGAGCGCTGCTCGCCGTCGTCACCGCGTACGTCAGCCCCGACGTCTACGGCATTCCTCTTTCATTGACGCTGCTCGCGGGCGCGGTGATGGGGGGTCTGGATCTTATGTGGGGTGCCGTGATCGGTGGTATTGCGATCGAGTTCTTGCCGCTTTGGGCGCAACGCGTCAATCCCGCGCTGTCATCGGTCGTCTACGGGATAGCGGAGGTCGCCATTATGATGTTCATGCCGATCGGCATTGCGGGCGCGCTCATGCGCATCAAGGCGGCGCGCTCGTGAACAACGGCAGCATACTTTCGGCGGAGAACCTTACGATAAGCTTCGGCGGCATCGCGGCGCTTTCCAACGTGACGTTCGACGTCGTACCGGGGCAAATTACGGGTTTGATCGGACCCAATGGTGCCGGAAAAACGACGTGCTTCAATTGCATTACGCGCCTGTACCAGCCAGCGTCCGGCACGATTGTCTTCAATGGTGAAGACATCTCGCGCGTGCCCGCGCACAAAGTCCTCGAACGCGGCATTGCCCGCACGTTTCAGAATCTGGAGCTTTTCGGCTCGATGAGTGTGCTCGACAACGTGCAAGTCGGAGCGCGCGGCGGGGCGCGCCATGCGCGCGAGATGCTCGACTACGTTGGACTCAGCGACGTGGTGAACCGGCCGGTGAGCAGCCTGTCCTTCGGTGCGCGCAAGAACGTCGAATTAGCTCGGGCGCTCGCAGCGAAGCCGCAGCTCTTGCTGCTGGACGAACCCGCGGCCGGTTTCGGATTCGAAGAGATCGGGGTCCTCGGCGATACGATCAAGCGAGTTCGCCGGGATTTCAACACGACGATCCTGATGGTCGAGCACCAGATGCAGCTCGTGATGGGGATCTGCGATCGCATCATCGTCTTGTGTTCGGGCAAGAAGCTGGCCGACGGAGATCCGGCGGAGATCGCAAGCAACCGCGAAGTCATCGACGCGTACCTCGGCGGGGGCTGCTGACGTGGTCGCGACCCAGGCCCTGCTCGAAGTTCGCAACCTTCGCGCCCGTTATGGTGAGATCGAAGCGCTTCGCGACGTTTCGTTCGCAGTCGAGCCGGGCGCGATCGTCGCGCTTCTTGGGGCAAACGGTGCGGGGAAAACGACCTGCTTACGTGCGATCACCGGCATGGTCAAGCGCTCCGGCTTGATTGCATTTGATGGAACGTCGATCGAGCAACGCATGACGGAGGATATCGCGCGTCTCGGCGTCGCGCACGTCCCCGAAGGGCGCGGGACGCTTTCCGAGCTTTCGGTCCGTGAGAATCTGGCTCTGGGCGGATATTTGCTTGATACCGCGCGCGCGAAAGAACGCTATGCGCGAGTCGTTTCGTATTTTCCGTGGATCGAGGAGCGCACCAAGCAGCAAGCCGGCACGCTGAGCGGCGGCGAACAGCAGATGCTCGCGATCGCACGAGCGCTCATGATGAAGCCGAAGCTGATGCTGCTCGACGAACCATCGCTCGGACTCGCGCCACGCATAGTTGAGGAAATCTTTGCCTTGCTGCGTACGATCAACCGCGAAGAAAACGTCACGATCTTGCTGGCGGAACAAAATGCAGCCATGGCTTTTGCCACCGCCTCGCACGTGTACGTGCTTGAAACGGGGCGCGTTGCCGCCGAAGGTCCCTCGGGCGTGCTGGCGCGGGATGATCGCGTGCGCAAATCGTACCTAGGCCACTGAGATGATCGCACCGCCGAATCCGCGTGCTGCCGAGCTGCGCGGAACGCTCCTCAAGTTCATGGCCGACGTCGTCTATCCGGGTGAAGAGCAATTCGAAGCCGATCTCGATCGCGCGTCATCACGCTGGGAAGTTCCACCCGTCTTGGAAGAGATGAAGGCCAAAGCGCGCAAGGCGGGTCTCTGGAATCTGTTCCTGCCGGAAAGCGAGTACGGCGCCGGACTTACAAACGCCGAATACGCACCGCTATGTGAGATCATGGGGCATTCGTTCGTCGGGCCCGAGGTCTTCAATTGCTCTGCGCCCGACACCGGAAACATGGAGACGCTCGTTCGGTACGGCGATGCGGACCAGAAGAAACGCTGGCTCGAGCCGCTGCTGCGCGGTGAGATTCGTTCCGGCATCGCGATGACCGAACCCGACGTTGCCTCGTCCGACGCCACCAATATCAAATCGAGCATCGAGCGCGACAGCGACGATTACGTGATCAACGGCCGTAAATGGTGGACTTCGGGCGCTGCAGATCCGCGCTGCAAGATATTGATCTTCATGGGCAAGACAAATCCGAAAGCCGAGACGCATCTTCAGCAATCGATGGTCTTGGTGCCGCTCGATACGCCGGGTGTCAAAGTGCTGCGCTCACTGTCCGTCTTCGGATACGATGACGCACCGCACGGCCATGCGGAAGTCAGCTTCACGAACGTGCGGGTTCCCGCGAGCAACGTCTTGCTTGGCGAGGGCCGCGGTTTCGAGATCGCACAAGGCCGCCTCGGTCCCGGACGCATTCACCACTGCATGCGCGCGATCGGAATGGCGGAGCGTGCACTCGAAGCCATGTGTGCACGCGTCAAGACGCGCTCGACGTTCGGGAAGAAGCTCGCCGAGCACGGCGTGATTCGCGAATGGATTGCGGATTCGCGCATCGAGATCGACCAAGCCCGGCTCTTGACGATGAAGGCCGCGGACATGATGGATACGGCCGGCAACAAAGCCGCGCAAGCTGAGATCGCGATGATCAAGGTCGTCGCGCCCAAGATGCTGACCGCCGTGCTCGATCGCGCGATCCAAGCCCATGGTGGCGCGGGAGTCTCGCAAGATTTCTTTTTGGCGCGCGCATATGCGCACGCGCGTGCCCTGCGCATCTTCGATGGACCCGATGAAGTTCACCGGCGCGCGATCGCGCGTATCGAGCTGCGCAAACATGGATCCTAGCCGTCTCGACGGTCAGATCGCCCTCGTCACGGGATCGAGCGCGGGAATTGGGCTTTCGGTCGCGCGCCGGCTCGGAGAACTCGGCGCGACGGTCGTCGTCAATTCGCGCAGTGACGAGCGTGCACAAAAAACCGCCGATGCGCTGAACGGCGAAGGCATCACGGCAACGCCGGCCGGCGGTGACGTCTCGAAACCCGAGGGTGTCGCGCGCGTCTTCGAGCGTACGCTCAAAGACCACGGTACGCTCGACATTCTCGTCAACAATGCCGGTCAGATCGTCGTAAAACCATCCGAGCAACTAGCGTACGAGGATTGGGAGCGGATCATCGGCGTCAATCTCACGGGACCGTTCTTGTGCGCGCAAGCTGCCGGACGCATTATGCTCGAGCGCGGCGAAGGCGTGATCGTCAACGTATCCTCGATGCTTTCGCACATCAGCCTGCCCGGGCGGCTCGCGTATGCTGCGAGCAAGCACGGCGTCGACGGCATCACGCGAACGCTCGGCATCGAATGGGGGCGCCGCGGGGTGCGCGTCGTCTCCGTCAATCCCGGGTATGTTGCGACGGCGCTCGTCGAGGAAGCGATGCGTTCGGGTCGCTTCAACAAGGCCGATATCGAAAAGCGCAGCCCCGTCGGGCGCCTGGCAACGCTCGAAGAAGTGGCCAATGCCGTCGCGTTTCTGGCCTCACCCGCAGCGTCGTACATCAACGCGACGACGCTGCTGGTTGACGGAGGGTGGACAGCTTTCGGCGGCTGGACCTAGCCGTTCGAATTGTCGGCGAGCTTTTGGTGTAAGACCGAGATCGCCGTGCTCAGCTGCGTGTCGTTGGTCGGATCGCCCAGCTTGGCGTCTTTGGCTTCGGCGACGAACACATTCGGCATGATGCCGAGATGATTGATATCGCGGCCTGAGGGCGTCAGATAACGCGCGGTCGTGATTTTCACGGCTGCGCCGTCGGGAAGCGGGAAGATCGTCTGCACGACGCCCTTACCAAACGTCTTGGTTCCGATCAACGTCCCGACGCCGTCATCCTGAATCGCACCCGAGGTGATCTCGGAAGCTGAAGCCGTGTACTTGTTGACGAGCACGACGAGTGGCTTGGGTGCCGTAGCGACGTCGTCGGCATCGTATTCGCGCGTCGAGCCCGAGCGTTCCGCGACCGATACGATCGGTCCGGTCGAGATGAATTGCGAGCTGACGTCGATCGCCGAATTCAGGTATCCGCCTCCGTTGTCGCGCAGGTCGAGAACGTATGCCTTCGCGCCTTGCGCATTGAGTTTCTTGAGCGCCGCACCGAGTTCGTCGGAAGTTGTCGCACCGAACACGGCGAGCCGCGCGTATCCGATATCGCCGTCGAGCAATTTCGCCGTTACGCTCGGGGGTTTGATCTCTGCACGCGTCAGCGTCATCAGCGGCAACGGTTTGCCGTCGCGGAGAATCGTCAGGTGTACGAGCGTACCCGGTTTGCCGCGCAGCATCTTTGAATCGTCATCAAGGCTCTTGCCTTTGGTCGGCTTGCCATCGATCGACACGACCATGTCGTCAGCCTGAATTCCAACCTTCTCGGCCGGACCGCCCTCGATCACTGATTCGACCTTGAGCTGTTTGGTCGCGTCGTCGATACCAATCGAGAGGCCGACGCCGCCAAAGGCTTGCGCGTCCAAACCGGCGTTGAGTTCGGCGTATTCTTTCGGGCTCAGGAACGTCGTATAACGATCGCCCGTCGAGCTGAGCAGACCCGCAATTGCCGCATAGGTGATCTGGCTCGCGGCTGCTTTCGAGCCGTACTTCGTCACGGCAATGTTGACGTTGCTCGTCAGAGCGCGCACGTCACTCGTCGGGTTGTTCGTCGCATGCAGTGCCGGCAACATCGGTTTCTTGACACCGTCGTGCTTCAGCAGTGCGATAATGTGACCGCGCGCGGTGTCGAGCGCGCGTTGCGCGTCGACGTCTTTATAGTATTGGGTGACGAGCTGGCGGTAGCTGTAGCTCAACTCGTCGCGCTGCAGCGCGGTGAGGCCGGATGCCGCACTCGCGGAGTGCGGTAGGTTCGAAGATGCGAGGGCGATGGCGAGCGCCGGAACGGCGATTCGACGAAACATGGGACCCGGGGACCTCTAATTCCTAGCGTGAAGCGCTACGCGCCACTTTCTGCGAAAGAAACGTGAGCGCGGTTTGAAGTTGCGCGTCCTTACTTGGATCGCCCGGAATCGGCGACGTGTTTTCCTCGGCGAGGATATCGGGCTGAATTCCGACCGAATTGATATCGCGACCGCGCGGCGTATAATAACGCGCGGTCGTGATCTTGATGGCGGATCCATCAGGAAGCGGGTAGATCGACTGGACGACGCCCTTACCAAACGTCCGTGTTCCGATCAACGTTCCAACTCCGCGATCCTGAATCGCACCTGAGGTGATCTCAGACGCCGAAGCGGTATTACCGTTCACCAGAACAACCAACGGCTTGGGACTGATTGCGTCGTTGTCCGCGTCATACTGCTTATAGTTACCCGCTCGCTCGGTGACTTTCACGATCGGGCCGGTTGATATGAACTTCGAGCTGACGTCGATGGCTGAGTCCAGATATCCGCCGCCGTTGTCGCGCAGATCGAGAATATAGGCTTGCGCGCCGCTCTTCTCAAATTTCGAAAGTGCGTCGCCGAGCTCATCGGCCGTCGTCTGACCGAAGATCGTGATCGCGATGAATGCAACTTTATTGGAGAGCATCTTCGCGTACACCGACGGCGTGTGAATCTCGCGGCGCGTGATCGAGAGCGGCTCGCCGATCGATTCGCCGCTGCGTTCGATGCCCAATCGCACAACGGTTCCGGGATCGCCGCGCAGCAGTGAGGAGACTTGCTTGAGCTGTAGGCCGTCCGTTGCCGTTCCGTTAATCGTCGCAATCACGTCACCGGACTGAATCCCGGCCCGATCGGCCGGACCGCCTTGTGCGACCCACTCGACCGTTGCACGCCTTGCACCCGCCGCTTCCAAACCGATTACGAGGCCGACACCGCCAAACCCATCGCCGCCGGTGAGACCCTGCTCCATTGCGGCATATTCTTTAGGATTCAAAAAGACGGTGTAGCGGTCTTTGACGGCGCCGAAGAGTCCGGAGATCGCGTCATACGTGATTTGCGTTCCGGAAAGCTTCGAACCGGCCAACGCGTACGCGCTCTGTGCCTCATCGACGAATGCGTTGCGGTCGCTGCGATCGTTATTGGCGGCGTGCGGCTTGTGGAACGACGTGCGCGCGACGCCCTGATGTTCGAGATCGTCCGAAAGCTTCTGATACGCTCCGTCGAGGAGTGCCTGCGTGTCGATCTTCTGATAGAAATCTTCCGAGAGCCGCAGATAGCTCATGCGCAGCTCATACAACTGAACCGGCGTCAGTCCGGACGCCGGCGTCGCCGCGAGCGGCGGCGGTGAAAATTGGGCGAGGATCAAAACCGCGGCCGCGGTCAGAATCGTAAGAACGCGTGCGGCGACGGTCTTCATAGTGAATCCTGTTTGGCGATGAGGGCGCGAGCTTTCGTATAGACCTTATCGCTTGCCGTTCCGAACTTGCGCAGATCGGGAAGCCCTTTGGTCGTGGGATCCGGCACGACGATGTCGGGCGTGATGCCCTTCTTATTGATGTCGCGGCCGAGCGGTGTCGTGTAACGTGCGGTCGTGATCTTTAGCGCAGAGTGATCCGGCAGATTGTAAATGCTTTGCACGACGCCCTTACCGAACGTCTTCGTCCCAACGAGCGTGCCGACGCGATAATCTTGAATCGCGCCCGCGGTGATCTCCGCGGCGCTGGCCGTGTATTTGTCGACCAGCACGACGAGCGGCGCTGCGGCCACCGAGACGCCGAGTGCCGAGCGCGCATCGCGATCGCCTTCGCGATCGATCGTCGCGACGATGGTTCCGCTCTGAATGAACAGGCTGGAAATCTGCACGGCTGCGTCGAGCAACCCACCGCCGTTGGCGCGCAGATCGAGGACGTAGCCCTTGGCATCATGTGCGCGTCCATCGAGCAACGCTTTGCGAACCTCGTCGTAAGACGTCGTTCCGAAATCGGCAAGACGGATGTAGTCGATGCCATGGTCCATCTTCGCGACGGCCGAGGGGACATGCACGCGCGCACGCGTGATCGTAACCGAGCGCTTCCCGTGATCCTTCGGATTCTGGAGCAGCAGAACGACACGCGTTCCAACTTGTCCGCGAATGCGATGCTCGATCGTGTCAAGCGGCTGATTGTGCGCGCTGACTCCATCGACGGCGAGAACGACGTCGCCCGGTTTGACGCCGGCCGCAATCGCCGGATTGTCGGGGATCGGCGAGACGAGCGTGTCGTGCGTGCGCGGATCTTGAACGATGTAGACGCCGATGCCGCCGAAATCGCCGCCTTCCAATTCTTCGTTGAGTGCGCGCATTTGGCTGGTTGTCAGATAGACGGTGTACGGGTCGTCGAGTCCGTTCAGCATTCCCGCGATCGCCGCGCGGCTCAAGTCGTCCTGACTGAGCTTCGTGTCGCGGGCAGCCAGCTCGACGACTTCCTTGCGTACGAGCGCCGAATCGCCCGAACGCGAGCCGGTACTCGTCAGCGCAGGCGCCTTGAACGGTTCTTTGCGCGCCTTGAGGTATGCGTTGATCCCCGTCCGGCTGCCGTTGAGCAATACTTGCAAATCGACCGGACGATAGAAGACGTCTTCAACCCGCGTGTACGTCTGATCGATGATTCCGAGCGAATCGAAGTTCCCAAGCATCAGCGTCGGCTCGCCGAGGGCGACCGTCATGCCCGCGCGTGCTTGTGCATTCGATACGTACGCCGCTGCACCAAACGTGGCGACGAGAATTACCAATCCCGCGATGATAGCGCGGATTCGAAACGACACCGTAGTACTTGGTCCTCTAGTAAGGAAGCGGCGAGCGGGGGTCTTAGTCTTTAGACAAGCCTACCCCGATTTCAGTCTTACCGCAGTTCTCTGGGTCCAGGCTTAATGCAGATATGACATGGGGTCGACAGGCTTGCCGTCGATGCGGACCTCGAAGTGCAAATGTGGCCCGGTCGATTCGCCGGTCGAGCCGACGGCGCCGATCGCTTGGCCGCGTTTGACCTCTTGATCCGGCGCCACGAAAATCTGCGAGAGATGCCCGAACAGGGTCGACATCGGGCCACCGTTGTCCAGGATGATCATGTTGCCGTAGCCGCCGTCATTCCAGCCGGCCGAGATCACCTTGCCGTCGGCCGGCGCGACGATCGTCGTCCCCATTTCGGCGGCGATGTCGATGCCGGTGTGCATCAAGAATCGCCCGCTGACGGGGTTGGTGCGCATCCCGAAAGGCGAGCTGATACGGCCCGAGACCGGCCACGAGAGGGCGCCGGGAGCCCCGATGAGGGGCGGCGGCTGTTGGCCCGAGAGCAACGCCGCACGGCGAGCGGCTTGCTGCCGCGCGGCCTCTTCGGCTTGCTTCTGACGGATTAGTGCTTCGACTTCAAGTTCGGTTTGCTCGGAGATGTCCTCGAGCTGCGTGACTTCTTGGGCGACCTGACGTTTTTGCGAGTCGGCTGCGGCCACGAGCTGCATGCGCTCTTGCGCGAGCGCGGTCAATTTGTTTTGCGTTTGCTCGACGGCGCCTTGGTTTTGCGCAAGCTGCTCGCGCGTACTGACCAGTTGCCGCTCGACGTCGGCGACTTTGGCTTCGGCGGCTTTGCGCTCGCGCAGCGACTTCTGATTAGCCTTGACGAGTAAGCGAATGTCATCCCAGCGCTCGACGAAATCCGAGAACGACGTCGCACTGAACAGCACCGTGAGATAGCTGAGCTGACCGTGCTCGTATGCGTCGACCAAACGCCGGTTGAGCGCATCGGTGTGGCGCTGCAGCGTTGTTTGCGCGGCGTTCAGCTGAATCTGATTCCAGCTCATACGCTGCTGGTTTGAATGCATCTGCGTTTGTAGAAACGCCAGCTGATTGTTTGCGGCGGTGATGTTGTGGTTCGTATCTTGCAGCTCTTGCGTTGCCGAGACGTATTTCGATCGCGCTGTGTCGAGCTCGCCGCGCTTCTGTTGCAGCTGTTGGTTGATGGCTTGCTGCTTCTGGCGCTGCTGCTTGATCTTGGCGTCGACGTTCGAATGTGCCGCATTACCCGCCAGCGGCGTGAACGTAAACATGAGCGCGCATGCGAGCGCGAAGTATCGTCGCAGGTTCTTCACACGCGCAAGTAGCGGCTGACCGAGACCCAAGCGCCGATCACGCCAACGACCGCACCGGCCGCGAGCAGCTCGAACATCAAACGCAGCTCGTCGACGTGCGCCGTCGAGAACGGAATGAATGAAAGTGTTACCATCACTTTTGGCAGCAACTCGGCGTGAAGAACCGCCAGGACGATGACCGCAACCAGTGCACCAAGCGTTCCGGCGATGAAGCCCTCAGCCATGAACGGTGCACGAATGTAGAGATTGGTCGCACCGACCAGCTGCATGATAGCGATCTCGCGGCGCCGCGCGAAAACGGTCAAACGAATCGTATTCGAGATGATGACTGCCGCAGCAAAGATCAATACGACGATCATGATCAAGCCGAGCTTGGCGATTGTCTCCGTCAACCGCAGTACTTTCGCGACAGTGGCTTGGTCGTACTCGACGTTTGCGATATCACGCATCTTCTGGATGCTTTGCGCAACGGCCGGAACGGAGTCCGGATTCTTGACGCGTACGCGAATCGCATTCGGCAATGGATTCGAGGTCAAAAGCGATGTGTCGATCTGGCCGCGCAAACGGTCTTGCAGTTGACGCAGGCCTTCGGTTTTCGGAACGTACGTGACCGCTGATACGCGCGGATCGGCACCGATCACTTCCGACATTGCGCGCCCTTGCTTGTCCTCGACGCGATCGGCCAGGAACACCGAAATCTCGATTCGGCTCAACATTCCGGAAGAGAGCTTGCTTAGCGTCTCCCGCGCGTAGAGGAATGATCCCAACATGAAGATCGTGACGGCAACCGTCGCGATCGCAGTGATCTGCATTCCCTTGCTGCGAGCGAAGTTCGAAAGAACCTCACCCAGAAAGAACTGAACTCTGCCCCAATCCAAGGAAATAGTAACCCCGCTCTTCGTCGCTGACGATTCGGCCGTTTTCGATGCGCACGACTCTGCGGCGCATCCTATCGACGACGCCCTGGTTGTGCGTGGCTACGACGATCGTCGTGCCTTTGAGATTGATGCGCAGCAGCAATTCCATGATCTCGCTCGTCGTCGCCGGATCCAGGTTTCCCGTGGGCTCATCGCAGAGCAGGATCTTAGGATTGTTGACGAGCGCGCGTGCGATTGCGGTGCGCTGTTGTTCTCCGCCGGCAAGCTCGTGTGGGAACATCCGGCTCTTGTGCGAGAGACCGACCAGCTCGAGAGAGCGCGGTACCTGACGCATAACGTCTTTCGAGCGCGCGCCGGTGACGCGCAGCGCGAACGCGACGTTCTCCCAAACCGTTTTGTCGGTAAGCAGCTTGAAGTCTTGGAACACGACGCCGACGTTCCGGCGCAGATACGGAATCTTCGAGCGCTTCATCGTGTCGACGCGCATTCCGTCGACGTGGACTTCGCCATCAGTCGGCGTTCGTTCGCGATACATAAGACGAAGGATGCTCGATTTTCCCATGCCCGACGAGCCGATGAGAAAAACGAAGCTGCCTTTTTCGATTTCCAGGCTCACGTTGTCCAAAGCGCGGACACCGTTCGGATACACGAGGCTAACGCCGCGAAGTCGAATCAATTTCGGTCCGCCGTTACACAAAAGAGCCGCTGCGGGCTATTAACCACGCGCGCGTCGGAGGCGCAGTTCCTGGGCACAAGCGCCATTGTGGAATGATTTTGGGTCCGTAGGGGCTGATACCTCCGGCTGATGGATTTCGACCTAACCGAAGAACAGAAAGCAATCCAAGCGCTGTGCCGCGATTTTGCGCGCGAAGAGGTTGCGCCGCGCGCCGAGGCGATGGATCGCGACGAAGAATTTCCGTACGATCTCGTGCGCAAGATGGCCGAGCTCGGCCTAATGGGACTTCCGTTCCCTGAGAAGTACGGCGGCGCGGGCGCGGACACGGTCTCGTACGCGCTCGCGATCATGGAGTTGGCACGCGTCGACGCATCGACCGCGATCACGCTCGCGGCGCACGTCTCGCTGGGCGCCTCGCCGATTTACCTTTTCGGGACCGAAGAGCAGAAGCAGCGCTACCTTATCCCGTTGGCTGCGGGCAAGATGCTGTGGGGCTTCGGGCTGACCGAGCCGGGCGCCGGGAGCGACGCCGGCGGGACTCAGACACACGCCATACTTGAGAATGGTTCCTGGAAGATCAACGGGACCAAGGCCTTCATCACCAATTCCGGGACCGACATAACGGGCGGTACAACGATCACCGCCATCACCGGCGAGCGTAACGGAAAGCCCGAGATCAGCAATATCATGGTCCCACAGGGCACCCCCGGCTTCACCCGTTCCAAGAAATACCGGAAGATGGGCTGGCGTGCGTCCGATACGCGCGAGCTCTCGTTCGTCGACGCAAAAGTCCCCGAAGCGAACTTGCTCGGTGAGCGTGGCAAAGGCTTCCAGCAATTTTTGACAATCTTGGACGGCGGCCGCATCTCGATCGCAGCACTTTCCGTCGGTCTTGCCATCGGCGCGTACGATGAAGCGCTCAAGTACTCGCGCGAGCGTCAGCAATTCGGGAAATCGATTTCCAAGTTTCAGGCGATCCAATTCAAGCTTGCCGACATGCTCACTGAGATAGAGCACGGCAAACTGATGGTGATGCGCGCAGCCTGGGAAAAGGACACGGGCCGCGATTTTGAACTGACGGCGAGTCTCGCGAAACTCTATTCTGGGGAAATGTCGCGCCGCGTCGTCAACGAAGCCGTTCAAATCCACGGCGGCTACGGATTTATGGAGGAATATCCGGTTTCGCGATTCTACCGGGATCAAAAGATCAACGAGATCGGCGAGGGTACGAACGAAGTGCAGCGATTGGTGATCGCGCGTCACATCGGGATGTGATTCAGACTTCCTTCATACTTCTTACTTAAGGAGTACACATGGCACGCCGCATTGCAGTTTTCATCATCGTCGCTATTGCTGTGCTGGGCATCCTGGCCCTGACACACCGTCCCGCCCGCGCCGAACTTTCGCAGGGTGCGCGGGCGCCGATGTTCACCACTCAAGCAACGCTGGGCGACAAGGTCTTCACGTTCAGCCTGGCCGATGCGCTCAAGAAAGGGCCGGTCGTGCTGTACTTCTATCCGGCAGCCTTCACCAAGGGCTGCACGCAAGAAGCGCACGATTTCGCCGATGCGATCGGCAAATACAAAGCGCTCGGTGCGACGGTCATCGGCGTATCGAAAGACGACATCGCGAAGCTCAAAGAATTTGGTACGAACGAGTGCCGCAGCAAATTCCCGGTTGCCTCGGATGCAGATCTGACGATCGCGAAGAGCTACGACTCGACGATCAATTTCAAGGAGAACCTGTACGCAAATCGCGTTTCGTACGTGATCTCGCGCGACGCCAAGATCGTTTACGAGTATAGCTCGCTCGATCCGAGTCAGCACGTCGCGAACACGCTCGCGGCGCTAGAGAAGCTTCAACACAAATCGATGTAAGGCGCTACGCCTCGATGGCGTGCGTCTGAACGTTTTCGCTAAAGAGCTCGAGCGTCTCGGTCTTGACGACCGGACGCACGGCGCTTTCAACAGGTTTGGGCTCGGCTTGTTCGGCCGTTTCTCCTGAAAGTTGCGCGATCTCGCGTGCCGTCACGGAGAGGCGTCCTTCGAACGAGCCGACCGCTTCGTTCCAGCGTTTAACGGTCATCTCAAGCGCGTTGCCGACCTGTGCAAACGTCCGGCCGAAGACGCCGAGCCGCTCCACGAGCTTGCGGCTGTGGACGAGAATGTCTTCGGCGTTGCGTTGCTGTTTGTGCAACGACCAGCCATAAGCGAACGCACGCAGCGTCGCGATCAGCGTCATCGGGCTGGCGATGTGCACGCCTTCGCTCAGCGCGTCTTCCAAAATCTTGGGATCGACGGAGAGCGCCGCCGAGAGTACGGACTCGAGCGGCACGTAGACGATCGTGAAGCGCGCATCGCTCGAAGCGGAATAATCGCGGCGCGCAACCTCGCGAACCTTCGCGCGGAGTGCACCGGCGTTGGCTTCGAGCAGCCGTTTCGTCTCCGCGGGATCCTGCGCTTCGAGTGCTTTGTAATAGTCGTCGAGCGGCGTCTTGGCGTCGATCGGAATCGTCATGTTGTCGGGCAGATGGATGATGGCATCGGGGCGCTTCCCGTCGACCATTTTCTGCTCGGTGAAATCGCAATGTTCGACCATTCCGGAAAGCTCGACGATCCGCCGCAGCGAGAGCTCGCCCCAACGTCCGCGCACGCGATTGTCTTTCAGTGCCGTGGTGAGCCGTGCGGTTTCGCTCGTCGCAGCGATGAGCGCAGTTCGCAGCTCTTGGTCGCTGCTGTGCAGGCCCTCAAGCGTCGTCTTCAATGAAGCTTCGCCCGCAGCGCGTTGCTTCTCGAGATCGCCGATCTGCTTTTGCACGGTGTCGAGGTGGGTCGAAAGATCGGCTGCGATTCGGCCGATACCGGCCGTAGCTTCCGAACGGCGCTCCGCACGTTCGGCGGACAGCTCTTCGCGTGCGACGCGAACCTCGGCGCGTGTCGTGATCCACGCGGCGACGGCGCCGATGGCCAAGCCGACGACGAGAAATATGAGCCCCCAAACCAGCGTCATGGGCTCCAGGCTGCGCCCGGCGGGTGCCATGCGGCTGGCACCGACGAAAACGCGGCCGTCATGAAGACGGCCGCGCGCGTTCGGACGAACCGAGTGAGATTACGAGCGGTAGAGATACCCGCAGGCCATGTATTTTTCTGAGGCCTTACTCGACATCATGCCTTTCATCGAACCCATGCCTTTCATCGAACCCATGCTCTTGCCCATCATGCCCGGTTCTTCGGCGGGCATCGGACCAGCGTGGATCACGATGACATAGTTACCGGATAGGAGTTTGTCTTCGGGCACGTTGACCGACGTCGCACTGTGTCCGCCAACGACATTATTGAGCGGATAGACGGGGGTCGGATCGATTTGTCCGGGTCCGCAGCCTTTACCACGATGGATATGTGCAGCTTCGATCCGGCCTGCCGGTTCGCCATGGATGCCGAGAACGACGTGCGTGCTCGAGCCTCGGCCGAAAAGCGTTACCGTTCCGACTTGCCCGGATTGATCAAGCTGTTGAACTCCGCGCTGTACTCCAGCGCCGGTGTCGCCCGGTGCCATTTGCGCGAGGACCGGTAGGGCAGTGGCGAGGAATGCCGCGACGATTACAGTCACAGCGAAGCGTATATTGCTCATAGTAGGTCTTTGATGGCCCCTCTCTTGGCTCTCCTCCTTGTAACCGTAAGCCCCACATTGCAAACCGCCGACGTGATGATTCAAGCCGGGCATCAAGGGCGGCCGGCGAGTTGCGCGCTGTTCCCAAAACGTGCGTGCAATCTTGGCGCGGTCGGCGAACGCGAGAATACTCCGACGATTGCGGACGAAGCCGCGCGCCGATTGCGGGCCGCCGGTTTGCGAGTCGTTCGCGTTCCAGCCGACTATCGCGAGCACTACCGCGTGCGCGCGGCGATCTTCATCCATCTCGACGGGGCAGATCCGGCCTGCACGAGCGGCGCGTCGATTGGCTATCCACGCGGTAGCGCCGCGGCGGCGCGTGCATGGCGCGCAGCCTATTCGCGCATCTTTCCTTTCCGGTTCATGCCGGACAATTTTACCGAGGGTCTTGCGCACTATTACGGTTACCGCACCGTCGAGCCGAATCCGAATACGCTCGTGCTCGAGTTAGGTGAGCTTACCTGTCCCGCGCAGCGCGCGTGGCTAACATCGCGCTACCGTCGGCTCGGCGATTTCATCGCAAACTTCATATTAGAGAGGCTCAATCAATGAACGTAGGTATACTTGGCAGCGGCGAAGTCGGCAAAGCGCTGGCGCGCGCTTTCGTCTCTCGCGGACACATCGTGACGATCGCGTCGCGCGACCCGAAGAGGCTGACGGATTTCGTGCACGAGCATCCGGACAAACTGCACGCTGCAACGTTCGAGGAAACGGCACGTGCAGGGGAGCTGCTTGTGCTTGCGACGGCGTTCACCGTTGCAAAAGACGCGATCGAGTTGGCAGGTACGGCGAATATTGCCGGCAAGGTGCTCATCGACGTCACCAATCCGCTAAAGCTCGAGCAAGGAAAGGCTCCAACGCTCTCGGTGTCCGGGAACGATTCGGCTGGTGAATCCGTGCAACGTTGGCTGCCCGGCGTGAGCGTCGTCAAATCGTTCAATACGATCGGGCACGAGCACTTCGTGGATCCGAAGTTTCCGAACGGTCCGCCGACGATGTTCGTCGCCGGAAACGACGACAAAGCCAAGAACACGGTCGAGCAAATTGCGGAATCGTTCGGCTGGGCGGTCGTCGACGCCGGAACGATCGAAGCGTCGCGGTATTTAGAAGCGATGTCGATGCTATGGCTCTCGTATACGATTCGCACGGGTGACGCGCAGCACGCGTTCAAGTGGCTTTCAAAAGCCTAAGCGACGTCTTCAGCTGAGTTTTCGTATCGAGCGCCTTTTCACAGGCCGCAATCAACTTCAGCACGGCCCGTTCGCTGCGCGGTGTCGACGGTAAACGCAGGTAACGGCTGTAAACGTCGAGCACGGCGGGATGCACGTACGCTTTGCGGCAGACGGCGATGGTGTTGCCGAGCTGCGACGCGACGCACGCCAATGCTTCTTTCACGTTGTGTTTGGCCTGGGCAGCGTCCTCGGCCGGTTTCGTGAGATTCCGGATGCATTCGAGCGTCCCGACCCACGTGCGAAAATCTTTGGCGGAAAAATCGTCGCCCGAAATCTCGCGGATGTACGCGTTCACGTCCTCCGATGTAATGGCGTGGACCATGCCGTCGTCGTCCTGATATTCGAACAACTCTTGGCCGGGGAGGTCGCGGCAACGCCGTATGATCTTCGCGAGCCGCGCGTCGTCGAGCGCGACGGTCTGCTCCTTACCGGTCTTTCCGCGAAACTTCACCTGAATCGTCGAACCGCGAACGCGCACGTGCCGTGAGCGCAGTGTCGTCAATCCGAACGATCCGTTGGAACGGCGATACTCTTCGTTTCCGACGCGGATCGCGGTCCGTTCGAGGAACGTGACTGCGACTGCCAAGACCTTCTCGCGTGTCAGACCTTTGGTGCGGAAGTCGCGCGCGACCGCTTTGCGAATCGCCGGAAGCGCCGCGCCAAATGCGGCCATGCGGTGGAACTTCGCTTCATCCCGCACTTCGCGCCAGCGTTTGTGGTAGCGATACTGTTTGCGTCCGCGCGCGTCGCGTGCCGTGGCTTGAATGTGGCCGTTTGGAATCGGACAGACCCATACGTCACGATACGCAGGTGGAATTGCAAGCGCTTTGATGCGGCCAAGCTCGCTCTTGTCTTTGATCGGCTTGCCGTCCGGATGGAAATACGAAAAGTGCCGGCCGCGCAGTTTGCGGGTGATGCCGGGCCGCGTGTCGTCGACGTAACGCAACCCCGCATCGCGGGCGGCTGCGAGGGAATCAAGTGGATGTTGGATATCTGCTGACTTCCCGGCCGTGCGTGCGTATAAACGCTAATGGAAGTTTCGAGCACGCACCTTGTCGGTCGTTCCCTCCGTATCGAGTGGCCAAAAACGGCGTGCGAGCAGATCGGTACAGCCCGATTCTTTTTGCAGTTTGCCCTCGACGATGAGTGCCTGCGAAAGCTTGATCGGCCGTCGATAACGCTCGAAAACGTCGGGACGCACGATGACGTTGACGAGCCCCGTCTCATCCTCGAGCGTGAGAAAAACAAAGCCTTTGGCGGTGCCCGGGCGTTGGCGTGTGATCACCATCCCCCCGACTTTGCAGACGAGATTGTTCGGCATCGCTTCTAACCGGTTTGCCGCGAGGACGCCGGCGCGATCGAGCGCTGCACGAAAGTGCGCGATCGGTTGTGGTCCGGTCGTAAGACCGAGGGAATAAATATCGAAGCGTGTGCGCTCGAGCGGCGCGAGCTCGCGCAGCTGCGGCTGCGGCTCGACGACTTCCATTCCACGCCCAAGCTCACCGCGCGCTTCACGCTCGTCGAGTCCACGCAGCGCCCACATTGCTTCGCGTCGTGCCGAAAACCACGGTGCAAATGCACCGGACGCAGCCAGATTCTCGAGCACTTCACGCGAGAGCTGCGTGCGGCGCGCGAACTCGACGATGTTACCGAACGCGCCGCGGGCAAGCGCAGCCTCGAGCGCTTTCTTTTGTCCTTCGCCCAGACCGCGCACGATGTGAAAACCGAGCCGTACCGCACCGTCCGGCTCGAGGGAACTCCACCAACGGCTGGCGTTAACCTCGACGGGTTTGACGGTAACGCCATGCCGGCGTGCGTCGTTGACCAGCACTTCGGTCGAATAGAATCCCATCGGCTGCACGTTGAGGATCGCGGTCAGAAAGATCGCGGGCTCGTGACATTTGAGGTACGCCGATGCGTACGCAAGCAGCGCAAAGCTGGCGGCGTGCGATTCAGGGAAACCGTAGTCGGCAAAGCCTTCGAGCATGTGGAACAGCTGCTCGGCGGCCTCTTTGTCGATGCCGTTAGCGACCATACCGCCGACAAGCCTCGGATATATCTCGGCCATGCGCGCATGCGAGCGTTTGTGTCCCATGGCGCGGCGTAATTGATCGGCTTGCCCCGGCGTGAAGCCCGCGGCTTCGATCGCCATGCGCATCCCTTGTTCTTGAAAAAGCGGAACGCCGAGGGTTCGTTCCAAGATCGGCTTGAGCTTGGGATGCGGATAGCTGACCGGCTCCATGCCGCTGCGGCGCCGCAAGAACGGATGGATCATGTCACCTTGAATCGGCCCCGGGCGAATGATCGCGACCTGAATGACGATATCGTAAAAACGCTTCGGTTTCAGACGCGGGAGCATCGATTGCTGCGCGCGCGATTCGACCTGAAAGACGCCGATCGAATCGGCGCGTTGGAGCATCTCGAAGGTCGCCGTGTCGTCGGCCGGGATCGTCGCAAGCGAAAGCGATGCGCGCTCGGGGTAGGCGTTGCAATATTGTTCGAAGGCTTCGCGTAAGAGCGAAAGCATGCCGAGCCCCAGCAAGTCGATCTTGATCAGGCCGAGCTCTTGCAGATCGTCTTTATCCCATTGCACGATCGTGCGGTCGCGCATCGTTGCCCATTCGACCGGTGCGACGCACACTAGCGGATCGCGTGTGATCACCATGCCGCCCGAATGAATGCCCATATGGCGCGGAAAGCCGTCGATGCGCCGGCAGAACGTGTTCATCAACGTTTGGATTTCCGGTTCGACGATCGATGTCGCGCCGTCGAGCGCTTCTTGCGCGTCGTATTCACGCGCGACGTTCTCGACTTGCTCGAGCGTCAGTCCCAATGCTTTTCCGAGGTCGCGGATCGCCGAGCGCTCGTGATAGGTGATGACTTCGGCGGTCATCGCGGCGTGCGCGCGACCGTAGCGTTCGTAGACATATTGAATGATCTTCTCGCGGTCTTGGTGCGCAAAGTCGATGTCGATATCCGGAATCTCGCCGCGTTCTTCGGAGAGAAAGCGCTCGAAGAGCAACTCCATGCCGACCGGATCGACGGCGGTGATGCCGAGCGCATAACAGACTGCAGAATTTGCTGCCGAGCCGCGGCCTTGGCACAAAACGCGCAACTCTTCCGCCGCGCGCACGATGTCCCACACGATCAAGAAATAGCCGGCCAGATCCATTCGCGCGATCATGCCGAGCTCGTACTCGAGCTGGCGTTCGACTTTCGGCGCGAGCGGAGTTCCATAGCGGACGGCTGCACCGCGAAAAACGAGCGTGCGCAAGTAGTTGTGCCGCGTGCCTTCTTCTTCAGGAACGGGAAAATGCGGAAATTGTCCGGTCAGCTTCGTAAGCCGGAAGCGGCAACGCTGCGCGATTTCGAGCGTGGCCGCGATCGCGCGCGGATACGCCGCAAAGAGATGCGCCATCTGTGCGGCGCTTTTCAAATAATGCTCGTGATTGGGACGCAACAGCGTTCCGGCCGTCTGCAACACTTTTTTGTGCTTGATGCAGACCAGTACGTCCGCGAGCAGTGCGTCGTCTTTCATCGCATACGCGACGCCGTTGGTGGCGACGTATGGGACGCCGAGCTGTTCGGAGATGCGAATCATCCCTTGCGCAAGCACGCCGTCTTGGGGACGCAGATGATGTTGCAGCTCGCAATAAAATGCGCCCGGAAACAGGTCGCGCAAGCGCGCGCCGGTCTCGAGTGCGCTGCGTTCGTCACCGGCCTGCAGCGCGCGTTCGCAAAGTCCGTGTGGACCGCCGGAGAGCGCGACGAGTCCATCCGTCTTACCGTCGAGATCGTCCAGGCGCAAGCGCGCGTCACGCTTGCGTCCGCGCAGTTGCGCGGTCGAGATCGCGTGCGCGAGATTCGCGTAGCCGCGTTCGCTCTCGGCCAAGAGCACGAGCCGCGCGCCATCTTCCAGCGTCAGCTCGGCGCCGCAGATGGCGGGGATCCCGACTATCCCGGCATGCTTCGCAAAGCGAACCGTGCCATAGACCCCGTCACGATCGGTCAGGGCCAGGCCGGCCAACCCGAGGGCGCGCGCACGCTCAGCCATCTCCTCGGGGTGCGACCCCCCCTCGAGGAAAGTGAAGTTTGACCAGGCATGCAGCTCGGCGTAAGCCGCCAGCGAGGACATGGGCGGTCATGGTATCGAACATATGTTCGATACGTCAAGGCCTTGTGAAAGATCGGAGCGAGCGCTGCGCTGTCTAAGTCGCGACTTTCTCCGAATCTAGATAGTAGGCGTGTACGGCGGCGATGTCTTCGTTGCCGTACTGCGCTTGCGCGTCGTTGAGGACACCACTAACGGTTGCGATCGCCGGCGTCGTGCGGTGGAATTCGTTCGCAAGTGCAAGGAAGTAGCGGACGTCCTTTGCCATGAGCTTGAGCTGAAAGTTCGGCGAGAAATCGCTGTTGAACATTTTGGGCAGCTTGTTGCGTGAGAGACGGCATGCGAAGGCGCCGTGCTCGCTCAAAAACTCGAGCGCAGCTTTCTGATCGACTCCCGAGGCTTTTACGAGCGTCGCGCTCTCGGCCATGGCGGTCGTGAGCGTCGCCGAGATCGCGTTGTTGCACAACTTGACGGTCGCACCCGAGCCTGCGGGTCCGAAATAGAAACGCGCTTGGCCCATCACGTCGAACAGCGGAGAAGCTGCGTCATAATCGCTTTTCTCGCCGCCGACGATGAAGACAAGCTTGCCGTTAGCAGCTTCGTTACGGCTGCCGGTCACCGGCGCGTCGAGAAAGCGCAGACCGTTTTGCTTGGCTTCCTGCGCGCAGCGTCGCGACATCCCGGGCGTCACCGTGCTCGAGTCGATGAAGAGCGCACCTTTCTTAGCGGCGCGCATCACACCACGCTCGCCGAGCAATACTTCCTCGACGGCGGGATCGTCACTGAGCATCGTGATCACAACGTCGGCGCCGGCGGCTGCTGCTTGCGGTGTCGCCGCGAGCGTACCGCCTTTGGCTTTGAGTGGTTCGCCGCGCGAGGCGGTGCGATTGTAGCCAACGACGCTGTGGCCGGCCGCGAGCAAACATTGCGCCATGCCGAGCCCCATCGTTCCCAGACCAATGAATCCGATCTTCATATCCACCTCACAAGCTAAGCGTTCCGCGTAGAACCGTTACTGCTTCACCGCCGACCTCGACGGCTTCGATTGCATCGCCGTTTCCGATGACGCTGATGTACCCGCGCCCCGGGCGCCCGACATGATCGCCTTGCGCGATCTTATAGCTGCGCTCCTCGATCAAACCGTAGTGCGCGCAATATGCAGCCATCCCGCCGCTCGCCGAGCCGGTGAACGGGTCTTCGACGATGCCCCCAAAATCGGCGAAGTGCCGTGAGACGACGGCTACGTCACCGCCGGTTTCGCGCGCGAAGACATGCACGCTGAAGTAGTCCTTGCCGTCGACGTCGCTAAAAAGTTTGCGCACATCGGCCCGCGCCCGCGCGAGCGCTTCGGTGTCGCGCAGCGCGATCATCAACTGCGGCGTACCGGTCGAGACGGTTTGCGGTAGGGGATGTTCGTCGAGAAAATCGTCTTCGCCGAGATCGAGTGCCTTTGCAAAGAGCTCGCGCGGATACTTGCGTAAATACTTTGGCGCGAGCTGACGCATCACGTAACGCCTCCTAGCATGTTCGCGCTCGATCCGCACCGGGACGATTCCGGCCGGCTCTCGAGCGTGATGCTTGCGCGGTCTTCGCCGATGATGCCGAGCTCGCAGAGGGTGTGCACGGTTGCCACCGTCGGATGCCCTGCCATCGGGATCTCGGAGTACGGCGTGAAGTACCGCACGCGAAAATCGGCACGCTCGCCCGGAAAGACATAGGCCGTCTCGGAAAGATTCATCTCGCGCGCGATGCGTTGCATCAGCGCATCGTCCAGGCCGCGCGCATCGGGAAGGACCGCGCAGGGATTCCCTTCGAGCGGTTTCGAGGCGAATGCGTCGACCTGTATGACCTCGTAGTTCACGCCCACATCCTGGAGGCAAAAATGCGCAAAGTCAACGTTCGTAATATTGAAGAGATCAAGTGGGACTCACCCAAAGGACGCTTCAAAGGCGCCGGCAAGGAGATCTCGGAGGCGCTCGGGCGCGATCCGGCCTCGACCGACGTCATGAAGCGTCATCCATTCGACGTCGAGATCTTACGCGTCGAGCCTGGTCAAACGCCGTACGTGTATCATCTGCACAGCCAGCAGTGGGAGTTCTATCAGGTCATCTCGGGCCGGGCGGTAGCGCGGATTTAGTGGTCTTCGTCGTCGCGGACAATCCATTCGGTGAATTTTCGTATTATCCGGACAGCAAAAAATGGAGTATCTCCTTGCCGAAGCGAATGCGGATACGATCGGAACCACTCGATTACTTCGATGGCGAAGAATAGGAGGGCGCATGAAACGGATTTCTCTCGTAGTGTTGACAGCCTTGCTTTGCACGGGCGTTGCGCAAAGTGCGAACTCGTATAGCGGTCCCGTAACGCCGCTTGGGAACGGGACGGCACGCCTGGTGCTTCTCACCGATTCCAACAACATACCGACGTCGCTCTCCCTCGTGCTCGATGAGGGCGCGCTTATGGGGCTGCCGCCGAACGATAAGAAAGAGGGCGAGTGGGAGTATCTGGTTCCGATGCCGCCCGGACCGAATACCGGTATCGATCACGTCGCGATCGATTGGAATCCGCACGGCCATATTCCGCCGGGTATCTACACGGTTCCGCACTTCGATTTCCATTTCTATATGATCGATCGCAAGCACCAGCTCGCGGTCGCCTTTCCGAAGCAGGAGAAAGATCCCGCGGCCCGCGTCACCAACGCAACGATCATTCCGCCCGGATACGAAGTTGTGCCGATGACCGCATCGGATCAGATGGGCGTGCACGCTATTAACCCGGCCTCGCCCGAGTTTCACGGCAAGCCGTTTACCGCGACGTTCATCTACGGTTACTACAACGGCCGGTTGACTTTTCTCGAACCGATGATCACGCGCAAGTTCCTCTTGTCGCATCCGAACGTGACGTTTCACATCCCGACGCCCTCGAAGTACAGCTATCCCGGGTACTATCCGACAACGTATAGCGTACGTTATGCGCCGGTGCATCGCACCTACGTTATTCAGCTAGCCGGCTTCAAACACTTCAACTAGCGAAAGAGAACGATTCCGTAGTCGCCGGCCGGACGGAAGCCCAGCGCTTCGTACGCACGCTGGGCGGCAGCGTTCGTCTCACTCGTGAAGAGGAACGCTTTGCTCTCGCCGGCTTCGCGCGCCATCAAGAGTGAGCCGGCGACGACGCTGCGTGCATAGCCTCGCCCACGCCGTTCGGGCGGCGTATAAACGCCGCCGATCTGGACTGCGCCGTTTGCGATTCCGTGAAACGACGATTTTGCGACGATGTTCTCGTCCATCTCGAGAACGAATAGTATGTGCTCGGCCATATCGCGTTCGAGCCCATCGCGGAGTCTCGTCCGCAGCTCCGAAGTATCGGTATCTCCGAAGTTCTCCGTGTTTTCGGCGACGGCGAAATCCGTAAGGACCGCAAGATCCTCGGACCGTGCGCGCCGGCAACGCACCTCGCCGGAATTCAACCCTTCGGGCGTCTGCACGTATGCGAGCTCGACTGCGTAGAGAACCTCTTTGCTGTTGTAGCGCGTGGGCCGCTCGGCAAATCCAAGTGCCTTACGCGCTTCGTTGATCTGATCCCATGGACCGACCAAACCCTCGCAGGATCGCGAGCTTTCACGAAGCGCCGCCGCGCCGAGCTCCGCTGCATGGCGCGGCGCTTGAAAGATGAGATAGTTGTTCCAATAGTGCGCGACGACGCCGGCGAGCGTGTCACCGTCGAAGGCACCGACGTAGACACCTTGATACGGCTTGCCTTCGTATAGAAATCCGTCGGCGACGAGATTCGCAACCAGGATGAACGAGCTTTGCAATCGCGGGCCGAGGAACGATTGCACCGCGCTTTCGTCGGAGGGACCGAGGCGGCGAATCACCCGCGTGCGATGCGGTACAGAACGTGCGGCCGCAGACGATGGCCTTCGGGAATTTTCGGGTGCTCGAAATCTGCGGTTGGGTCGTACGTCATTCCGAGGCGTTCCATAACGCGCTGCGAGCGCAGGTTGATCTTTGCGGTCATCGCGACGACTTCGCGCCAGCCTAGCCGGTTGAACGCCAAATCGAGCGCAGCTCGCGCGCCTTCCGTTGCGTAGCCGTATCCCCACGCTTCCGGCAGAAAACGCCATCCGATCTCGTACGCGGGCGTAAACTTCGCCTGGAACGGAATGTCTTGCAACGCGATCACGCCCGCAAATGGAAACCGGTCTTTCACTTCCGCGACGAACCAACCGTAGCCGTCGTGCTCCAGCTCGACTTGTATCAACTGAGCGGATGCTACGGACTCATCGCGATCGTACGTGCGCAAGAAAAATTCCATTACTCTTGGATCGGCGTTGAGCCGCGCCCATGGGTCGAAGTCTGCTTGCGTCCACGAGCGTAAGCGCATCCGCGGCGTTTCGATCAAAGGGGTCATCGGCTGAGGTTCTTTCTGCACGCCGTAGAAGAAGCATTGTATGGAATATCGCAATATCGGACGCTGGGGAACGAAAGTTTCAGCCGTCGGCCTGGGCTCATGGTTGACGTACGGCGGAAGCGTTGAAGAAGACGGCGCACGCGCTTGTATTCAGCGCGCGTACGAGCTGGGCATCACATTTTTCGACACGGCAAACGTCTACGCACGCGGAGTGGCCGAAGAAATCGTCGGTCGCGGCATCGCCGGATTCCGGCGCGACAGCATCGTTCTTGCGACGAAGGTTTATTTTCCGATGGGCGACGGTCCCAACGATCGTGGTCTCTCACGCAAGCACATCATGGAGCAAGCCCATCTCTCGCTGCGGCGTCTCGGCGTTGAGTACGTCGATCTCTATCAATGCCACCGCTACGACGCGACGACGCCGCTCGAAGAGACCTGCGCGGCCATGAACGATCTGGTTCGTGCGGGAAAGATTCTCTATTGGGGCGTCTCCGAATGGAGCGCCGATCAAATCGGTGCTGCGGTGCGTTTGTGCCGCGCGATGGGATGGGCCGAACCGGTCAGCAATCAACCCCAATACAGCGCGCTGTGGCGCCGTATCGAACGCAGTGTCTTGCCGGTGTGCGCGCAGTATGGTCTCGGTAATGTCGTGTGGTCGCCGCTCGCGCAAGGGATTCTCACCGGAAAATACACGTCGGTGAAAACTCTGCCCGAAGGTTCGCGTGCCGCCGGACCTGCGGCCGGAATGATGGAGGACTACTTCACGCAGCCGGTACTCGACGCGGTACAACGTGCGAAAGCGATCGCCGAAGGTGCCGGCGTCACCGTCGGTCAGCTTGCGCTGGCGTGGTGTTTGCGCCGCCCCGAGATTTCAGCCGTGATCGTCGGCGCAACCAAACCGTCACACGTCGACGAGAACGTCAAAGCTGCGGGGCTTCGCGTCGATCCAAGCGTGATGGCGCAGTTCGATGCGGCGTTGCGTCCGGTCGCGATCGACGCGCCGTACATGTCGTAATTCAATCGTAGACACCGAGTAAGTACCAACCCTGGTTGCGACGGGCGATCCGATAGAGCGTCCCGTCGTCGAGCATGATGTCGTAGTCGTCACGCGTCAGCGGCGTGTTCGACCACCAATCTTCGACCGTGCGCCATGGTCCGGCGTAATCGACGATCGTTTGTGGCGGCGTCCCGGCGAAACGCGGCACACCGGCTTGCATGACCAAGTCGATCGAGCGCGGTTTGAAGACACGCAGCTGCATGGTTGGCTCGGGTGGCTTAGGTTTTGCTTCGCGTTTGCTGTGACGTTCGGTCATCATGCTCGCCGAAAATCGCTCGTAGATGACCTGCTTTTCCGGACGATACCCATCGACGGAAAATGCGCGCAGCACCGCGCCTTCGCCGAGTGCAGCCTCGATGCGCGCGAGCGCAAGCTCGATGGCTTCGGCATCGGGATCTTGCGTGCTGAACAAGCTGAGCGGCGTTCCTCCGGATTCCATCCGTTCGATGCGCAGCCGCAAGCCTTCGACCGGCGCTTCGAGACGCACACCTTCAAGATGCGCGCGTGTCAAATCAAAGAGCATTCCTTCGCGCGCGGTCGGATGCGCGATCCGAATGCGAATCTCGTGCACCGCGCCGTCTTCGCATTGTAAGCCGAGGACGAGCTCGGCGGCACGTTGACCGAGCACGACGAGATCGTCGACGATGCGTGCAACCAGCGAGCGCAACGCGAAGAGCAAGGCTTCTTCGCTGGCGGCACTGCCTTCACCGAAAAGCGTACGTTCGATCGTCATACGGCGCGGCCGCGGGATCAATGGTACGTTGTCGATGCCGCGTGCGAGCGCGTGCCAGTGTGCAGCCTCCGGACCGAAACGGCGCACGAACGGACCGTGCGGAAGCGCCGCCAGCTCGCCAAGCGTACGCACGCCGAGCAATCGCAGACGTTCGCACGTGTGCGGATCGATCGGCAAAACCTCGAGCGGCATCCGCGCGACGAAATCCGCTTCTTCACCCCGCGCGCAGGTGCGTTTCCCGCGTGCGGCAACGCTCGCAACGAAACGATTCGGACCGATACCCAGCGCGAACGGAATCCCCAGCGACGTCAGGATGTGCGTCACCGTATGCAGCCAACGAATGGGGTCGCCCGCAATACCGCGCATCTCGCAGAAGGCCGCAGTTCCGCCGTCTTCGACGAGCGGCGAGACGGCGTCGAGCGCATCGAGGATTGCTTCCCATCGCGCTTCGGCTTCTGCCGTTACGCGAACGCATAGAATCATCCGACCCGGGCGCGCCCGCGGCCGGTTGGAATCGCGCGCTTGTGCTTGCAGACCTGCGTGCACACGTCGTAACCACAGAGCTTGCGAAACGGGCCGGGTGCTCCGGCCCAGTCGATGCTCTCGAGCGTGCATTCGATGCGCAGCGATGCAAAATAACGCAGCTCGTCACAAGCTTGCGTGCCGACGGCGAGCAGCACCACACCGGCGCGGTGTGCGAGATTTGCAAGGCGCGACCAGGCCGCCGCACGCGAGGGAACGGCCGGAATCACGATGACGTTAAAGGCGGACGAGCGCAGCAGAATATCGGCGGCACGGACGACGTCGAGGGGTTCGTTCGCGCGCACGATCACAAGGCGCTCGAGTGCGACCCCGGCTGTCTCGAGCGAGGGCGGAAAGAAAAAGCCGTTCGGATCCTCGCGCCACTCGACGAGCGCACCAGCTCCGCCATCCGCAGTCGCATCCGCTAGGACCCTCGCGGCGAGCGCACTGCGGCCGGAGCTGGCCGCGCCCTCAAGCGTCGAGATCGCCCCCTTCGGAAAATGAAGAAGGCCGCTCTCAAGCATGGACCCGCCGGCTAGCTCAAACGCCCCCGCGGACGCCGGTTGATACCGGCTATCCAGGGCGTCCCGAAGGGCAGCAAAGGCTGCTGAGCTAGCCATGGGAGGCCCAGAATAATCGAACATATGTTCGATGTCAAGGGTTCTCCACCGCCAAGGCGTTGCCAAGTCGAAGGGCGCATCCGGGGAGGTGCCCAGCTCCCCCACGGCCGAGCGCCTGCACCTCGACCCTCTGCCCTTTCGCGAGCGCGTGTTACCGAACGGTTTACGAGCGATTACGCTCGAGGATCACCGCTCTGCGACGGCTGCCGTCAACATCGCGTACAGCGTTGGTGGCAAAGACGATCCGCCCGGACGTTCGGGCTTCGCGCATCTCTTCGAACATCTCATGTTCAAAGGGACGAAGCGCACCGGAGCTGAGACAATCGATCGTCTCACCGAAGACGTCGGCGGCTTCAACAACGCGTTCACGACCGAAGACTACACCAACTACTACGAAGTCATTCCCTCGAATTATCTCGAGACGATCCTATGGGCGGAGGCCGACCGGCTTTCCGGATTGATCGTCGACGCGGCGAACTTTCAGACCGAACGCGAAGTCGTCATCAGCGAATACGATCAGCGCGTTTTGGCCGAGCCGTATGGCATGCTGGGCGAGCTTGCGGCACGCGAAGCATATCTCGTTCATCCGTACGGACGCGGCGTCATCGGCGATCCGGAGAATTTACGCGCCGCGACGCTCGAAGACGTACGCGCGTTTCACGCGACCTACTATCGTCCCGACAATGCGACGCTGGTCGTCGTCGGTGATTTCGACAGCGACATCGTCGACAAATGGATCGACGAGTATTTCGGCACGCTCGAGCGGCCGAAAGCAGAGATTCCTCGCGTGACGACGCTCGAACCGGCATCCGGAGGCGAGCGGCGGCTCTCGTATCAATCGACGAACGCGCCGCTTCCGGCGTTCAATGTGAGCTGGCATATCGGACGCGCGCGCGATGCAGAAATGCCGGTTCTCGACATTATCGAAACGTTGCTCGGTACAGGAAAAAGCTCGCGGCTCTATCGTGCGCTCGTCTACGAACACCAGGCTGCGACGAACGTGTGGGCCGGCGCGGATTGGAATGAGGATCCCGGGATGTTCACGATTCGCGCAATCGCGGCAACCGGAGTCGAGCTTACACGCGTCGAGTCGTTGATCGAAGAGCAGGTCGCGCTGATCACATCGAACCCGGCTGACGCCGCGGAGCTCGAAAAAGCCAAGGTGCAGATGTATTCGGGGACGGTGCGCGGGCTCTCGACCTACAACGAGATCGCCCAAACGATCGTGCGTTCCGCGGTCGTGCGCGGTTCGGCGCATCTCCTCGACGACGACGTCGCGCGCTACAACGCGGTCGACGCCGAATCGGTTCGTGCAGTCGCCTCCCAAACGTTCGTTGCGAAAAATCGTTCGACGATCGAATATCTGGCGGTTGGCGCGTGATCGCATCCGGGATGCCCCAAGCGGGGCCGCCGCGTAACGTTCCGCTGCCACATTCGCGCGAGATCCGTCTTGCAAGCGGCTTGCGCGTGATTGCGTTTTCGCGTGGTGAACTGCGCCAAAGCCTGCACATTCCGCTGATCTCCTCGGTCTTGATGGTCGATCGAGGCGCCGCGAATGATCCCGTCAAGTTGCCGGGCGTTGCCGCGATGACCTCAACGCTCATGCGGCAGGGAACGGCACGACACAGTGCACTCGAGCTGGATCTTGCCATCGATGCGATCGGCGCACGGCTCGATCGCTCGGCGGGTTACGACGCGAACAGCGCCGGCGCCGGTTCGACGACAGCCGTCTTCCCGCAAGCCTTCGCGTTGCTTACGGAAACTGTCCGCGAGCCGACGTTTCTGCACGACGAATTCGAGCGCGCGCGTACGCGCTCGCTTTCCGATCTGCGTTTGGCGTACAGCTCGCCTTCATCACTGGCGCGTCTGGCAGCGGGGCGTTTGATCGGCGGCGATTCGCCGTACGGACATCCGGTTGCAGGGACGCCGCGTTCACTCGAAGCCTTGACGCGCGACGACATAGCGGCCTTTCATCAACACGCGTTTCGACCGGAGCACGGTACCTTGTTGCTTGGCGGCGACATCAGCATCGACGACGCATTCGCGCTGGCCGAGAAGATGTTTGGCGATTGGCATACCGATCGGCATCCGCTCCGCGATCTCGCGGCCGTGCCGCAACCGCCGGCAAAGCGGCGCGTCGTCGCGATCGACAAACCGGATGCGGGCAGAACGGCAGTGATTGTTACGCGCCCCGGGCTTCCGCGCAATCATCCCGCATATTATGCGGGTGCAGTGACGAGCGCGATGTTCTCGGGATATTCAGGACGGCTGAACCAGGAAGTCCGCGTCAAGCGCGGGCTTTCCTATGGTGCGGGCGCATCGATGATTTGGCGTCGCGAAAGCGGACAGTTCGTGGCCTCAACGTTAGTCGATCACAAACGTGCGATCGAAGCGGTTCGCGTCGTGCTCGACACGATCGAGTCGCTCGCGAGCAATCCGCCGGACGAGCGCGAGCTGGGGACGCGTAAGGCATCGATGCTCGGTGGTTGGAACCGTTCGATCGAGACCAGCGAAGGCCTGATCGGCGCTCTCGCCGAGTTTGCGCTTTACGGCATTCCACTTGATGAGCTGGAGCGATACTCGGACAGCATTCTTGCAATCGACGCCGATGACGTCAGACGATTCGCGCAAGACCACGTCATTCCCGATCCGACGATCGTGCTCGTCGGCGACACGGGTAGTTACGCGAGGGAGCTCGGGACATTCGCCGACGAAGTGCGAGTCATTCCGGCCGCAGATCTAGATCTCGAGGGGTTGTGATAAGATTTCGTAGCCTGCTGATTTTGGGATCCCTGGTATTGTGCGCGACAGCGGTCAACGCCGCGCCCGTCACGCTCGAGAGTTTGCACAAATTCGTGCATCTCTCCGACGTCAGTATCTCGCCGGACGGAAAGCAAGTCGCATTCGTGCGCTCGATCGGCGACTATCAGCACGATCGTTTCGTGCGAACGCTCTCGATCGTGCCGACGAGCGGCGGAGCAGTCCGTTCGCTCCTGATGAAGCTCGATGAGCTAAAGTCGCTGCAGTGGTCGCCTGCGAATGCAGAGATCGCATATATCGCAAGCGGCGCACATCGTGTCGAGCAGGTTTTCGCGATCCCGGCCGCAGGCGGAACGCCCCGGCAGATTACGCATGCCGCCAAAGACGTTGAGCAATTTTCCTGGAATCCGAAAGGCACGCTGATCGCATACGTCACGGAAGACGGTCCGAGCGATCCGGTTGCCGCGAAACGTCACGACGATTTGTGGGAAGTCCACGATGTCGGGTTCTTGCAAAAGTACGAGTCGCGTCCATCGCACATTTGGATCATCAGCGCTCAAGGCGGAGCAGCGCGGCGTCTTACGCAAGGCTCGTGGAGCTATTTGGAAGCCGATCCGCCATTCGTCGGTGCGGCGACCGATCCGTCGTGGTCCCCAGACGGGCGCGGCATTACATTCACGATGCAGGCGAATGCGTACGATTCAGACTCGGACCGAACGTCGATCGCCGAAGTCGACGTGCGCACCGGAAAGATCGCGAAACTTGATTCGCGCACGACGTATGAATACGAGCCGCAGTTCGCGCCAGAAGGTCATGCGATCACCTATCTGTATCCGCACGGACCCGGACCGGTTAGCGTGCTTGACGTGTACGTCGCCGAAGGTGCAGCCAACGACGACGTCACGCAAACATTCGATCACGACGTGACGGGCGCGTGGTGGCTCTCCGGCAAGCGAATGTTACTGACCGCGAACGACGGCATCGATCGTGCGCTTTACCTGCTGCAACTGCCGAAGGGTACGCCACGCAGGCTTCCGCTCGGGCGACTTAATCCTGTCGATCTGAGCATCTCAAACGACGGCAAGATCGCGATGATTGCGAGCGCAACCGACGTTCCTCCCGAGATTTACGTGATGAACAGCGTCACAGCCGTACCGCGCACGCTCACCAATATCAACGCAGCGGTTGCGGTACTCGATCTCGGCCGCAGCGAAGAGGTCACCTTTAAAGCATCCGACGGCGAACGCAGCGATGGAATTCTGACGTATCCCGTTGGCTATCAGCCCGGCAAGAAGTATCCGCTCGTTCTTCGCATTCACGGTGGTCCGGAAGCGGCGAGCGTTCTCGCATGGGAAGATTTGCGACAGCTCTTCGCGTCACGCGGCTATCTCGTATTCGAGCCCGACTATCGCGGCAGCGACAATCTGGGTACGGCGCACGAGCATGCGATCTACAAGGACCCGGGCGTCGGTCCGGGCCGTGACGTTATCGCGGGCGTCGAGGCGGTCGAAAAACTTGGGATCGTCGATACGTCGCGCGAGGCGGTCACGGGACATTCGTACGGTGGTTACATGACCGCGTGGATGATCGGACACTATCAGAAGTGGCGCAGTGCCGTCATCGGCGACGGTGTGTTCGATTGGGTCGAAGCGTACGATCTTTCTGCGACCGGAAATCTGGCCTGGACCCGAGATTCGCTTGGTGGCTCACCGTGGAATCCGCAGAACGCGCAGCTATACCGTGACGGCTCGCCGATCACGTACGTGCGCGACATCAAGACGCCGACGCGCCTGATCTCCGGCACCGCTGACGATCAAGCACCCGTCGTCGGTTCGTATCAGCTCTATCACGCGCTTGCGGACCAAGGCGTACCGGTCAGCTTCGTCGCGATTCCGAACGCCTTTCACTTCCCGCGCGATCCCGTCCACATCGAAGGCTACAATCGTGTAACGCTCGAGTGGGTCGACCGCTACATGAAGTAGCTAGCGCAACTCGTCGAGCGCGCGGAAAAACGCGTGAATCTCGTCGGCCGACGTGTAGAAGTGCGGGCCGACACGAATTCCACAGCCCGGCCGGTAGTCGACGAAGATGCGGCGCCGGCCGAGTTCTTGAACGAGCTCGTCTCCGCGCTCGACGGCAAGACCGATCCATCCGGTGCGGCGCGACGGGTCGCGCGGCGTTGGCGTTTCGATGCGGCGAGCGTCGGCTTCGGCAAGGATCAGCTCGGTGAGCGCGAGGTTGTGCGCGCGAACCGCAGGCTGACCGACTTCGGCGATCAGTTGATGTCCGGCACGCGCTTGCAGATAGGCTTGCACGCTCGGAGTTCCGTTTCCGAAACGTTTCATGCCGTCGGCATAACGCATCGGTGGCGGTTCGAAGGCGAACGGCGAGGCGTGCGCCATCCATCCGGTCGCCGTCGGATCGAAATTCGAGCGCAGCTCCGGACGTACGTAAATGTAGCCGCATCCGGGACCCCCGCATAGCCATTTGTGACTGCCGCCGACCGCAACGTCGACGCCGAGTGCGCGCACGTCGACCGGAATGATGCCGGCGGTTTGATAAATGTCGAGCACGACCAGAGCGCCCAGGTCACGCGCGCGTTTTGCGATCGGCGCGACGTCAACGACGGAGCCGGATTGGAAGTACGCGTGCGAAAGGACGACGACGCGCGTCTGCTCGTCGATCGCATCGATGATACGCTGGGTCGGAATCGTACGGCCGTCGTCAGTCGGAACGCAGCGCGGGACTGCACCGCGGCGGCGCCACGCATCCCAAACGTATATCAGCGACGGAAATTGCAGCGCTTCGTAGACGACGACGTTGCGCTTGTCCTCGAACTGGAGCGCGGATGCCAGCGTCTCTTGCAGCGATGAGACGTTGGGTGCAAGCCCGACGCTGCCCGCGGGCGCGCCGATGATCTTGCCGATGCCATCCGCGACGTCGTCGATTGCCGGAAGCCAGCGTTCCCACGCTTCAGGTCCGTCGTGCGACCAATCATCCCAAAAGGCGACGAGCGCGTCCCGTGCTGCGAGCGGAGCTGCGCCCATCGAATGGCTGATCAGATACGTGCACGAGTCGAGCTCGGCGAACCGTTCGCGTAGACGCGGCTGACCCAGAGCGATCATTGCGTGGAGACCTCCGTTCCGAGTACGGTGCGAACCTCCCAAAGCTCCGGAAAGAATTTCTTCTGTAGAGTCGTCTCCAGATAGCGTACGCCCATCGAGCCACCGGTCCCGGGCTTGAACCCGATCATGCGCTCGACCATGCGAATGTGCCGGCCGCGCCATAACAAGAAACGTTCGTCGAACTCGATAAATGCCTCGAGCAACATGTAAAGGTCGACGTGCTGATCGGCGCCGTCGTAGATTTTGCGAAACGTCTCGATCAACGCGTCGTGGTCGCCGGTCTTGTAGCCGCGCCGCGCGAGAAAACTTTTGAGCGCGTCGTAGACGGTCGGTGAGTTCAAGCGCTGTTCGAGGCGCTGACGTTCGGTATCGTTTTGTTCGAGAAGCTCGAGATACGCCGTCTTGCCGACGCCGCACAAGAATTCGAGCTCACGAAATTGCACGGATTGAAAGCCGCTGGCCGGATTGAGAAGATTTCGGAAGGCGTTGAATTCATGCGGCGTCATTGTTTCGAGGACGTCGACCTGTTGCTCGATGACGCGCTGCACGGCATGAATGCGTCCGAAGGCACGCGTCGCTTTGAGCGGATCGTTCGCGTCTAGGTAGTGTACGACGGCTTCGACTTCGTGCAGCATCTGCTTGAACCACAGCTCGTACACCTGATGGATGATGATGAAGAGCATCTCGTCGTGATGCACGGGTTCCGATTGCGGACGCTGCAACGCGAGAAGGTCATCAATGTTGAGATACGAGCCGTAGGTCAACTTAGCGTTCACTCATCAGGACTAGCGCGGACACGGCGACATTCCCTCGCCGGGACGCCCGCGTTTTGCCACTCCTGGCAAAACGCTACTGCCTTCGCGCGCCCTCTCGCCATCCTGGCTCCGGGCGCGCCTCAGAGCCCCGGCTCGGAAATGTCACCGCGTCCGCGCTATTGACCCATGAGACGTTGGATCATCTTGTACACAATCGAGATCTGCGTACCGGACTTCACCGAATAGTTCGGGTCGTCGTAGCCCCACCAATCCCAGCAGCCTTGCGGGTTGTACGGCACGGTCGCGGATTTGATCGCGTACGGATACAGCACGATGATACCGTTTGAATCGGCCCACGGATCGATACCGCTCTCGGTTGCGTACTTGTTTCCGATGTCGGCTTGCGTTTGCAAGCAGCCGTGAAATGCGACCACGAGTCCGCAGCGTTGTCCCTGCGCGCATGAACGCGGAACGTAGACGTAACCGGTCGTGTCCATCGAGTTGCTCGCGGTTGCGCCAAATTCGCTTTGGTTGAATTGAACGAGCTGACCGCGAAGCGTTCCGTTATTGCGCGGCGACAGCCGTCCGAAAAACATTTGCAGCCACGTTTGCTCGGAGTCATACACGCGTGAGCCACGATCGCAGGCGATCATATACGGCTCGCCGAGCGTCCCGCACGCAAGCGAACCTTCGGGCGATTCCCAGCCGTGCTCGGCCGGATAGCTGCTGTCGTAGACGATGGGACGCGCGCCGTAGTGTTCGTACTCGGTTTGCAGATCGTTCATCTCTTTCGGATTAACGACGGTGTCGTTGGCTCCGGACCAAAGATAGACGGGCTGGCCGGCGAGGTTGGATTTGTTGTCGATCAGGCCTTGCGACGAAGCCAGATCGAGATAAGCTTCGGATTCAGTCAGGGTGCCGGCGTACAGACCTTCACCGCCGCACGCGGCGAGCGCGATCGCGACGCTGTTCTGTGCGCAGTAGTAGACACCACCCGCGTAAACGGCGGCGCCTTTGAAAGTCGCCGAGTGTGCAACCTGCATTTGCACGGCGAAAAAGCCGCCGGACGAAATGCCGGCGACGAACACTTTGCCCGGATCGATTCGGAAACTAGGTAACGACGTGACGCCTGACGTTTCCGCCGCTTGTGTGAGCGATTGCGTCGAGAGTTGCGGCGCGTTTGCGACCGGAAGATTCGTGTTGTTGCTCCCGCTGCCCGACGAGCAAGCGGCGAGCATAAGAAGACCGAGCGGGACGAGGAAGCGCCGGAACGTCATGTCCGGCAATGTACCCCGTCCCGCGCTTTTTTATGGCGTGAGGATCAGCTTACCGGTGGTCTTGCGGGCCTCGAGATCGCGATGCGCGCGCTCGGCGTCGGCAAGCTTGTACTCGCCGCCGTGACGGATCTTGAGTTTTCCGTCCTTGATCATGTTCAGGACCTCGCCCGCGCGCCATAGGAGTTCTTTGCGCGTGCGCGTGTAGTTCACGATTGTCGGGCGCGTGATATAGAGCGAGCCTTTCGGCGCAAGCTCCGCCAAGTTGAACGGCGGTACCGCTCCGCTCGATGCACCGAAGAGAACCATATAGCCGCGGGGCGAGAGACAATTGAGTCCCTTATCGAACGTCGTCTTTCCGACGCCGTCGTACACAACAGGTACGCCCGCATTGTTCGTGATGCGTTTGACTTCGACTTCGAAGTCTTGCTTCGTATAGTCGATCGTGTCGTCGGCGCCGTCGCCGCGTGCAAGTCTTGCTTTCGCATCGCTGCCGACCGTGCCGATCACGCGCGCGCCGCGCATCTTTGCCATTTGCACGAGCAATTGTCCGACGCCGCCGGCGGCAGCGTGGATTAGGACCGTATCACCTTCCTTAATCGGATAGGTGTCGACGCTCAAGTAGTGCGCCGTCATGCCCTGCACCATCGCAACGCACGCATCGGGGAATGAGACGCCGTTCGGAATCGGGATGAGCTTTTCGACCGGCACGACGGCATATTCAGCATAAGTCCCCGCGAAGAACACGAAGACAACGCGGTCGCCGATCTTCATGCCCTCTTTCGCGAGGTCCGTACCCTCGCCGACGGCTTCGATCGTCCCGGCGCCTTCCTGCCCGGCCGTAAACGGAACGTCTTTCTTGTACATCCCGGAGCGGAAGTACGTGTCGATGTAATTGATGCCGGCTGCACCGATCTTGATCAGCGCTTCGCCCGCCAGCGGCGTCGGCTTGGGGACGTCCTTGAACGTCAAAACCTCGGGGCCGCCGACCTTTTCGATGACGATCGCGTTCAAAATGGCTCCTTTCGTTCAGTCGCGTTTGCGGACCACAAAACGCTACTGAGTCAAAGCAGGTTGCGTTTCGAGCCGGGCGCTCGCGCTCACGAGGCGCGTGCCGGAAAGACGGTCGTAAGGTTGGACTCGTCGCAAACCCCAGATGAAGATCGGAAAGATGAAAACCAGGCTCATCGCAGCCAGAAAATAGCGTGCAATCGTATTCCAGATCGTAGGGCGTTCGAGATCGGTCCGAACGACGCGGAGGTCCATGATCATCATTCCAATCGTCCGTCCCACGACGGCGACGAGTACGATCGCGTAAATCCAAAGATAGAAGAGGCTCTGCGAAAAGAGAAGCCCGGCCATCAGTTTGGGCATGAATTTGAAAGCTTCTTCGATTCCGAGATGCTTACCGTTCTCCGTGACCTGTGTGAGTTGCGAGAATTGCGAAAGGACCATTGTGACGACCGAAAAGTCGATGAGCCACGCACCCACGCGTCGCCACCAGCCGGCGAACATCCGGCGCGAGGCCGTTTCGACACTTGGTCTCGGCAATGGCACTGCTGCAGATCGAAATCGCTCGAGCCAGGTTCGAGCCAGCGGTGTCGATGCAAACTGAATCAGGCCCGCGATGCGCCGGGCGGCATATGGCGATGAGCCCAGCCATTCGCCGGCGCGAAGGGTCGGCTCCAAGCGCAGCTCGCGCAGCTGATCGGCAACCACGGTAAGATCGACTTCGCGTCCGAGATGATGAAAGCTCGCGATCGCGATTGCCATGATCGCGCTCTCGATCGAACCGCATGCGCATAGCGCGACGCGATCGGCCGTGTATTCGGTACGGCGCAGATAGGCGCCAAAGACAACCGAAACCGGAGTGTTCTCGCGGCCGTTAACCGAGAGAACCGATGAGATGCGCGTGTGACCGGCCCGGATGTGTGCGAGCTCCCGTGCGATAAGATACTTGAGCTCGTCATCCTTGAGATGCTGCAGCCAGTGACTCGAGATCACAAGGGCATACGGCTCTGCAACGCCGACGGCGGCTATCGGAACGTTCACGTCGTCGCGTATGAAGACTTGGGGATTCGTTACGTCCAAGATTCGCGCGCACTCCGCGACCAAGCTCGCGACGTGCGGCAGTTGACCGGCGTGAACGTGAATACTGTCGCCGAGCAGGCGTCCGCGTGAGATCGAAACGTATAAGAGCGCACCGATCCCAATTAAGAGTAGCCGCGATGCAGTGATCGCTTCCGAAAGCAACGCCCCAATGATCAGAAGCGAGACCGGTAGCATGAAGATGCACACGATCAGTCCCCGGCGTTCGCCGGAATCGCGCAGCGATTCGGAGCCGCTGAGCAGCGGGTCTTTCATCGAACGATGTAGCTCGACGGATGGGCGGCCCGCACGTAGTGCCAATTTCCGCCCTCGAGACGGTAAAAATAGACGTTCGGATCCATCGGGTCTCCGAACGCATCGAACGTGAATGTGCCGACCAACGTTTGAAGCGGAATCGGTTGCGCGATTGCGCGCGCGATCATCACGCGCGACGTCGAGCTGAAGCGTTGGATGGCCGTGACGAAAATCTGCGCGGCTGAATACGCAAATGCCGCAATCGGCGACATCGGACCGTAGGTGCCCTCGTACTGAGATTTGATGGCCAGTGCCGCAGGGACGATCTGTAACGGTGGCATCGACGTTGATACGATCAGACCTTCGATTTGTTTCCCGTACGAGGGCCAGAGGCCGGAGTCGAAAAACGCGGCCGAGCCGTCGAACTGTCCGTTCCAACCGGCGCTTCGCAATGCGGGAATCAAGCGCCCGAGCACCGGCGCCAAGCCGGCAAAGAAAACGAGGTCGGCTTGCGATTGCACGATCGTCGTTGCTGCGCCCTCAATATCGGGTCTATCGTTCGAGAGCTTGACGTCGATCGGATTGAAACCATCGCCACTGGTTTGCTTGATGAACGTTCCGGCCACGTCCGGTCCGTAGTCGCCGTCCAAGTACACGACTGCGACTTTCTTGCCGCGCTTTTCTTTCGCGATGAATTTCGCGTGCAGCGTGCCTTCGACCGAGTCTTTGGTTGTCAGTCGAAAGACGTTACGATAACCTTGGGCCGTAATCGAATCGGTTGTCGCAGCCGGGACGACCAGCGGCATGTTGGCGTCGGCATAATATCGCAACACCTGGCTGGTTATCTTGCCGCTGAGATGCCCGATCGCACCGGATTGCGTTTGATCCTCGATCGCAAAGCGCGAGACGAGCAGCGCATTCGCGAGCGTGTTCTGGTCGTCGAACGGCCGCTCGGACCAGAAACGCGTTGAAACTGCCGCGCGCAAACCGTTGACGTCATCGAAGCAGCCGCGCACCCCATTGACGAGGTCCTTGCCGAGCTGAGCCTGAGGTCCGCTTTCGGGGCCCAGCACGGCCACACTCGCAAGCGGCGCCAGCTGAGCTGATACAGGGGATGCGGCTGCTGCGGCTGCGACGGATGCCGCGCCGCCGAGAAATGCACGGCGGTTCGTCATCGTTTTGCTACGTATGCGGCGACGGTTGTCGCTAAGAATCCCACTGAGAATGCCATGTTCGTCACGAAGACGCGTTCGTTGAGTGCAAAGATGTTCGAAGCAAGTGCGATCAGTCTGCTCTCATATACGACGAGCAGCACAGCCAGCATGACGCCGACGAAGTAGATCGACGTCGCACCGGCCAGAATGCCGGCCGACCAAAGGCTCAGCACCATCAGCACGTGTAGCACGATCGGTAGCGTGCGGCTTGCGCGTTCCCCGAAGCGCACCGGAACCGAGCGCAGATTCTGGGCGACGTCGACGTCATAGTCCATCAGCGCGTAGAGAATGTCGAAACCGGCCACCCAAATGGTCACCGCCAGGAACAGCAGCAGCGCAGGAAACGTGATCGTTCCCGTAACGGCGATGAATGCGCCGAGCGGTGCAAAGCCGTCGACGGCCCCGAGCAAGAAGTGCGAAGCCCACGTGAAACGCTTGCAGAGCGGATAAACGATGAGCGCGAGCGCCGCAAGCGGTAACAGCGCAACGCACAGCGGATTCAACTGCCATGCGGCAACGAGCGTCACCAGCAAGCCCGCCACGATCGCTATCGCCATCACCGACGGCGATAGCGCGCCGCTCGCCGTTGGCCGATTTTGGGTGCGTGGGTTTTTTGCGTCGATCTTACGATCGAAGTAACGGTTAGCGGCCATTGCTGCGGTGCGCGCCCCGACGACGGCCACCGTGATCCAGAACATTTGCGCAAATGTCGGCAGTCCGCGCGAGCCCATTACCGCGCCGACGTACGCAAATGGCAAACCGAAGAGCGTGTGCTCGATGCGAATGTCGCGCAGAAAGAGTCGGAGATAATGCATGCGGTTACGGACGATCCAATAAGCGTCCCAGTGCGCCCGGACCCTGGCCGGACCACGCATTCGAGACACTCTTGCGCTCTAGAACGCCGTCCAACCCGTACTCCTTCCAGCGCGAGCTAACCAAGCCGCGCGTCGCTTCGTCCATCACCATGTCGGGCGGCCATTCACGCTCGTAACCTTCGTCGGCGCCTTTGCGCGTCGCATCGATGCCGATCTTATGACCGAGCGCAGCGAGATATGAGCCGCTATGATCGAGATCGTCGACCGGACCTGGTATGACAACCAAGTCGCGCTTCGGATCGACGTTGTTGAGCGCGAACCACGCCACCGCACGGATGTCATGCACGTCGATGTCGGCGTCGACGACGAGCAGCGTGCGCGTCAACATCATCATATGGCCGAGTCCCCAGAGTGCGTTCATCACTTTGAACGCATGACCGGGATACGACTTGCGAATCGAGACGATGCACAGATTGTGAAATCCGCCCTCGACAGGAAGATTGTAGTCGACGATTTCGGGCACGACCATCTGCAAGAGCGGCAAGAAGATGCGCTCCGTTGCTTTACCGAGCCATGCATCTTCCATCGGCGGCTTGCCGACGACAGTCGCTGCCCAGATTGGTTTGCGGCGATGCGTGATGGCCGTGCAGTGGAACGTCGGGTAGAGATCGGCGAGACTGTAGACGCCGGTGTGGTCGCCGAACGGACCTTCCGTACGCAGATCGGTGTTGTCGACGTAGCCTTCTAAAATGAATTCGGCGTCGGCCGGTACTTTGAGGTCGATGGTCTTCGCGTGCGTGACCTTCACCGGCTTACCGCGCAGAACTCCCGCGAACGCAAGCTCGTCGACGATCGGCGGTAGCGGCGCAGTCGCTGCATACGTCACGGCGGGATCGGTTCCGATTGCAACGGCGACGGGAACACGATCGCCCCATTTCTTGGCTTGCGCGCGTCCGTGCTTGTGACGCTGCCAGTGCATGCCCGCAGTCTTCGAATCGAAGATCTGCATGCGGTACACGCCGGTGTTCTGAACGTGCGTTTGCGGATCGCTCGTGATGACGAGCCCGAGCGTGATAAACGGTCCGGCGTCGAGCGGCCACGTGGTCAGCACCGGAAGCTGCCGTAAATCGGGTTCTTCGATCACGACGTCTTGGCACGAGCCAGCGCTGACCGTTTTCGGTACGGCGTTCATGAGCGGTGCAAACGACGCCAGCTTCGCGATGCGCGAGGCTAGTGATTCCGGAACTGAGAGATCGAGCAAGCGCCGCAAGCGCGAAGCGACCTCATCCAGGTTCTGTGCGTCGAATGCCATTGCCATGCGGCGTTCTGTACCGAACTGATTCGTCAGAACACGGACGTCGGAACCGCGAACGTTCGTGAACAACAGGGCCGGCCCGCCGGCTTTGACGACGCGATTCGTGATCTCGGAGACTTCGAGATACGGATCGACTTCGGCAGAGATTTCGACGAGCTCGCCGCGGTGCTCCAATTCCGAAACGAATGCATCCAATGAGTCGAAGGGCATCGCAGGATGCTTGGACGGACCCCGCACAAACCCCGGTAGATGCCCACGTTTTCCATACGCGAAGCCGGTCCCGAAGACGTCGATCTGATCGCGCGACGCCGCATCATGATGGCGGAAGAGTCCGGCGGTACGAAGGTGAGCGCGCAGCTCGCTGAAGCGACGCGCCGCTGGCTTCGCGAAAACACGCAGCGCGGGACGCTTTGCTCGTGGGTTGCCCAAAGCGATGGAAAGGTCGTCGGTTCCGTCAGCTGCCGCATTCGCGAGACAAGCCCGCGCGAGTTCGATCTTGCCGGCAGAGAGGCGTACGTCCAGCATCTTTACGTCGATCCGCCGTACCGCGGACTCGGCATCGGCCGGGCGCTCATGCAGACCTTGCTCGATTGGTGCGCGGCAAACAATCATTCACGCATCGCTCTGCGCACAAGCGAGATGGCACGCTCTCTCTACGAGCGGATGGGTTTCGTTTCAGATCGCGTCATGACGTACGAGGGCAAGACTTAGGCGGATGACACGGTGGGTCGGCGGCAGACGATTTCGAGACGGTTGCCGCTCGGATCGCGGAAGAACGCCGCGTAATACGTTCCGAATATTCGGGATAACGCTGCGGGCCTTCTTCGACGCTGAGATCCGCGGCTTTCATCGCCTTTGCAACGGCGTCGACTTCATCGTACGTCGCGGCATAGAATGCGAGCACGGTTTCGGTCGCGCGATGCGCGGGCTCTTCGAATAGGATAATGCACTCGGCCGGCATCAGGACGTCATAAAATGATGTGACCTCCGCGATGCTGCGCACGCGGAGGTCCACATGATCGAATACGGGACGGTCGGGCGTTAGTCGGGACGACGCCGGCGCGTACGCCCTGCGGGCGCACCGAGGCGATCGCCACCACCACCGCCGCCGCCGTTGCGACGTCCGCCACCGTCACCGCCGGGCCGTGGCCCACGCGGCTGGTAGTCGTCGGGAATTCCGGCATCGCCGTTCAGTACGGCCTTGCGTGACAGATTGACGCGGCCTTGCGAATCAACTTCCATCACTTTGACCATGATCTGATCGCCGATCTTGACGACGTCCTCAACCTTCTCGACGCGTTGCGGCGCGAGCTGGCTGATGTGAACGAGGCCTTCTTTGCCCGGCAAGAATGCGACGAATGCGCCGAAGTTCATGAGTCGCGTAACCGTACCGAGGTACGTTTCGCCGACCTGCACTTCTTTGGTGAGTGCTTCGACCATCTCTTTGGCTCTGTTCGCGCCTTCGCCGTCCGGCGATGCGATGAACACGCGGCCATCGTTTTCGATGTCGATCTTGACACCGGTGTCGGCGATGATCTTGTTGATGATCTTGCCGCCTGGTCCGATGACGTCTTTGATCTTTTCGGGATTGATCTGCAGCACGAGCATGCGCGGCGCGTAGGTCGAAAGTTCGGCACGCGGTTCGGCGATCGTTTCCTTGAGCTTCTCGATGATGAACAAGCGAGATTTCTTCGCTTCCGTCATCGCTTCGCGCATGATGTCGATCGTGATCCCCGTGACCTTGATATCCATCTGGATCGCGGTGATGCCGTCAACCGTGCCGGCGACTTTGAAATCCATCTCGCCGAGCGCGTCTTCGATGCCCTGAATGTCGGTGATGACGCGATGCTTTTTGCCCTTGAGGATGAGTCCCATCGCGACGCCTGCGACGTGCTTCTTGATCGGAACGCCGGCGTCCATCAGCGAGAGCGTGCTCCCGCACACTGACGCCATCGACGACGAGCCGTTTGATTCGAGGGTTTCGCTCATGACGCGCATCGTGTACGGAAAGTCGTTCACGTCCGGCAATACCGGAACGAGCGCGCGTTCAGCGAGGTGGCCGTGTCCGATCTCGCGACGGCCGGGGCCGCGCATTGGGCGCGTCTCGCCCACCGAGTACGGCGGGAAGTTGTAGAAGTGCATGTAGCGTTTGTTGGGGACAGCGATGATCCAATCCAAACGCTGCTCGTCACTGATCGAGCCGAGTGTCGCCGCGGAAAAGACCTGCGTCTGTCCACGCTGGAACACGGCACTGCCATGGACGCGCGGCACGTAGTGTACCTTGCTCCAGATCGGGCGAATCTCGTCGGGCTTGCGGCCATCGGGACGCAGACCTTCGTCGACGACCATCGTGCGAAGCTCGTCCTCTTCCATGCCCTTGAGGATCTTGTCGAAATCCTTATTGCCGGAATCTTCGAGCATCTTGCGTAGCGATTCGTCTTTGCACTTCGCGATCGCAGCGTCGCGCGTGATCTCGGCGAAGGCATCGTTGCGCGCTTGCTTCTCCATGATCCGCATCGCTTTGGCGACGTCTTTCGAGAATGTTTTCTCGACGAACTTTTTGAGCTCCGCGTCCGGTTTATGAACCGGGTACTCCCGCTTCGGTTTGCCGACGCGCTTCGCGAGCTGGTCGATCGCTTTGACGATCAGCTTGATATTGTCGTGCGCGAACGAAACCGCTGCGAGAAAATCATCCTCGCTCAACTCGTTCATGCCGCCTTCGACCATCATCACGGCGTCAGCCGTGCCTGCGACGACGATATCCATGCCGCCGGTTTCGTATTGCGGAAGCGTTGGGTTGCAAACGAGATTGCCGTCTTCGTCGCGTCCGACGCGAACCGAAGCCACAGTCTTTTCGAACGGAATGTCCGAAAAGGCGAGTGCCGCGCCTGCAGCACAAACTGCGAGCACGTCGGCATCAAGCTCCGGATCGATCGAGAGAACCGTCGCAATGACTTGCACGTCGTTGCGGAATCCCTCGGGAAACAGCGGCCGGAGCGGCCGGTCGATTTGACGCGAGCTCAGCGTCCCGTGTTCGGTGGGACGGCCTTCGCGCTTGATGTATCCGCCCGGAATCTTTCCGGCCGCGTACATCTTCTCTTCAAAATCGCAGGTGAGTGGGAAAAAGTCGACGCCTGTCCGCGGGTTTGCGGAGGCGGTTACGGCACACAGAACAACATTCTGGTCGCCGTAACGGACGAGAGCGGAACCGTTCGCTTGCTTGGCAAGTTCGCCGGTCTCGATGACCAGCGTACGGCCGCCGATCTCGAGTGAGATCGATTCTGGCACGTGTACTCCTAAATTTCTTTTCTTCTACCTATTATTATTTCGCGAGCGCCTTCGGGGATCGCAATAGGACGCCCTGGTCCGGCCTTAGCGGCGCAGACCGAGGTCGCCGATCAGTTTGCGATAACGCTCTAAGTCGATGCGCTGCAGATAGTTGAGCAAGCGTCGACGCTGCCCGACTTGCATGAGCAACCCGCGGCGGCTGTGATGGTCCTTCTTGTGCACCTTGAGGTGCTCAGTCAGCGCGTTGATCGACGCGGTGAGGACCGCAATTTGTACGTCGGCCGAACCGGTGTCTCCGGATTTACGGCCGAACTTGACCGAAAGCTCGGTCTTCTGCTCTTTGGTGAGCGGCATGATGCTCCTGACTCAGGATAGGCTCGCTCGGCTCCAGCCCACCGAATGGGCAGCCGGGCCGGCGACCGCGGCATCATAGCACGCCGGGCCGCCGCCAGCCAAGTACTCCCCTCGCCTAGCCTGCTTGCTCGTAAACCTCGCGGGCACGCAAGGCACGCGCGGCGTCGGCACGCATCGCCTCGAGGTGAGCGTGCGTCTGAACGTCGGACGTCTTGTGCAGCGCGACGTCGATGCGTGCCTCCAAGTCGCCGAGCTCGTAGCGGGCTAGTGCCTGCGCGTCGTATGGCGTTCCTTTGGTCGGAACCGACGCCAGCTTCGCAAGCAACGCAGTGTATCGGCGTTGCAGATTGCGGCGCACGCTCGACGCGTGCGCGATTGCACCGTTATGCAAGTCGCCGAAGATCGCGTTCTGATTCCACGTGAAGAGATCGGCCATCGTCATCGTTCCGGCACCTTTGCTGGGAAGATCGGCGATGCGTTGCAGCACGATGGGCGAGAACATGTATCCGAGCGCGATGTCTTGGAAACGCGCGGCGACGGTTGCAACCGAAACGTCGAAGCGTGGAAGTTCCGTATAGCCGAAATCGAGGAACGGTTCGTGCTCGCTATACACGAGCCGGCGAAGCGTCGTCGGCGAGAAGTGCCAGGCCGAATCCTCGAACATGTAGCGATCGAGAATCCCGAACGCGTGACGTTCATCATTGCGTGAGACGGCCGTCAGCGGCAACGCTGAGTGCGGATCGCCGACGCGTGCGCGTGAGAGATATTCGCCGCCGATGAAGTGCGACGCAGCAAGGCTGCAGCGCGAATACTGTGAGAGCACGGTTCCGAAGGCTGCGCGCTCTTCGTCCCAGCTGTGCTGCGGCCGTGGAAATTCGCTATCGAGCCGACTCAGCACGGCGTGCTCGATCGAAAGCTGTTGGTCGCACCAGCCAAGCTGATCGCCCGTCAGCAAGAATTGCGCAACGCGCGGATCTATCGCGTGACCGTTCCACTCGACGTCTTCGTCGGAGGCAAACATGTAGCGCGGATCGCTCCAAGCCGATGCGATACGGTGCAGCGCCGGCAACTCGGCATCAGGCGTCGTTGCGCCGGGAAAGCGTGCGTAACCGTATTCGATTGCGTGATAATCGTACGGACCAAGCACCGGTTGGAAAAGATCTCCGTTCGGCGCGCCGCGCGGCGCGAGATTGAACGGGATGTAATCCATCACGGAGGTCGACAGACCCCAGGCCTGCGTGAATTTCTTGCTGCGTAGATCGGCGAGAGTGTACGCATCGTGGCCGATGAAATTGTGCATCAGCCCCCAATCGTGCCCGACTTCGTGAAGCACGATGGAATGAAGGAAGGGCCCGACCTCGCGGCGCGCGATCGCTTGCGGGTCTTCGCCGGTCATTACCGCTTGCGCGTACGCGCCGTATGCGAACTGCTCCGCCATCTGCGCGCCGTCGTTGTGAGCCGCGAATCCGCGCGGATTCGGCGTCTCATCGAGCGCCGTGCCTTGCGGTGCGTACACCTCGAGTGCGCGGCTGCCGAAGTGAACGAGATCGCTGTCGATCAAAACGCCGCCGCGGAATACTTCACCGGTCCGGGGATCCCAGACGAGCTGCGCCTCGGCGAAGCCGCCGCTATTGGCTTCCGTCAGCCAACGAATTACGTTATAACGCACGTCGTCGGGATCCCATGCGGGATCGGCCGGCTGGTCTTGAACCTGCACGACGTTCGAAACGCCGACTCGTTCGAAGGCTTTGTTCCACGCCAGAACGGCGCTGCGGATCGGTTCGCGGTACTCGAGCGGGATTGTGTTGCTGAGCGTAAAGACGATCGGGTTCTTCGCGGGCGAGACCCGCTGCGTCGGATCTGACGGCTGCACGTTCCAGCGGATGATGTAGTGCACGAAGTCGTCGGCCGCACTCATGTTGTTGAAACTAATGTGCGTGTCTTCGAAATAACCGATGCGGTCGTCGGCAAACCGCGGAACGTAGCCGTCATTCTCGGGCAACGTGATGAAATTGTACGTGATGCGCATCTGCAGGCTGCGCGGGTCAGTGACGGTGTTCATCTTCTCGGGAGGCTTGGGCGAGGAGAACGTCTCGTCGGCTTCGATCACGACGTTTTGCGGAAAGGCTTTCGATTTTCCAAAATACGTGCGCGCTGGATCGAGATGATATTGCGTTAGCGGATCCTTCGGATCGGCTAGTGCTTTACGCATTGCGCCCGTCATGTCCAAGACGTCGCCGAGCAACGCGCTCATGTCGACGACGATGCTTTCTTTTCCATTCTCGCTGACGACGGGCGCCATCCCGAGGACGGAGTCTGCGGTCGAAAGACGGACTGCGTCGGCAAGCGGCGTGTTCGGCAGCGCGCTGAAGCGCGTTTGCGGCCACACGATCGCGACCGTGCGTCCTTCACGAACGAAGCGCACCAAGCGCGCTTCTTGCATGAACATCTGGCCTGACTGAATTCCGTAACCGCCGAGTCCGTTGGCCGGAACGGCAGTTTCCAGATAATCTTTGTCGAGCTGATCGATTTTTATCTCGAGATAGATCTTGGCGTCTTTGCGCCAGACCGTGAACAGGCCGTCTTGTTTCTCGGCATCTTTCGTCCACGACGAATAGGCGGGGAGAGGCGGCGGCGATCCGGTCGGTCCGCCGGCCGGCGGCGTTTGCGCGCCCACGTGAGCCGTAAGAAAGCCTATGAACGTGAGGACCGTGCCAATGCGCGCGAGTAACCGAATCATAAGCGCCCGCCTTTCCGAAAAAGCCGCGGCGGACGAGGTTAAATCGACAGTGCCTCTACGCCTTCATTGGCGGAGCTTGGTCAGTCAGTGCAGTTCGTATACGATCGCGCAACGTCGCGATCGATGGGTCGAGCGTGGTGTTCTGCTGCGCCAGCATTTCGAGTGCGGTCAACACGGCCATCGCGTCCGGCCGCTCGACCGGGACGAAGATGTTCTTGCTGAGCTCGTCATCGAGACGTTCCAAGGCGCGTTTCGCCATGTTGGCTTGCCCGAACGAGTACGCATGGTGGCTCGCGTTTCCCAGAAGTTTGAGCTCGGACTCGAGCCAATCGCGATAGTCACGAAGCATGGTATTTCCTTTCGTAGGGCGGGTCAGCCGTGCGTCGAAATAGTTCGTTGTGATCGACGAGTACGTAACGGTCGCTTCCGTCGACGACATACCCAAAGGGACTGCCAAAAACTTCACCGTCGGAGAAAATCAGATCGCCGTCTTTCACGTCGACGACGATTGGTATGCGCTCGAGGGTAACTGTCCCCATCAAGGTGGGCCGCTCGCGGAAGGCTGGATACACGAGAAAACGGTCACGTGTCCGTGGCACGCCTGGTGCTTCTCGCTGGAGACGGGGCGCATGGCGATCCTCGAAATGGAAGGGGTCGCGACGTACGACGTCCGCATCGAAGGCAGCATGGTCGCAATCAACCCGAAGCCTCGGGAGTAAGCAAAGCTCCGCGCAAGTTCGCAATCGTTCGCGAGCCGCTCGCGAACATCGCGATGCGCAATCCTTCGATTATCTCGGTGAGCGCTTCGCCGACCGCGTCCGCAGATCGCGTCGCGGGCTCGAGAAACGGAAGCGCGATGCCGGCCAGGTCGGCGCCGAGCGCGAGCGCTTTCGCAACGTCGACGCCCGAGCGAATACCGCCGCTTGCAACAATCGTCGCGTTCGGAAACGCAACCCGCATGGCGCGCGTCGCGCGCGCCGTTGCAAAACCCCAATCGGCGAACTGCTCGGCCAACTTCGCACGCAGCGGATCGTCCGAGCGTTTCCCCTCGACGCGCGCCCAGGACGTACCGCCCGCGCCGGCGACGTCGACTGCGGCAATGCCCGCATCGAACAAGCGCTGCGCCGTGCTCGGCGCGATCCCGGAGCCGACGCTCTTCGCAATCACCGGGACGTCGAGTGCACGAACCAGTGCGGCGATCTTCGGAAGCAGACCGCGAAAATTGGTGTCGCCGCGCGGCTGGAGCGATTCTTGCAGCGGGTTTAAATGAAGGTAGAGACCGTTTGCTCCGATGGCTTTGACCGCGCGGCGCGCGTCCTCGATCCCGACCCCGTAGTTGAGCTGCACGGCGCCGAGGTTTGCGAACAGCACGACCTTCGGCGCGACCTCGCGCACAGCGTACGTCGCGAACAGCTCCGGATTCTCGATTGCGGCGCGAATACTGCCGAGTCCGAGTGCGATCCCTGCGGTCTGTGCGGCGATTGCAAGATTGCGGTTGATTGTCGACGCGCGCTCGGTGCCGCCGGTCATCGACGAAATCATCAGCGGCGCGTGCAGCGTCGCTCCGAGAAACGTCGTTTGCAGCACGACGTCTTCGAGCGCGATTTCGGGTAAAGCCTCATGCCGCAAACGCACCGCGCTAAAGCCTGCCTCGAGGGTCGAGGCGACATCGTCGTTGAGGCAGATGTCGAGGTGCCGGGTCTTACGCTGCTCAGTACTCATTTTTAAAAGGCGCTCCGCCCCAGGCTGCGCGCCCCCCACGCTTCGCGTTGGGCCCCCATTTGCGCTCGGCCCACCACTATTATCTCAGGGCACTGTTTATTGCGCCGGCCTCGCAACAACGCCGTTGCCGTTGCCATCATTCAAAATCTCTCATGCCGCCTTTAGAACGCTTGGCAAGATACACCTCGCCTACGAGGAATGCCGGGAGCGATGAGAACCTGGCTGCTGCTATTTTTGATCTTTGCGACCGTGGGCATTGCGGCCGGGTGCAAGGGGTCCGGGTCGTCCACCGCCACTGCGACGCCATATCCAACGCAGTCCGCCCGCGGGGGCTCGGACGAAGCCGTGTTCGGCGATGATTTCAGCGTCGGCATGGGCACGGTGTTTTGTGGAGTCTCCTTTAGCAGCGGACCATGCCAGACGGGGCCGAGCGCACCGGGCGTGAGTGCTGCGGTAAATCCGACGGGTTGGGCGCAGCGCTTTTCGGGCTCGCTCTCTCTTCCGCGGTATGCTCCAACCGCCAGCATCGTTCTCGGCGTGAACGGTGCGCTGAGTGGCGACGCACCGAAAACGGAGGGCTTCGGCGGCGACGTGCTGAGCAATCCCTCGCAGTTCGGCGCTCTCACGACGCTCGCGACGAACGTTCGCTCGCAGAACATTCGCATGATCGTGATCGTTCAAAGCGGCATCAACGACGTGTTCGATGCGTATTATTCGGCGTTGTGCGTCTCAAACGGCGGAACTGTTGCCGGCGGCGGCAGCGCAACGCAATCCGCACCGTGCACCGCATCTGGAACGACGCTCGCCGATTCGAGCAACAACGTGCGCAACGGAACGTTGTACAGTGCGTTCCGCTCGATGCTTGCGAACTTGAATGCTCTTAAGGGCGGCGCTCCGGAAGCCACGCTGATCGTTGGTGTCCCCGACGTCGGTTCGCTGCCGTACTCGATTGCGAACTTTACTTCATCGCAGCGCGCAACGCTGACGGCGGATTCACAGCTCGCGAATCAAGCCATGCAAGCAGCGATCGCGGATGCTACCGATAAGGCCGTTGCGTACGTCGATTGGTACAACTATTTCGCGGCGAATCCGCAGTATTACACGACGAATTACTACGCCTCGGACCTCCTGCACCTCAACGACCAAGGCTACGCCGTGCTGGAGACCCTGATCTTCCAGTCGTTTACGACCGCATTTCCCTCGTTCTAGGGGAATGCGCGCCGGAGGCGTATTTCGGGCGCATGTCCATTGAAGGCAAACGAGTCGCTGCTCTGATCGGCGACGGATTCGAAGAAGCAGAACTGACCGAGCCGCGCAAGGCGCTTGAGGGCGCGGGCGCGATCGTAACAATTGTGGGCGCCGACGAGAAGTCGCGCCAGAAAATACGAAGCAAGCGAGGGCTTGATGATGGCGGCCAGCAGAAAGCCGAAGAGCTCGCCTCTGACGTGACCGGAGACGACTTCGACGCGCTGCTCATCCCCGGCGGGACCTCGCCGGACCGGCTGCGGGGCAACCGGGACATTCAGCGGCTCATCCGCGAGATCGACGGCGCCAAGAAACCGATCTTCGCGGTCGGTCATGGGCCGCAGGTGCTGATCTCTTCACAGGTCGTGCGTGGGCGTCAGCTCACCGGTGCGCCTTCGATCGCGGACGACATCCGCAACGCGGGTGGTCTCTATCGCGATCAACCGGTCATTCAGGACGGGAACTGGGTGACGACGCGCACGGCATCGGACATGCTCGTCTTCACGCGCGCAATGCTCGAGAAGCTCGCGAGCGCCGTACCGGTACAGGCCTAAGACTCAGTAGTCTTTCGGAACGATTGCCAACCGTGGGTTGGGCCGCTCGGGGCGCCCGACCTTATGGCATTCGCGCCACTCGCCGTCGATTTGAATCGCCGAGATGTCGGCCGTGAAATCGAAGTGTCCGCTGCCGTCAAAAAATGCGCTTCCGACTGCGTATGCGTCGACGGGCACTTTCAAGCTCTCGAACATGCGAATCTTCTCGGCGTTGAAGCCGCCGCTGACGACGATCTTCACTTGCGTGAAGCCTTCGGCATCGAGCGCATTGCGGACGTTGTGCACCAGCTGCGGATTCACACCGGTCGGCGTAAACGTCGACATCTGCGGCCAAATCGATTTATCGACCAGCGTCGAGCTCGTATCCATCCGCACGCCGTATAGGCGATTTCCGAGCGCGCGCGCAAGTTTGAGCGACGTCCCGACGCAATCGTTCTCGAAGTCGACGAGCGCGATGACGTTGACGCCCGGCGGCATGTATTGTGCGAATTTTTGAGTCGCAAGAACGGTGTCGCCCTTATATGCTGCGATCAATGAATGCGGCACCGTCCCCATTCCGCGGCTGCCCCACCACTCAGCATTCGCATCGGTCGAGACCCCGAGCGCGCCGGAGATGTACGCCGCGTAACCATCGCCGGTCTGCACGTGATGATGGTCGAAGCGCGCGGGAAAGAACAGGACGTCCTTGCCGTTGGCAGCGTCGACGATTTCACGCGCGTTGGTGGCGATGCGCGTGCGGCGCGCGAGGACGCCGAGATAGAGCGTCTCGAGGTGCGCGAAGAGCGCATAGTCGCCTTCGACCGTCATAACCGTCTCGTATGGACCGATCGCATCGCCGTCGTAGAGCGCACGCACGGTGAGCTCGTTCCAACCGTCGGTCCAGCTACCGCCTGAGTCGCGCCCGCTGCACAAGCGCAAGATCGCCAGCGCTTCGTCGATTCCGCCCAGGTAAGAATGGCTGCGCTGAAAGACTTGCATGCGAACGCGCGGCGAGTAACTGTCGGCAATCAATATCTCTCTCGAGCGATTGAAATACGTGTCGGAATAATATCCTTCACGCATCTTTTCGACCGGTAGCTGAAAAATTGCGGGCGATAGACGTTGTCTGGCCGGCATGGGACGGCTCTACGCTTGCGGCGAATGAGGTCCTGTTGTGAGCACGAGCCACAGCCTACCGCGGGAGCCGCGCTCGAACGCCGATATCGCGCGGAGCTTGCGCGAGATTCGTGCGCTCATGGAGTTTGCGGGCGAAGATTACTTTCGATTTATGGCGTACGAGCGGGCTGCCGACGCCGTCCACAATGCACCGCCGCTCGCGGATTTGATCGCCGCAGGCGAGCTCACCTCGCTGCCCGGCATCGGCAAGTCGATCGCCGAAAAAATCGCAGCCATCCTCAAGAGCGGCACGTGCGACTACCTCGAGGAGCTACGCGCGCAATATCCTCCGCGGTTAATGGAGGTTCTCACCGTTCCCGGAATCGGAATCAAGACGGCGCGAATGCTCTTCGAACAGTTTGAGATCGGATCGCTTGCCGATCTCGAGCTTGCGCTGGATAACGGGACGCTGGCCGGCGCGCCGCGCCTCGGCAAGAAATCGCTCGAGAATCTGCGGCGCGGAATCTTGGCGTCGAAAGGACGTTCGCGCCGCTGGCCGCTCGGCATCGCTCGGCCGATCGCCGACGAGCTGATCGAATACTTGCGTGCAAACGTTCCGGCCAACAGTCTCACCGCCGCCGGAAGCTTGCGGCGCGCCGAACCGACCGTCGGCGACATCGACATCATCTGTACGTCCGACGAACCGGATGCCGTCATCAAAGCGTTCGCGACGTTCTCGCGCGCACAGGCCGTCGTGGCGGAAGGTTCGACGAAGGGAAGTATTTGGCTCGAAACAGGATTGCAGATCGATTTGCGCGTGCTGCCTGCGCATCTTTTCGGCAATCTGCTCCAGCATTTCACGGGCAGTCGCGAGCACAACATTCAGCTTCGTGAAATGGCTGTGCGTAAGAGTTTGCGCGTTAGCGAAAACGGAATTCTGAATCTCGAGACAGGTGATAACATCACGTGCACGACCGAAGAGGAAGTGTATACGACGCTCGGACTCGCGTACATTCCGCCCGAGATGCGACTGGGTCTCGGCGAGATCGATGCCGCTCGCAGCGGAACGTTACCGCGCTCGATCGAGCTTGGCGATCTGCGTGGCGACTTTCACATGCACTCGAGCTACAGCGACGGCCGGAACACGCTCGAGGAGATGATTGAAGCTTGCGCAGCGTGCGGCTATGCATATCACGCGATCTCGGACCATTCGCAATTTCCGGCTCGCGGCGGCGACGTCGGCTTGACGCCCGAAGCTGCGCGCAAGCAGCGCGAGCACGTGCGCAGTCTTGGCGAGCGCTTCGGCATTCGGACGTTGTGCGCGACCGAAGTCGACGTGCGTCCCGACGGTTCGCTCGTATTCGACGACCGCACGCTTTCCGAATTCGATCTCGTGATCGCAAGCGTGCACACCGGGACGAACGCGTCGCGCGACGAGATGACGCGGCGGATCATCGCGGCGTGTGAAAATCCGTACGTTTCGATCATCGGTCATCCGACAGGCCGATACGTCGATGCGATGTCAGAATTCGGGGGTTACGAATTCGACTATGATGCGGTCTTTGCGGCGGCTGCGCGCACGGGGACCGCGCTCGAGATCGACGGACATCCGGCCCGGCTCGATCTTCCAAGCGCGCTGGCGCGCCGTGCCAAAGGGTTCGGGGTCACATTTACCTGTGACTCGGACGCCCACTCGACCTCGGCGCTGGGCAACGTCTCATATGCCGTCGGCCAGGCCCGGCGTGCATGGCTAGAGGCCTCGGACGTCCTGAACACACGTTCGGTCGAGGACGTCCTGACGTTCGTGGCCCAAAAACGGGCCTCGGCGGCTCTCCCTGCGAATAAGCAATAAATCTCGGTATGATCTCGGGTACTTTTACCTCAGAGTCGGCTCGGCTCGAGGCGCTCTACGATTATCAGATCCTCGACACACCGGCTGAGGAAGTCTTTGACGTATTCACCCGGTTGGCTTCGCAATTGTGCGGGACGCCGATCGCTTCGATCACCCTGATAGAGGACGACCGGGTCTGGTTCAAATCCCATGTCGGGTTGATCGGGATCAGCGAGATCGCGCGCAAAGACTCGTTCTGCGCGGCGACGCTCGCCAGCGCGGACCTCTTCGAGATTCACGATTCCAAGAACGATGAACGTTTCCGCCGTTCTGTGCTGGTCCGCGACTATCGTGTTCGCTTCTATGCCGGCATGCCGCTCGTCACGCGTGGCGGATACGTGATCGGTACGCTCAACGTGATGGACGAGCAACCGCGCACGCTGACCGACGTGCAGTGCGGCGTCTTGCGGACGCTGGCTGCCGGCGTCATCGAACAGCTCGATGCGCGCCGGACGCTGATGCGGCTTGTCGACGCCTCGCGTAGTGAGCTCTATCACTTCGATCTTTCGACACAGCGGATCGTTTTCGCGAGCGAAGGCGCGCTACGCAATCTCGGTTACTCCGCCAAAGAGATGCGTGATCTCCCTGTGGAGTCGCTGCTTCCTCGCTTACAATCGCCGTTCTCAACGGAGCGTTTGATGCGCAGCATCGCTGCACGCGACGGCGAGCCGCTGATCATCAATACCGTTGCGCGCCGCAAAGACGGAACCGTCTATCCGATCGAGTTGCGCGTCGAGTTGGTGCGCTCGTTCTCGCGTCCGCTCGTGTACGTTTTCGGCGTCGATATGTCCGAACGCCGCGCCAGCGAGGATCGCATCCGTCTGCTCTCGACTGCAGTCGAAAACGCAAGCGACGCCGTAGCGATCTACGCGCCGTCCGATCCGCCCGATCCCAAGAAGCCGTCGACCGTCGTTTACGTCAACGACGCTTTCTTGCAAAGCGTCGGCTATACGCGCGACGAGATCATCGGCAAGAACAGTGCGATGTACGTCGGTAAGGGTAACGATCGTAAGGTCGTTGAGGAAGTGCGCGCGCGCGTTCTGCGCGGAGAAACCGCGCGTTTTCGCACACGCACGTATCGTAAGGACGGCTCGACGTTCTGGAGCGAGCAATCTCTCCGCCCGATGGTCGATGCCGCCGGCAAGGTTTCGCACATTATCGCCGTGCGCCGCGACGTCACGTCCGACGTCATGCACGAAGCCGCGCTTGCAACGCAAAACGATATTCTCACCGCGCTCACGAGCGTAGCGCGCGAGCTGTTTGCGGCGCTCGTCCCGCGTGTGCTCGTCGACCGGTTGCTGGTCGGCGCGGCCGCGATGACCGGAACGACCGTTCGCTTCTGGGTCGCTTTGCCGAGTGGCGGCGTCGCGCAGAGTCAAGATCTCAGCGTGCCGCCGGATACGCCTGATGAAGGCGATGACTTCCTGCGCGAAGCGCTCTTCTCTGAAGTCGTCCTCGTCGATGATGCGGCGCACCGAGCGGTCGCGCGCATCCCGACCCCGGATGGTCCGGGCTGGTTGCTCGAGGCGCGCTCCAGCGGGAATGAACCGCTGGCTACCAACAGCGTCTTCGCGCTCGGATTGCTCGCGCAGTATGCGGCCGTCGCAGTCCGTAACGTCGAGTTGTACGGTGAGCTCGATGCGCGCCGTGGCGCAGTCGTCGAGCTGAATCAAGTCAAGGCCGATTTAATCGCGATGCTGGCGCACGATTTCAAGGGTCCGCTGACCTCGATCGTCGGTTTCGCGCAGGTCCTTGCGGAAGATCCGAAGCTCGATGCGCAGTCGCGCCAGTTCCTCGATACGATTACGCAGAACGCGATGCGGCTCTCGAATCTGGCTAGCGATACGCTCTCGCTTTCGCGTCTGGAAAGCAGCGATTTCTCGCTCGCGCGGCAACCGATCGAATTCGGGGATCTCGTTCGTGACGTTGCGCAAACGTTCAGCGAGCGGCGCAAGATCGACGTGCAGATTGACGCGGAAGATGCCCTCGTTACCGGCGACATGCAGCGCCTCGGACAAGTCCTGGAAAATCTGTTCGGAAACGCGATCAAGTACTCGCCGAACGGCGAGCCGGTTGGCGTGAAGGTTCAGCGCGTTGAGGGCTGGATCGAGATCTCGGTCAAAGACCGGGGCATCGGCATCCCACAGCCCGAGGTCGCCAATCTGTTTTCGCGCTTCGCACGCGGCTCGAACGCAAGGCGCCTGGGGATTACCGGGACGGGATTCGGCCTCTATCTGGCGAGGCTGATCGTCGAGAAGCACGCCGGCACGATCGGCGTGGAGAGTGTCGAGGGCAAAGGCAGCACGTTCGTCGTTCGCCTTCCCGCCGCGGTTCTGGGCGAAGAAGACGACCGTACGAATCGCTTGCTGCTGGTCGATCCGGAAGGAGAGACCCGCTCGTTCACGGCGCACGCGCTCCGCGGCGGTCACTACCGTCTGCGTGTCGTTCAGTCGGTCGGTGAAGCTCTCGTGCTACTCGCCGATGAGCGCTTCGATGCCGCGTTGATCGACGGCGACGACGAAGAGATCCTCAAGAAAGTACCGCGCCGCGTCCGGCGCGAGGTCGCTTTCATTCGTATCGGCGCGACAACCGAAAAAGGCTGGGATAACGTACTGGGCAAGCCATTCCTCAGCAAGGATTTGCTTGCTGCGATCGAGTCCGCCGTCGAGCGTCAGGTGCGCGCGACCTAAGGTCGTCACGGCGCGAAACGACCCGGTCGTTTCAAGTCCGGCCGGGCCGTCTAGCCCTAATCCCTAACCGAGCAAGTTCTCGTTAATAAATGGGAGACCCTGGGATTCGAGGTCACCGCTCGCGCGTTGAGCCTTGCACGATCGTGCGAATCTCACGTACCCCATCGAGCGCTCGTAGCGCATCGGCGATGCGATGTACTTGTGCCGGATCGTAGCGCATGACGAGTTCGATCCGATCGCGTTCTTTTTCGTTGTCGAAGTGCAAGTGAATGCGCTGCAGGCTTCCCCCGGCGTCCGAGATGATTTGCCGCACCTGTGATTCCGCAAACCCCCGGGCCGAGCAGGTCATAATGATGTGGACGCTGCGGCGCGAGCCAAAGAGCATGACCTCGAGCGGGCGCATCGCCGCCAAGACGACGAGCACCAGCACCGACGCGATGATCGCAGCTAGGTACATGGCGGCGCCGCACGCCAGCCCAATTGCTGCCACCGTCCACACGCTCGCAGCAGTCGTCAGACCGCGAACGATCTCGCGGCGCAGAATGATCGTTCCGGCGCCCAGAAAACCGATACCGCTGGCAACCTGCGCTGCAATTCGTGAAGGGTCCAGAACCACGTGATCGCCGAGAACCGACGCAAAACCGTACGCCGAGATGATCATGAAGAGTGCTGCGCCGAGCGAGACGAGCGCGTGCGTGCGCAGCCCGGCCACGTGCTCGGCGCGCTCGCGTTCGATTCCTACGATCGCCCCGAGAACGGTCGCCGCAAAAAGCCGAACGATGATATCCGTAGTCGAGGCAGTGGGAATCATCACAGCGATCTTAGCGGCCGGGATGCTTGCTCCCCCGGGGCCGTGAACCCGGAAGCTCGAACCGCAGGACAATGGAACTTGACGATCTGATCGTTTACGCTCGCGGTGAATTTCGCCGCTATGCCGATGCAAAAATCGGCCTGCTGACGCATGCTCTGCAGTACGGAACCGGATGTTTTGAAGGCGTCCGTGGCTTCTGGGATGCGGACGAGCGCGAGCTCTATCTCTTGCACGCGCGCGATCACTATCGCCGCCTGCACGACTCGGCCAAGATTCTCATCATGAACCTCCCGAAATCGGCCGACGAGCTGGTCGATATCACGCTCGAGCTGTGCGTGCGCAACAAATTCGAGTGCGAAGTCTATTTGCGGCCCTTCATTTACAAGGCGGACGAGGCGATCGGCGTACGGCTCGAAGGCGTCAAGGATGAGTTCGCAATCGTCGCAATTCCGTTCGTCGGCTACTTCGGCGAAGCGAAGGGTCTGCGAACGTGCCTGAGCTCGTGGCGCCGCATCGAGGATACCGTTGCGCCCGCTCGTGCCAAGATTACCGGAATCTACATCAACTCGGCGCTTGCAAAGAGCGAGGCGATCGCTAACGGCTTCGATGAAGCCATCATGCTTTCGCACGACGGCCACGTCTCGGAAGGTTCGGCCGAGAATCTGTTCATCGTAAAGAACGGCGACTTGATAACACCGGATCCGACCCAGAACATCCTTGAAGGCGTCACTCGCCGCTGCGCGATGACGATCGCGCGCGATCTCGGTGTAAACGTCATCGAGCGCGCCATCGATCGCAGCGAGCTGTACACGGCGACCGAAGTTTTCCTAACGGGAAGCGCAGCGGGAATCATGCCGGTCGAATCGATCGATCGCCGTCCGGTCGGAGATGGTAAGACGGGCAAAACCACGAAGGCGATCATGGACGTTTACGAGCGCGCCGTGCACGGCAAAGAGCCGAAATATCGCGACTGGGTTACGCCTGTCTATGCGAATCGACGCGTGAAGGCAGCCGCTGGTTAAGGAACTGAGCCTCCAAACGTAATTACGTAAAGGTAATAGCCCGGCTCAGTTTCGCAGAATTTGCGTGCCGCGCGATAGGTTGAGTTTGCTGCGCCGGCGAGTGGCCAGGGTGGTACGTATTTGTGCGTTGCTACTGGGGCTTCACTCGGGCTCGTGCAGCCTCGACTCTCTTCGAAGGAGGCGGGCTTCGCCTGTATGATTGGGTCGGAAGCATTCGGCTATTGCGTCAGATCGAACGGCATCGGATTTTCGCTGACGACATTGGAGTTCGCGCTGCTGTAGGTCGCATGATCGACCGACTCCGGGATCTTGCACGTTACCATTCCTCGCGCGTCCCAGTGAAAAAGGGCATCGCCAGTTGATTGCGCACTGAGCACGCTCCAAAGTGAGATGCTTTCGACGGCGGTTGGAAAACGGACGTACAGCGGCTGAGAGACGTACACTGCGCGCTGCCGATGCGTGCTCGAATTGTGCAAGCGCTCTACGAAAACGACGAGGTTCGTATTCGGGAAATCGATCGTGTACGAACCGTCGTTCGTATCGACGAGCAGCGTGCCATGCACGGTTCGCGCCGACGCCGCCGAAAGTACGAACGAGTACACGCCGCCCCCGAGGCTGTGACCATTTTCGAGCACGGCCGGGCAATACTCAGTGACTGCGTACGCGCGCGCGTGCAGCAAAGCAAAGACAGCAACCGCAAATGCCACGCTGAGAACGACTCGCGCGCGGTGCACGGTTCTTACTCGGTCGGCATCGAGCTCTTCTTCGATGGATCGATGGGACTCATCAAACCAACGTCGTTGCCGCTCGGATCGGTGACGATTGCATAACGTGCACCCCAAAATGCGTCATGCGGCGGCTTCACGCCTTTGTGTCCGGCGACGATGAGTTTTGTGTATAAAGTATCGACAGCTTCGCGAGATTTAACCGAGAAGCCGATAACGACGGCCGAACTGCTGCTGTTGCCGCGCCACATATTCACCATCGGTGTGTTGTCGAATTCGAGGCGTGTTCCGTTGGGAAGTTTTATGTCGACATGCCGCGCGCCGCTGCCGGGCGGCCAATCTCGGCCGTCGTCTTCGATGCCGAGTCCGAGTGCTCGATAGAAGGCGAGCGTTGCGTCCATGTCCTCGACGATGAGATTCAGCTGGTCGAACACGCAGCCAGTCTTTCGTTTCCCGAATAGACATTGAAGCGCGAACCGCGCAGAAAACCGATCAGCGTCATCCCGAACTCGCGCGCCAGCCCGACCGCCAGACTGCTCGGCGCTGACACGGCACACACCACAGGGACGCCGGCGACGAGTGCCTTCTGCACGATCTCGAAGCTCGTACGTCCGCTCACCATCACGATTGCATTCTGTAACGGAAGCTTGCCGTTCATCAACGCCCAGCCGATCAATTTGTCGAGCGCGTTATGCCGTCCGACGTCTTCGCGCAGTGCGAGCAACGCGCCGTTCGCGTCGAAGAGCGCGGCCGCGTGCAAGCCGCCGGTCGACGCAAAGACACCTTGTGCCGCGCGAAGCTTATCCGGTAGCGAGGTGACGAGTTGCGGGTTGAGCGCCGGTCCAGCGCTAAGGTTGGGAACGTTGCGCATGCGCAGCGATTCGATGCTGGCCTTTCCGCAAACGCCGCATGCGCTCGTCGTGAGGAAATGGCGCTCGAGGCGGTCGATCTGCGGCCATGCGCTGCGCGCCAGCTCGACGTTGACGATATTGTAGCGCTGTTCGGCATCGACGTCGCGATCGACGCAATAGGAAAGGCCACGCAGCTCGCCGCTATCGGCGATGACGCCTTCATTGTTCAAGAACCCCGCAACGAGCTCGAAGTCGGCACCCGGCGTGCGCATCGTGATCGCAATCGTCCGGGTTTCACCCCCGAGCACGAGGCGAATCTCGAGCGGCTCTTCGGTCGCGACTTCGTCAAAACGATGGCGTACGGCACCATCTTCGACGGCGTCGATACGAAATTCGGTTTTTGGACCCGGTCGCTCCGGCTCCCAGGTTACGTCATTGGAATTGGGCGCTGTAAATCACCACGAATCGCAGGATGAGAACGCCAACTATGACGATGATGGCGCTGGTTCCCGTCCCCGCGAGGACGCGCGTCGCTGCGACCGCACCGCCGCTGGCGGTATAACGCACGCGACCGCCGCCGGCCAGCCTTCGTAGCGATGGTATGAAGCTTGCGAAAATGAGGATCCAGCCGATCAGCCACGGCGTTGCCGTCTCGCGCCAGAGCTCGCCCGCACCGGAGAGCGTGACGAAGAAGGCGATGATCATGATCAGCTCGAGCAGCACGAACCATGCGTCGGCTGCTTCCAAGCGGGCTTCGGTTGGGATCGCGTCATCGGAGCGAAAGCGCGACATGAAAGCCAGAAACGCTGCCGACGCGCTGAGCGCCGACGCGACGAAGAGTCCGCCGATCGCGTAGCTGTCACTCCAGACCGGCTGGTTCGAGACGCTGAGCACGACGCCGGTGTACGACGCGAGAAACAGGGCGACGAGCGAGCCGACGATGTTCCAGACGATCATCGTGCCGCTGACGTTGCGGTCGTTGCCACGTTTGGTCATGACTTCCAAAAACGAGACGAACGCGAACAAGCTGAAGATCAACAGCGCCCAAGTACCAAGCGAGATCGGCGACCAGGGCTTGAAATTCAAACCGAGCGATCCCGGCGTCGTATTGACCATCATGTGCCAGAACCGCAACGGCTTCCCGAGATCGATCGTCAAGAGGATTCCGCAGACAACCACGATCGGGAAGGACCACATGAAGGCAATGCGCGCGGTCGCCTCGTCGCGCTGTGAACCCCAAAGACGCAGCATCGTCCCGAGCGTGTACGATCCGCCCGCGATACCCGCGAGGAAGAAGTAGAGCGTGATCCAGACTTCCCAATGTGGAGGCTGAACGAAATGCTCGGCCATTACGCGCTCCTTTGCGATTCGTCGGAGTTTTGGCGTATTGCAATCAGGCCTGCGAGGACGCCCACTGCGGCGGTTAAGAACGCGCCGAGATAACCTTTGGCGTTATTGCGGCTCGGAAGCTTGGCATTTTGCGCGTTCGGCAAGCCGTAGATCTCAGGTTTGTCCATCAATAAGAAGAACGCGCCGAGGCCGCCGTAGACCGAATCGTCGCGACCGTACAGTTGTGCCTTGTCGTAACCTTGTGCTTGCAGCGTAGCCATACGCGCATCGGCCTTCTTGTGCAAATCGCTGAGCGTGCCGAACTGAATCGATTGCGTCGGGCAGGCCTTTGCGCACGCCGGCGTCATGTTGGCTTGGAGGCGGTCGTAGCAGAACGTGCACTTCGAGACGACGCCCGTCTGTTCGTTGAAGCCGATCACGCCATACGGACACGCCGACATGCAATCTCGGCAGCCGTTGCAGACTTCGGGTTGGATGTAGACGGTGTTGTACTCGGTCTTCACGATCGCGTTCGTCGGGCAGACCTCCATGCAACTTGCATTCGCGCAGTGCTTGCAGATATCGGACATCATCAGCCAGGCTGCGCCGTTACCGGTGATAATATTCGCCGATTCCGGAACGAGATCGATGAACTTGACGTGCCGGTAGTTTTCCGCATCCAGCTTTCCGGTATTATCGAAGCCGTCGAGGTACTTGGGTGGATCGCCGGGCAGCTGATTCCACTCTTTGCAGGCGACTTCGCAGGCTTTACATCCGATGCAGATGCTGGTGTCGGTAAAGAATCCAACCTGTTCAGGCATTGCTTAAAACCCCATCAGATTCGGCACGATTTTGTTGAGACCGTGTTCGGCGGCGTAGAGGCTGAGTGGAATGGCTGCGATCTCATCGACGACCGGGACGCTGCGGCGGTCGCGTTCGAGATCGAGACTGAGAAGAAACTTCGAGCACGTTTTGCATCCGTCGACGCGCATGTGCGGGAAATGCGCCGGCGGCAATTTCGAAGCAGTTCCGGAGCTGCGCGCTTTGATGATGTTTTCGGAAAGCTCGGCTTGCGTCGTTCCGATCTCGCCGTAGATCGTGAGCTCCTTGCTCTCGTTCTGGCCGCACGAAGCGCATGTGAGCCGTGGGAATTTCCAGGTCCATGCGCAGCGCGAGCACAGCAAGTGCCGGTGCGCGGTGACGAGATCTTCTTCCGACGGCGCAAAGTAGCTGAGTTGCGGCGGTCCGCCGCACTGCGGGCAGAGATGATCGTCGCGCTTTTGGCCGAGGTCGAATGTCGAGCTCAGCGCTTCGAGCACCGGCCCAGCAGATGCGCGCGCGAGGTACCGCTCCACGGCGCTCAGGTTCTCACCCAGCAACCAGGCTTCAATCGTGGGCTCGAATTCCGATTCGTGAAATGCGGTTAGCACCGATTCGGTCATGCCGGGCGGTCCGCTAGCCACGCTCGCTTCTATGATGCTCGGCAACACGCGTTCCATTGCGTATGCCGCGATCTGGTCGCGCGCAGGACGGTCGCCGAGCGCGGCATCGAAGGCGCGCTCTTGCGCATCGAGGAGCGCACGGTAGAAGTGCAACACTTCCGCCGCAAAGCTCCAGCGCTCCGTAAGCTCGCTTGCGCGTTCGCGCCGTTCCGACCAGCGTTTGTCCAGAACCGGCTGCAGCATCACGCCTTGTCGATGGCGACGAGGAACGACTTGAACTCGGGCGTTCGTGAATTGGCGTCGCCGACGAACGGCGTGAGCGCATTAGCAAGCCAATATTTCGCGCGATCGGGATTCTTGTCGGCTTGAATGCCGACCGTACCCCAGTGGATCGGAATACCGACCTGCCATGCTTTCGTGCCGCCAAGCGTCAGTTGGCCAACCCGGTTCGTGACGAGTGCGCGTACGACCATCTGCCCACGCTTCGACTTGACCGTAACCAGATCGCCGTTTTTGATGCCCTTCTCTTGCGCGAGACCCGGAGGCATTTCGACGAACGGTTCGGGTTGCAGCGCGACGAGCAACGGAACTTGCTGCGTGAGGTAATGCTCGTGCTCGGTCAACCGATATGTCGTCGCGATGATTGGGAAGTCGGCGCTCGTTCCAAAGCGGTCCGGACGTCCGGCCTTCTGATCGTACAAGTACACGACCGGATCGTTTTGAACACTCGGATGCAACGCGTTTTGCACCGGCGATTCCATCGGCTCGTAATGTTCGGGGAGTGGGCCGTCGACGCAGGTGTTGGAGAACAGCCGGCCCGTGCCCTCACCGTTCATGATGAACGGCAACCAGGCTTTCGGATCGTGGGGGCTCATCGCCGGCGGATAATCGGGGACGTCACCTACCCATTTCGTACCGTTCCACTTGATGCCCGGACGCTTCGGATCCCATGGATTTCCGTTCGTGTCCGCCGATGCGCGGTTGTAGATGATGCGACGATTGAGCGGCCAGCTCCACGACCATTGCGGATAGAAACCCATGCCCGTCGGATCGTTTTTCGCAGGATCGGAGATGCCCATGCGGCGTTTCATCATATTGCCTTTGGGCGTGTAACTTCCAACGTAGATCCAGTCGCCCGACGAGGTCGAGCCGTCGTCGGCGAGCTTGGCGAACGTCACCATCTGCTTACCGGTCTTGAGATCTTTGCCGTTGATCTCGCGAGCCAGCTCGTCGAAATCCGGCTTGCGCGGATCCTTATAATCCATCGTAAGATGCATGACCGGATCCGGGAACTTGCCGCCTTCCTTTTGATAAAGCGACTTGACGCGCTGGAAGATCTCGGCGGTGATCCAGTGATCGTGCCTGGCTTCGCCTTCAGGCGGAATGACTTGGTCTTTCCACTGCGACCAGCGTCCGCTATTCGTGAAGCTTCCCGATTTTTCGATCCAGTGAGTCGTCGGGACCATGAAAACTTCGGTTTGGATCTTAGCCGGATCCATGTCGACGGCCGTGTGCCAAAATTCCGATGTGGTCGTCGGAAAAGGATCCATTACGACGAGCCATTTGAGATTTGAAAGCCCCTGCAAGACTTGATTCGTATCAGGGCCGATGCTGGTTGCCGTCATCCCCGAGAGGAAGACGCCTTCCATCTTGCCTTGGATGGCTTGATCCCAAATCGTAATCCACGACGAGTTGCCGTCGGGCTTCGGCAGATAACTGAACGCAAAGTCGTTGTCTTTTGTCGCGGTATCGCCATACCACGCTTTGAGCAAGCTGACTAAAAACTTCTTGTAGTTGGTGCCGAAGAAGTTCCAGGAATTCGGATCGAGCTTCTTCGACGCACTCGCCTTGAGGTAGTCGTCGATATTCTTCTGGCCCGGCAGTGGGACTTTGAGATAGCCCGGCAAGATTTCCCACGAGATCGCGTGGTCGGTGTTGCCCTGAATGTTGGCGTGTCCGCGCTCGGCATTCATACCGCCGCCCGGCCGCCCCATGTTGCCGAGCAGCAACTGGAGCAACGCACCGGAACGAATCAACTGCACGCCGGTGGTGTGCTGGGTGAGGCCGACCGCATAAACGATCGTCATGACTTTGTCGGGACGGCCCATTTCGCCGACAACCTCGGCGATCTTCAGAAAGTCGGCTTGCGGTATGCCGGTGATCGTTTCAACCATCGCCGGCGTATAGCGCGCATAGTGCGCTTTCATGAGCTGGAAGACGCAGCGAGGATGCTGCATGCTAATGTCACGTTGCGCGAAACCGTCGGCGCCTAAGTCGTAATTCCACGCGGTTGCTTCGTAGCTGCGTTTTTTCGGATCGTAGCCGTTGAAGAGTCCGTCGGAGAATCCGTACTTTTCGTTGACGATGAACGTTGCGTTCGTGTAATTGCGCACGTACTCGTCATGGAATTTGTTGTTCTGCAGCACGTAATTCATCAAGCCGCCGAACATCGCAACATCGGTGCCCGTGCGGATACGCACGTATTGATCCGCCACTGCCGACGTACGCGAGAACCGCGGATCAACGTGGATGATCTTGGCGCCGCCGCCCTTGCCCGGGCCACGCGCCGGATCCAGCTTGGCGCGCATGAACCATTGGAATCCGACCGGATGGGCTTCCGCCGGGTTCGCACCGGCGATGAAGATGACGTCGGCGTTCTTGATGTCACGCCAGTGATTCGTCATTGCTCCGCGTCCGAACGTGGCGGCCAAACTGACCACCGTCGGACCGTGTCAAACCCTGGCTTGCTGCTCCAAATGTGTCAGGCCGAGCCCGCGCATCACTTTGGCGGCGAAGTAGCCTTCTTCGCTCGAAAACGCAGCGCCGCCGGCAAACGAGATTCCGTCTGTGCGATTGACGAGATTGCCCTTTTTGTCGACTTGGACGAAGGTGCGGTCGCGGGAGTCTTTCACGCGACGGGCAATCTTGTCGAGCATATCGTCCCACGAGATCTTTTGCCACTCGGTCGCACCGGGAGCGCGGTAGAGCGGTGACTCGACGCGCCGGCTCGAAACTGCGAGCTGCATCGCGGTCGCACCCTTGGGGCAGAGGCGGCCCTCGTTGATAGGGCTATCGGGATCGCCCTCGATCTGCAAGATATTGACCGTCCCGTCGGCATTTTGCCGCGTGTACGCGATCATCGAGCATCCGACCGCGCAATAGGGACATACCGAGTGCGCTTCGGTCGCGCCGGCGATTCTAAGCTGCTTCTTGATCTCCGTCGCTTTCGCAACGTCGAACCCCAGCTCGGAGGTCAGCAGAACTCCGGCGCCAGCGCCGGCAAACTTGAAGAAGTCTCCCCGTGTCACCTTAGCCAACGGTGCCCCTCCCGGAAGAGTATGCGCTGCGTGGGCCGGTTCCTGAAGCCGTCTTGTCGGACCTTTGCCGGCTTGGGGCGCATCCCTAGATGACCTTGATCTTACCCATCATTCCGCCATCTTCATGATCGGTGAGATGGCAATGGAATAGAAAGGTCCCGCGGATGATGGGATCGCGAAAATCGACGATGATGCGGAGCTTCGCGCGGGGCGGGACGTCGACGACGTCGCGCCACTCGTGGGTCGCCTCGACGACGAAGTGGACCTGATGGATATGAAACGCATGGACTTCATCGCTGCGGTTGTCGAGCGTCCACTCTTCGGTGGTCCCGGCACGCGCGACGAACATCGGCCGATCGCCGGGTGAAAAGCGCTTCCCGTTGAGCGAAAAGCCGTTCGCGTCTTCACGGAAGTAAATTGTGCGGTGCTGCGCGACGCGCGCGGGGAGCGCCGTGTAATCGCGATCGTTCGCGACGCCGAAGGGCGGTGCAACACGCGTGGTGACATTTGTGCCACGATCGTCGACAAGCTCACCGAAGATGACGCCCGGATTCGGTTCGCCGGCTTTGCCGCCGTCGTAACAGCGCGAGAGCAAGAGTTGCGGATGCGCTGCGCCGGTGACGACGATCTCAGCGCGTCCACCCGGCGGCAGCAACACATGATCGATGTCGTGTTCCGGTGTTTTTTCCAGCAGCTTGATCGGAATGCCGTCGCGAGCCGCGAGCTGCATACGCACACCTGCAATCGCAAGATCGTAGTGTCGCTTGCCGGACGCATTGAGCACGCGCCAAAGCTGGCGTTCGCCGGGCGCTATTGCGAGCGTTGCGCTTGGGATTCCGTTAATCGTAGGTTGCGCGTCGGCATCGACTCCGCAGGGCGTATCGCCTTGATAATCTTCATCGTCCATACCGACGTGCGTCTGCGCTTGCGCAGTCGGTAGCGGGCCTGCCGTCAATTGCTGTTTGCTTTCGGCTGCACCGACGCTCGGATCGCGCGGGATGTCGCGCAGCACGATTACGCGTTCGCGCAATCCGGCCAGACTCGGAACCTCGTCCGCAATTCCCTCGATTACGATCGCGCCCGCCATGCCGTTTCCGAGCTCCCAATTCGCAAGCCCGTGAGCGTGCGGATGATACCAGTAGAGTCCGGGAGGCTGATTGCGTCCGATGCGCACCGTGTAATCGAACGCACGTGCGGGCGCCACCATTGTTGTCAGTACGTCGTCACCGGGCGGACGCGGCGAAGTCGTGAGTCCGTGAAAGTGCAGGTTCGAATCCGAGACCATGCCAAGCCCGCAAAATTCAGGCAACGCGTTGATGTAATGGACGCGAATCACATCGCCGGGACGCACTCGAATCGTCGGCGCGACTTCACGACCGTGCCAAAAGAACGCCGGGCGCCCTTGCGGATCGAGTTCGGCGCGCAGCGTCAGCGCGGCGACGCCGCTCTGAGCGTGCACTTCGGGTATTTCTGGAAGATCGGGAGCGCCGAGCGTGGACGGGCCGCGCCAACCGAGCAGCGCGGCGAAGACCAGAACGAACGCTAAGACGAGTGGCAAGCCAGTGGTTGTTGTTCGAAGTCGAAGGCGTTCAGAAGCGGATTTGCGCGCATGTCGTGCGAGCCGAGGCTAGGCAGCCCAAAGCGGCGCTCAATCAGCGCGAGAATCGAAGCGGTCTCATATTTAGTGTGATCGACGAAGTGGGGTTTTGCGTATGGAGATACGATGATTGCGGGGACGCGGGTTCCCGGTCCCCACTCGTCGACCTTCGGCGGCGCCACATGATCCCAACGTCCGCCGTTTTCGTCGTAAGTGACGATGATGACGGAATCTTTCCAATAAGATGACGTGCAGATCGCGCTTATGAGCTTCTGGAGGTGCTGACCGCCGCGCGCGAGCGTCGAATAGTTGGGATGCTCGTTGTCGAGGCCGACCGGCTTGACGAAGACGACGCCCGGCAGCGTCTTGCTTTCGAGGTCGCTGAAGAAGTGCGATTCGTCTTGAAGATGCTCGGCTTTGGCCGCCGAGCCGTCAGTGCCCCATCGTTGAAAATATGCGAACGGCTGGTGATGATACTGGAAGCACAATCCCGCGGGCGTCGGATTCGGGTCAGCCGCGCTAGGATTCGGGCAACCGTTTGCGCGTGGATCGTGCGCGAGCGCAAGATCCCAACCGCCGCTATACCATTTCCACGAAACGGATGGCGAGTGATCGGTCAAAAGGTCACCGATCGTCTTTTGTGACGGCGGAATTGGGCGTAGGAGCTGGTCGGGCTTTACGCGGCTTGGATGCGGGCTATTCTGGGTGAACGTCGTGTTCACGACCCATAGCGGTCCGCTGCCGCCCGGTCGCGGCATCGTCGTGAGATTCGAATCGTTGAGCGTGTGCGTTTTGGGATCCCACGACGAAGCGAAACCTGGTGCGCCGGCGGGTAACGGCTGATTCCACTCGGGCGTGCACGCGCAGATCAACCACTGATGGTTCAGGTACGAGCCGCCGAACGCGCTGTGAAAAAAGTTGTCGGCGAGCGTGTAATGCTGCGCGATAACCCCTTCGGGGAGATGCGTCGCATTGTAGTAGCCGAACACCAGTCCGGGGTTGCTCGCGTACGCCGAGAACTTGTCCATGGGCGCCGGACCGGCGGCCTCGAGTGCGCCGTTGTCGATTTGCAACTGCTCGTGCCAGAAGATGTGCCAGAGATCGCCCGTCAGCGCAGACGTCGGAATGAAATCAGTCAGGTCGTACGGCCGCAGCGGAAGTCCGAGCGGAATGTGCGGATCTTGCTCGCCGCCGGCGAGACCTTGCCAACCACAGGGCCATGGGCCGGTCGGACGACCCGCGCGAATGAGTGCCGGCGGAAGTCCAGTCATCGCCGTATAGTTGTCTGACCCCGTCGGACATTGGAGCTGCGGCGTTCCGCGGCCGTGCGCACCGTTCGCGCCCGGATACTCGGAATAGAGCCCATCGAAGCTCCAGTTCTCTTCATATATAACGATGATGTGGTTGATCTTCGAACGTAAGCCCGCAAGCTGGGACTCACCTATCGGCGCGGCGCTCGTATCGACGGCGCCGGTGAAGGCGCAGAACGAAAAGAGAAACAACGCAGCGGTACGCACAAACAGTCGCATACCAAGAATGATTAGCGCGCTAAGGCTAAGATTACTTTAAGGTCAACCCGCCATCCGAAAGTTTTCGCCTAGGAAGAAACGTCGCGCTTCGGGGTTGTCGACGAGCTCCTCGGGGACTCCGGACGCGATTACCTTTCCGTTGTGAATCACGTACGAACGGTTTGTTATGGCGAGCGTGTCGCGCACGTTGTGGTCGGTGATCAAGATGCCGTATCCGTCGCCGCGCAGCTCCGCGATGAGCCGTTGGAGCTCGGAGACCGTAAGGGGATCGATCCCACTGAATGGCTCGTCGAGCAGCAAATATGACGGCGCGGTGACGAGCGCGCGTGCCACCTCGACGCGCCGTTGCTGTCCGCCCGAGATCGTGTCGCCGCGCATCTCGATGATGGGCTGAAGATTGAAGCGCTCGACCACACGTTCGAAGATCGCGGCGCGCCGCTCCGGCTCGGAGTCGCGCATCTCGAGGATTAAGCGCAGGTTGTCGGCGACACTGAGCCGGCGAAAAATCGAACGCTCCTGTGAAAGATATCCGAGACCTTGCCGGGCGCGTTCGGACATCGACATCTCGGTGATGTCCGTCCCGTCGACGATCATTTTGCCGCCGTCAGCCTTGACGTTGCCGACGATCATGCCGAAGCTGGTCGTTTTGCCGGCGCCGTTCGGTCCGAGTAGCCCGACGATTTCGCCGGGTTCGACCCGAACCGTCACGCCATCGACGACCCACCGCGCGCCATAGCGCTTCCGGAGGTCCTCGGCGACAAGCGCGCGCGCAGGTTCAGCCATTGTCATCCGGGGAGAGTTCTCAATCCACATATGCGAGTCCTGATCATCTCCGATATTCACGCAAATCTTGAGGCATTGCGCGCCTTGCCCGCAGCCGACGCAATCGTCTGTGCCGGCGATGTGGTTGGCTTCGGCCCCGACCCGAGCGGCGTCGTTGCGGAGCTGATGCGTTTGGACGTGCAGTGCGTTCGAGGTGAAGAAGACGACGCGGTCGCGCGCACGGCAAAGCAGCATCCCGTCCCGCCTGCGCTCGTTCAGGCGGCGAAAGCGCATCGCGATCATGCGCGCGCATCGCTGAGTGCGGCGCAGATGCGTTGGTTGCGTGCGCTGCCACCCGAGCTCGAGCTGACGCTGGACGGAGTGCGCATCGGAATCACGCACGCCTATCCCGGAGATTACACGCGCTACGTCGCTCCGACGCCCGAAGAGCTCTCGCGAACCATGCGAGCATTCCCGCACTGCGACGTCGTCGTCGTCGGGCACACGCACCGGCGCGGAACATGGAAAGGACAAGCACTCGTCGTCAATCCGGGCAGTGTCGGAATGCCGCAGCGGCCCGGTTACGCATCGTACGCGTTCCTCGAAGGCGGAAAAGTGCGATTCGGTTCGGCGCGCTACGATCCGAGCGAGACGCTAGCCGCCATGCGTGAGCTCGGCATCAGCGAAGAAGCCTATCACGAATACGAAGGGGAGTTAACGCGCGGGTCGCTGCGTCCGCATCAACGGCTCGCTCGCGCGTCCGGCTGAATGCGCTCGCGCATCATCGCGTGTACGGCTTCGATGATGTGCTCGACCGGTTTGCGCCGGTAATCCCAGATCGGTTCGGACGGCGGCGGCTGCACGATCATCGTTGCGTTTGCTTCGAATAACACGACTTTGCCGCTCGGATCGATCGAGAAGTCGATGCCGCCGTAGTCGAGCGCAAGAGTCTCGACGATCTTTTCGAGCGCAGCGAATGCGCGTTCGCCGATTATGCCGCGCGGATCCGCGAGGAACGCCGCGTCTTCGGCGCGGTGACTTTCATTGTCGACCATGTCGGCGCTGAAATAGTGGACTTTCCAGTCGTTCGAGACGGCGAGATGCAGCGGAAAGAGTTTGCCGTTCACCGTGATCATGCGGTACTTGCGAAATGCGCCGTCGGCGTTATGCGTATCGAGGAACGCGATTGCGATAACAGCATTCGCGGGCAGAGTTTTGAGCGCTTTTGCGACGTCATCCGGATGATCGACTTTCACGAAATGCTGTCCCGTGTGAAAACCGGGCGCACGCAGCAGCACGGGCCACGTAAAGCCGCTCGCTTGGAGAACTGCCGCGGGATCGGTGCGATCCAAGAGCCAGCGCGGAAAGATGGCGAAGCGCGGCGCGATGACGTCCGGTATCGCACCAAGACGCTCACCGTTTGCAACGCGTCCCGTCAGCAGGATAGTGCTCGGCGGATTGATGACCGGAGCTTCGCTGCGAGCCAGCAGCGTCGCCGCAGCCGTAAGCTCAAGCGCGCAGCGATCGGCATCGCCGATTGCATTGAACACGACGTCGTGTGGCGGAAGCGGTTTTTCCGCGTCATAGAAACCGACGAGCAGCGAAGCGACCGCGAAGATCCGGTTATCGAAGAGACTCTTCGTAGGAACGTTACCGTCGCTCTCGACGCCGAGGATCAACACGCGAATCGGTTCGCCGTCGCCTCGAAACCGCCCGAACGTAATCGGCCGATGCGTGTATCCGAGCCTTCGTTCGCGAGCGGCAGCTTGTTCGTCGCCGCGTTCAGAGAAGATCGATGCGAGCCCGTGATGCGCGGAGGCCATCGTAGGGTCGAGTTCGATAGCACGCTGGAAGTGCTCGGTTGCCTCATCGGCATGGCCTTCACCATGCAGAGTCGTGGCTAAATGGCTGTGAGCTATTGCGCTATTCGGATGGCGCTCCACGAGCAGCCGGTACGCAGCAAGCGCGGCGCGCGGCGAGCGTCGATCCGTCAGCTGTACGGCGAGATTGTTGAGCGCGCCGAAATGGTCGGGACGTTGGCGCAGCACGTCGCGATATGCTTGGATTGCATCGTCGGCACGTCCGAGCGCGCCCAGGATACACGCGCGCTCAAAGCTTTTATCGAGCGCATCCGGATCGAGGACGAGAGAAAGCTCCAGCTCGTCGAGCTGCATCTCCAGTGCCATTCGCGCGTAATGCGCGGGAAGATCAGTCGGCGCCGGCGCTCTCGTCCTTCGAGGTGTCCGCGGGCAACCACATGCGCAAATCCGGCGAGAGGGGAGGCGCCGCGAGCGTCTCCGATGGATGCGCGAAGCTCTCGACCGGGGTGAGTCCCGAAGTCTCGCGCCAGCTCGCGAACTGAATCATTGCGTTGTAGGTGAGTCGCGAGACGCCACGGATAAAACTGCGTCCGACGTCAAGCGTCGGCAGTGACGTCGTCATGACGGCGATGACGTACGGTTCGCGGTCGTCCTCGACGATCCCGACGTCGTTGAGCGTATCGTGCAGCTCGCCGGTCTTGTGCGCGATCTTCACGTCACGCGGCAGTGGAACCGGCAACAAGCTATTGTGCGTCTGCCCTTCAAGGATCATCATCATTTGACGCGAGCTCCACTGATCGATTAGCTGGTCGCGTGCGATCGCATCGAGCAAGTGCGCCATGTCGGCCGCGCTGGAACGCAGCGAACGAATGTCTCCGTCGGAACGGATGTAATCGGCGACCTGCGTGCTCCGCAAGCCCAGTTCTTGCATCGTCGCGTTGATGCTCTGGCGGCCAACGAGACGAATCAGCATGTTCGTCGCAGTGTTGTCGCTCTGCGTGATCATCTTCCACAGCAGCGTTGAAACGGTGTAACGGCTTCCGAGCGGCGCGTCACACAGTTCGCCCCAGCCCCAATCGCGATCGCTGGCCATCAAGTGAATGGTTTGATCGAGCGAGACGCGGCCTTGCGACATCTGCTCGAATACTTCGACCATCACCGGGACTTTGATCGTCGACGCGGCCGGCATGCTCGCGTTTGCGTTGATGCCGGAAATCGTGCCGGTTGCGAGATCTTCGATCGCAATTCCGACGCGTGCCGGAAGCCGCTGCGCCACGGTACGCAGTCGCGTTTGCAAATCGGAGAGTGGGTTCGACATCGCAGCGCACGGTGCACTCATACACAGCGACGTCACAATGGCAACAAGAACGAGGAACGTACGAACCTTCAGAGCCTTGTACCCCCGGGCGCCCCAAAGACAACTTGTTCGTTCGTCTCCTGGCGTTATCTTCTATATGGGACGCCGTCTGCAGCCGGCGCTCGAGCACGACCCGCGAATCCCGCGAGTGCGATCAGTGCGGCAACATACGGCAAAGCCTGCATGAACTCGACCGGAATGCCCGTGCGTTGGAGCGTGAATTGTAAAGCTTCGAACGCTCCGAAGAACAACGCCGCGGCGGCTGCGCCGAGTGGGTTCCAGCGTCCGAAGATCACGGCGGCGAGCGCGATGAAGCCGCGCCCCGCGCTCATCCCGTCGGAATATAAATCGAGCTCGGCCATTGCGAGGAACACGCCGCCCAGTGCCGCGAACGCGCCGCCGGCCGTCGTCGCCCAGAATCGTACGCGCAGCGGGTTGATACCGGCGACGTCGGCAGCGCGAGGATTCTCGCCGCATGCGCGCACGTGTAATCCCGGCCGCGTCCAAAAAAGGAAGACGTGTAAGAGCCCCGCGAGCGCGAGCGCCAAGCAGACCATTGCAATCTCGCCGGTCGGCCCAAGCGCGTTCACTTCTTTTGATGCGCCGGGTTGTCCGAAGACGACGACGAGTCCGTACGCGGAGCCGCCCAGGGCGATCAAATTGATTCCGGTTCCCGCGACGATCTGCTCGACGCGAAAACGAGTTGCAGCCAATCCCAGAATGGCGCCCAGCAGCGCGCCTGATGCGACGCCGCCGATCGCGCCCAGAATTGCACTTCCGGTTGCAAACGAGATCGCGACGCCGCTGAACGCGCCGATTGCGATCATCCCTTCGAGCCCGATGTTGAGCACGCCGGAGCGCTCGCACAACACGCCGCCAAGCGCCGCGTAGACGAGTGGCGCAGACTTCACGAGCATCAGCCACAAGAATGCAAACATCAGTCGGCTCCACTCCGCGTGATGATACGGCGGCCTGCCAAAACGAGGATGATCAAACCTTCGATTGCCGTCACGACGTCACGCGGAACGTTCGCGGCGGCCTGCATTCCGATTGCGCCGTTCTGCAGGATGCCGAAGACGAATGCGGCGACGGTAACCCACAACGGATCCAGCTCGCCGACCAGCGCGACCGCGATACCGATGAATCCGTAGCCGGGCGAGAGCGCGAGATTGAAGCGGTGCAGCACGCCCAGCACGATCGTCGCCCCGCCGAGACCGGCAATCGCGCCCGACGCCGTCATCGTCCAAAAGCGCATCTTCGCCAAGTCGATCCCGGCTCGCTGTGCCGTTCGCGGCGCGTCACCAACGGCGCGCAGTTGATAGCCGATCACCGTTGAGCGCAACAGCCAGCGCAGAAGAAATGCGAGCACGAGCGCCAGAACGAGCGCGATCGTCAATCGTGTATCCGGCAAGATCGTCGGAAGAAACGACGATGCAGGCAGCTCGCCCGTCTCGTTGCCTGCGCCCGTCGCGCTTTTCAAGGGTCCGGTTATCGCGTACGCGGCGACTTGAATCGCGACGTAGTTGAGCATCAGCGTGGCGATGACTTCGTTGGCGGAAAAGCGCGCGCGGAGCCAGCCTGCCAAAGCTCCCCACGCTCCGCCGCCGACAGCACCCGCGAGCAGTAGCACCGGGATTGCGATGAAGCCGGGTGCGATGAACCGTTCGCCGATTACGCCCGCGAGCAAGCCACCGATGAGCAGCTGCCCCTCGGCGCCGATGTTGAACAGTCCAGCCCGAAATGCAAGCGCAATCGCAAGCGCCGGAAAAAGCAGTGACGTCGTCTGCACGAGCGTCTCGGCGGTCTCCGGAACGTTTCCGAGCGCACCAATCAGAAGCGCACTAAAACCATCGATGGGGTTTACGCCGGCGAGGAGCATCGCGAGGCTGCCGAACACCACGATGATTCCGAAGGCGATTGCCGCGTCGCGCGCGCCGCGTGAAAGGTTCATGACGAGCCGGCCATCAGGGCGCCGATGCGTCCGCGATCGAACGCATCGCGGCTGAACTCGCCGACGACCTTGCCGCGATAGAGAACGACGACGCGGTCGGCGAGCGCGAATATTTCGTCAAGCTCGAACGAAATCAGAAGAATCGCAGTCCCGGCGTTGCGTGCTTCGATGAGGCGGGATTGCACGAGTGCGGCAGCTCCGACGTCGATCCCGCGCGTCGGTTGGTACGCGAGCACAAACGTTGGCTGGCCGGCGAGCACGCGTCCGACGACGATCTTCTGTTGATTTCCACCCGAGAGACCACTCACGCGTGCATCGACGCGAGGTGGTCGCACGTCGAAGCGCTCGACGATCGTCTGCGCAAACGCGCGCGTAGCGGCCGGATCGATCTGAAGTCCGCGCCGCAGCTCCGGATTGCGCTCGCGGCCGAGGATTGCGTTTTCGGTGACGCTCCAATCCAGGACCAGCGCTTCGTGCTGGCGGTCTTGCGGGATGATCTGCATTCCGCGTGCGATGCGGCCGCGCGGGCCGAGTGCGGAGGGCAGCTCCTCATCTCGAAATCGGATCGTGCCTTCGTATTCCGTCACGCCCGCAAGCGCATCGGCGAGCGCAGTTTGTCCGTTCCCTTCGACGCCCGCGACGCCTAGAATTTCACCGGCCGCAAGCGCGAGATCGAGACCGCCGATCTCATCCGGACCGGCTTTCGCGCGAAGCCCCGTGATGTGCAGGATGGGAAGCACCTGCCGCGGGAACGCAATTCGCTGCGCGAGCGGCGGGATCTCGCCGCCCACCATCGCGCGGGCGAGATCATCGGCAGTCGTTTGGGCTGTGTCGAAGCGCGCCACGATCTCCCCGGCGCGCATCACGCTCACTTTTGACGTGTAGGCAATCACTTCGGCCAGTTTGTGCGTCACGACGAGGATTGCGATTCCTCGCTTCGCAAGCCCGGCGATCGTCGTGAAGAACGACTCGATCTCGCTCGGTGCAAGCACCGCGGTCGGCTCATCGAGCAGCAAAATTGCGGGCTCGCGTTCCAGCTCGCGCAGAAGCTCGACCCGTTGCTTGAGTCCGACCGGGAGCGTTTCGACGATTGCATCGGGATCGACGTGCAGGCCGTAGCGTTCGCCAAGCTCGCGGACGCGCGCGCGCGCCGCGGCGACGTCGAGCCGCCAACCTTTGCGTGGCTCGCGACCCAGCAGCACGTTTTCCCAAACACGGAGGCGTTCGACGAGCTGAAAGTGCTGGTGGACGAGGCCGACGACGCCGTTACGCTCGATGGTTCCCTCGTCGGCAACAATCGCGCCGAATGCGATGTTCGCGAGAGTCGATTTCCCCGCCCCGTTCTCGCCGATCAATCCGACGATCGCGCCCGGCTCGAGATCGAGATCGACGCCGCTCACCGCGACGAGATCGTCAAAGCGCTTAACGATCCCGCGCAGCGCGAGTGCCGGCATCAGGGGATCGGAACCGGTTTGAATTTTGCGAGGTCTTCGCGCGTCGAGGGCGGCACGATCTCGCCGGCGACGATCGCTTTACGAATGCGGGCGACGCGTGCGATGTTGGCCGCGCCGATCAGAGTCTTCGTATATTGAAAGTCGGTCAGACCGACGCCGTCTTCGCGCAGGCCGAGAACCAAATGTCCGGAAAGCGTGCGATGAGCAGAAGCGTCTTCGCATACCCGCTGAACGGCGTTGTCGACGTGCTTGACCATGCTCGTGAGAACCTTGCCGGGCAAGAGCGCATCTTGATTCGAATCGACGCCGATCACGTAGCTGTTCGGACGGTTCTTCGCAACCTCGAACGGTCCCAAGCCGGATTTGCCGGCTGCAGAGAATATGATGTCGGCGCCTTGCGAGTAGAGCACGTCGGAAAGCTCTTTACCGGACGCGACGTCTTCGAACGAGCCGACGTACTTGACGAGCACTTTTACTTTCGGATCGATTTCGTGCGCTCCGGCGGTGTAACCGGCTTCGAACTTGCGCAAGAGCGGAATGTCGACGCCTCCCAAAAATGCGATCGTACGCGTCTTCGAAACCAGCGCCGCGAGGGCGCCCGCCAAGAATGAGCCGTCCTCTTCTTTAAACGTCACCGACTCGACGTTCGGATCGTCGACCACAGCGTCGATGATCGCGAAGTGATTGTTGGGAAAGCGCTTCGCGACTTCGTCGAGATCGCGATTCATGAGAAACCCGATCGCAAACGTCTCATCGAACCCTTCGGTCGCGAAGACGGTCAGGTTCGGCTGATAGTCGGCGGCCGATTTTGATTGCAGCACTTGGACGCGGGCGCCGACGCTCTTCTTACACGCGAGCAAACCTCTGTATGCGCCGTCGTTGAATGAACGGTCGCCGAGGCCGCCGACGTCCGTGACCATGCCGACTTTCACCGACGATGCCGGACCTGTAGTGTTCGATTCGTGAGCGCAAGCCGTTGGAATAAGGCTCGACGCTAAAGCTACGGCGAGGCAAACCGCCGTGCGAGCGATCATGGCTGGCCTTGTACGCGAATTTCTTCGGAGGGCCTTCGCGCACGGGGGATAAGGACCGCACATGGCCACCCGGGGTGACGACTCAAAACGTCTGACCGCGCTGCAAGTCCTCGCGACGCTGGCGTTGACCGGCCTACTCGTGTACGGGATCGCGATGTTCTTGCTGCGGGTGCAAGCCGTCCTCGTGATCGCGATCGTCGCGATCTTCCTAGCCTACGTGATCTATCCGCTCGTCCATTGGCTCGCGCGTCGCATGCCGGTGATCGTCGCGATTCTGATCGTCTATCTGGTGGTCGCGATCACCCTCGCGCTGATTACGATCTTCATGGTTCCCCCGTTGATCGCCGACACGGCGACGTTCGTGCGCAGCGTTCCTCGGACGATCGTCGAGGTCTCGCGCGACATCGTCGATCCCCGCAATCCGCTTTTCGCCTGGCTGCCGGCCCCGATACGCGCCTACCTTTCGACGCTGCCGGGGGAACTGGTCGGCTTCACCGAGCGCTACGCGTTTGACGCGATCCATCAGATCGCGACCTATCTCGTCTCTGCCGTTGCGCTGATCGCAACGCTGATCGTCGTGCCGATTCTCACGGCCTACATGCTGCTCGATCAGGAAAATCTCGTACGCGTGTTTCTCGGTCTCTTTCCGAGTCGCACGCGCCCGAAGGCAAAAGCCGTTCTCCTCGATCTCGATCACGTGCTGGGCGGATTCATTCGCGGGCAAATGATCGACGCCGTCATCGTGGGCGTCCTGATGTTCGTCGTGCTCACGATCTTCCGCGTGCCGTATGCGTATTTGATTGCCGTCTTCTCCGGCGTCTTTCAGGTGATTCCGTATCTGGGCGCGGTGGTCGCGTTCTTTCCCGCCGTGACGCTCGCTCTGGTCTACAATGGCGACGGAAACGCGCTGGCCGTTGCGATCGCCGTCGTCGCGATCCATCAGCTGGACGGTAACGTAATCGCTCCGCGCATCATGCGTGACAGCGTCGGCCTCTCACCGCTATGGGTAATCATTTCCGTTCTGGCATTTACCGAGCTGTTCGGTTTTCCCGGAACGTTTGTCGCCGTTCCGACGGCCGCGATGCTCCGCGTCTTGAAGATGCATTTCTTGCCGGCGCCGGTCGAGGCCGAAGACGTGCCTGCTACGCCGCGCGACGAGTCGCTTCGAATGCAGGACGAGATCACGAATGTCAGCTAACGCGCAGCGGCGCGTCGACATCTTGGGTGTGCCGATGGATTTGGGTGCCGACCGGCGCGGCGTCGACATGGGACCGTCCGCGATTCGGTACGCGCGACTGCACGAGCGCTTGCGCGCACAAGGCATTACCGAAATCATCGACCGGGGCAATCTCGTCGTTCCGGATCGCGATCTCGAGAAGATTCAGCAAGGCGACCCGAAGTATCTCGGCCTGATTCAAAGCGTCTGCAACGTACTTGCCGATTTCGTCGAAGGTTCGGTAAAAGACGGCGCATTTCCAATCGTTCTTGGCGGCGATCATTCGATTGCGATCGGCACGCTCGCGGGGCTGCGGCGCGCACGCGGTGAGTCACCCGGCCTGATTTGGTTTGACGCGCACGCCGACATCAACTCACCTAGAACGTCGCCCTCGGGAAACGTTCACGGCATGCCGGTATACTATGCGGTTGAGGCCGGCGACATGAATCCGAAGCGTAGCGTCCTTATCGGCTTGCGCGACGTCGATCCCGGTGAGAAGACGACGATACGCGAGCTCGGAATCTCGGCATTTACGATGACCGATATCGATCGTCTCGGGATGGAAGCGGTCGTTGCACGCGCGCTCGAGATCGTGGGCGCGGGACAAGTGCATGTATCGTTTGACATGGATGCCATCGACCCGAGTGAAGCACCCGGTGTTGGAACGCCGGTCAAAGGTGGGATCACGTATCGCGAAGCACACCTCGCGCTTGAAGAGATCGCGGCTTCGGGCCGCATCGGTTCGCTCGAAATTACCGAGATCAATCCGATCTTGGACAGCGAGAATCGCACCGCGATCTTGGCCGTCGAACTCATTCTCAGCGCGCTTGGGAAGACGATATTATGAGCGTGCCCTCAAACGCAATGCCGTCGCGTTCGACCGTCGCGTAGCGCGCCGCCAGGAGACGTGCGCGCAAGTCGGCGATGATCGCCGGGTCGAGACCCGGCGCATCGATTCGTACAGCGGTTGCGTGGCCACTGTCGTCGACGGCGATCGAAATCTTTCCGCCCTTCGGCAACTTCGCCAGCACGTCGTCGTTCAACGTACGGTCGAGCAACACGGGCTTATCGAAATGGGAGCCCCAATTCGCGGGACCCGTTTGCGATTCGACGCTTCTGGTTTGAGAGACGGGAGGCTTGTCGGCGCTCGACGGATTCGCTGAGATCGTGTTGGGTTGCAACCGCGATGCGGCCACGTCCGTTTGCGTTGCCGGCATTGCGATGCTCACGTTCGGGTTCGTTCCCTCGAGGCCACTCGTTGAAAGCTGCGCCTTTACAGCCGCCGCGTGTTCGGGCGCGAGGTGGTGTGAGGTCGAGGTCGCGCGGTAACTCCGGATCGGGCGCTGCGCAATCACGGTCTGACTCGCCACCTTTGGCATGATCGTTTCCGTGATGCGCTTGATCCCTTCGGTCGCAGCGGCTCGCGCGCGGCGTTCGATCCGAATCGCGAAGACGCGGCCACAGGGCGACGCGCATATCGCTGCCACGTCGCGCAAACCGTAGCCGTTCACGGTGATGTGCCATAGTGGAATGAGCGCCGCGACCAAGCCGAGCACGCAGAGATGCAACGCGATCGAGAGCGCGAACGCGGGCGTTCGGTACGACGGTTGTTTCGCAGCGGAAATCATGCGGCCAAGCCCCCGGCGGCGGTCACGCTCACTACCCGGCGACCGGGGACGCAACCTTCATGCGGTGCCACGCGTTTGGTTGTGAAGCCATGGGAAGATCGACCGATATCGTGCTCTATCAGGCGGAGTGGTGCCCCTACTGCGCCCGCGTCCGTAAGAAGCTCACCGATCTCTTGCTCGACCACAAGATCGTAAACGTGCCGCGCGATCACGGCTCGCGCGATGAGGTGGTCAAAGTCTCAGGTCAGACGTCGATTCCGGTCATGGTCGACGGCGAGGTCACCCTCGACGATGATGACGACATCATTCCATACCTCGAGCAGAAGTACGGGCGCGAGCTGTCATCCCGCTAAGAAAAGACCGGCCGAGACAAGAGCGCCGCTAAGGGTGGCTAGCGCGTTGACGGCGTCGTTCGTCATCCAGCGCAAGCCTCGCCAGGGCGTCGTTTGCGAACCGCAGACGTGCGTCACCGTTTCGGCTGGGCGTTCGCACGTCGGGCAAAACGCGATCGACTGAAGTGTAGCTCCGAGCAGCGAGTCGAGGAGCGCGCCGACAACGCCGCCGAGCATCACGGACCCAAACGCTTGCGCACTGTGAAGCGTGAGCGCAAGGACGAGTGCGATCCAGGCCGCCCCCGCGAGCATCGCAAGCGTACCGAGCAGGGTGATGCCGCCCGATAGGCCCGCGGCGACCGGTGCGAAGCCGGCGATCGAACGCGGCTTGCCGCCGTACGCGCTGCCGATTTCCGTCGACCAAGTGTCGGCCGTTGCAGCTGCATATGCGCCCGCAAACGCCCACAACAGAGCGTAAGCAAGATGCGACGGCTCTGCACCGCGCGTCATCAGAGCCGCAAAAACGGCGCACAGCGTAGCAATTCCGCCGTTAGCCGCTACTTGCCAGGCGTTGCGCGGGCCGCCTTTCGGAATGTCGACGAGTTGTTGTTTGCGTTTTCGTCCGGCGTACGAGAATCCAACCGACGTGATGAAGAATGCGAACAGTACCTCGAATGGGAGCGCGACGTTCGCCCAACCATAACGGCCGCCGGCGTACGTCAACGCGCCGACGGCGAGCGCTCCGAGCGCTCCACCGGCGGTGAGCGGCTTGCTCAGCGGAGAATCGGCGCCGCGATCAGCGCGCGCGCCAACCCTTCCGTTGTGAATTCTTCCGCGACGACGCTGACGTCGAGGCCCGCAGCCTTCGCCGCGTCGGCCGTGATCGGGCCGATGCACGCCACGATCTTGCCGCGTGCGGCCTGTATGGGGTCCGGAAGCTGCGCAACGAAGCTGCGCACGATGCCGGCACTCGTGAACGTGAGCACGTCGCTTTTCGCAACGCGCTCGGCGAGATCCGCAACGTCGTTGCGAACGGCTCGATATGCGGCGACGATCTCGACGTTGCGGCCGGCATCGCGCAGCATGTCGGGAAGCGCGTCGCGCGCTTCTTGCGCGCGGAAGAGCAAGATGCGATCGTTCGGCTCGGTGCGCGCGAGCAGTCCTTCGCCGACGCTTTCGCCGACATAACGCGAGGGAATGAAATCGGCCATAATGCCGTGCTCGGAGAGGGTTTCGGCAGTTTTCGGTCCGATTGCGGCCACCTTCGTCGTGGCAAAGGCGCGCGCATCACGCCCGCGCGCTTGCAGCTCGCCCCAGAACGCATCGACGCCATTGCGGCTTGAAAACACGATCCACTTGTACGACGTTGCGGACTCGACGGCGCGTATGATCTCGCGCGTATCTTCGGGCGGAACGATGCGAATTAAAGGTGCGAGGATCGGCTCGCCGCCGGCCTCCCATAAACGCGCCGCAAATTCGAGGCTGCCGCTTGCCATGCGCGTGACGAGCACACGTTTCCCGAAAAGCGGCAATTGGTCGAACCAACGCAGCTCGTCGCGCAGGCGCACGACTTCGCCGACGATCGCAATGGCAGGCGGCGCGATGGGGACGTGCTCGATCTCGGAAGCGATCGTTCCAAGCGTAGCAACGAGCGTTTGCTGCGAAGGTTTCGTCCCTTCGCGCACGATTGCAATCGGAGTCGAAGGGTTCAGACCATTGCGCACGAGCTCGGCTGCGATCGAGGCAAGATTGCCCATCGCCATGTAAAGGACGAGCGTGTGATTGGGCGCCGCGAGCTTGGACCAATCCAGAGTCGAGAGCTGCTTTACGGCGTCTTCGTGCCCGGTCACGAACGTAACCGCCGTGTTGTGATCGCGGTGCGTCACCGGGATTCCGGCGTACGCGGCCGCCGCGATTCCGGACGTCACGCCGGGGACGATCTCAAACGCGATGCCGGCCGCGTGCAGTTCTTGCGCTTCCTCGCCACCGCGTCCGAACACGAGCGGATCGCCGCCCTTAAGCCGCACGACGTTTTTGCCTTCGCGTGCCAAGCGGATGAGGAGCGTATTGATCTCCTCTTGCTCGAACGTGTGCGCGCGCGCTTTCTTGCCGACGTAGATGCGCTCGCAATCCGGTGGTGCGAGCGCGACGATCGGCTCGGCCGCGAGATAGTCGTAAACGAGAACATCGGCGCTCTCGATGGCGCGTTTACCCTTGATGGTCAAAAGCCCGGGATCACCCGGGCCTGCGCCGACCAAGAAGACTTTGCCCGCCATGTTTAAAGGCGCGACATTACTCTGTGTCGATTCCCGCGTTCGACATTTCGCGGATTAGCGCCGCTGAATATTCCGGGATTGCAGCGCCCAAATCGAACAGCTCGTCAACGATGCGAGCGTGCAGCAGCGCTTCGGGCTGATTGCTGACGGCTTTCTCGCGAATCCGCGAAATCGCGCTGTGCAATAGTCGTGAGACGATCGTGAGCGACATGCCCGTGATCAACATGCGTTCGCGTTCGGTGAGGTCGGGGCAGCGTGCGAACAGCCGCTCGAGCTCAATCTCGCGAATGGCGTCGGCTTTTTGCGTAAGCGACGCGATAACCGGGACGGTCGCTTGCGATTGATACCAATCCACGAAACGCCGCGCGTGCTCTTCGATGATCTCTTCGACAAACGGAATCGCCTCGCGCCGGGCCTCGAGCGTTTCGTCGACGACAGCGGACAGTGCGTCGATACCGACCAACGCGACGCCCGGAATTGCGGCTACCTCGGGATCGACGTCGCGCGGGACGGCGATGTCAACGATGAACAGTGGACGTTCGCTGCGCGCGGTCATGGCGTCCGAAACCTTTTGTGTATCCAGAATGAAGTGCGAAGCTCCCGTCGACGTGATCACGACATCCGCATCGAGGAGAGCACCGGCTATCGCCGGCAACGGCTTCGTTTCGCCCGTTCCAAGACTCGCAGCCAGCTCGGCGGCACGCTCGTGCGTGCGGTTGAGCAGAACGAGTCGTGCGCCTTCCGATTTCAAGCGCCGAGCTGCGGTTGTTCCCATCGAACCCGCACCGACGACGACAACCGTTTTTCCGGCCAGGTCTCCGACGTGCGACTTTGCCATGTCGATGGCAGCGGTCGCAATGCTGACGGAATCATTTCCGATCTTCGTCTGCGACCGGGCAGCTTTGCCCGCGCTGAGCGCTTCACGAAACAATTGGTGCAGTGATTTTCCGAGCGACCCTGCGCGTTGCGATTGCACGTATGCTTCTTTGACTTGACCGAGTATCTCGGCTTCGCCGATGAGCATCGAATCAAGACCGGTCGAAACGCGAAAGAGATGTTCGATCGCTTGCCGGCCGAGTAGCGTATACATGTACGATTGCATATCGTACTCGACGTTGCCGTGCCGGAAGTTTCCGAGGAACGCTTTGATCTGTTCGGTGCCGGCTTCGTAATCTTCGAGCTCGGCATAGATCTCGAGCCGTCCGCATGTTGCAAGCACGACCGCTTCGACGACCGCTTCGTAATCACGCAGCGCCATCAGCGTTTCACCGAGCATCGAGCTCGGAAACGCGTGACGTTCACGCACCTCGACGGGCGCGGTTCTGTGCGAGAGACCTAGGCAGACTAGCGGCACGGCTCAGAATTTCCGGGTTCGATCATCCGGCAACCTGCATGAGCTCGTTGATCGTTGCGTCCGCGGCTGCTAGGGTTGCCTCGACGTGCGCATCAGTATGCGCCGCCGACAAAAATCCGGCTTCGAACTGCGAGGGCGCGAAGTACACCCCGCGCGACAGCATGCGGTGAAAGAAGCGTGCATACAGCTCGGTGTCGGACGTCTTCGCAGTTTCGAGGTCGACGACGGGTACGTCGGTGAAGAAAAATCCCACCAGCGATCCGGCGCGCGAAACTTGATGCTTGATGCGGTGCCGCGTGAAGACGTGGGCGAGTCCTTCGACGAGTCGCGTTGCAAGCCGATCGAGCTCCGCATACACCGTGTCCGTCAATCCGCGAATTGTCGCAATCCCGGCGCTCATCGCAAGCGGATTTCCCGAGAGCGTACCGGCTTGATAGACCGGACCTTCGGGCGACAGCTCGCTCATGATGTCCGCGCGTCCGCCGAACGCACCGACGGGGAGTCCGCCGCCGATGATCTTGCCGAGCGTCGTGAGGTCGGGCTTGACGTTCTCTCGCTCTTGCGCGCCGCCGCGTCCGACGCGAAACCCGGTGATGACTTCATCGAAGATCAAGAGTGCGCCGGAAGCGTTGGCAATCTCGCGCAATCCGCGCAGAAAGCCCGGCGTCGGAAGCACGAGTCCCATGTTGCCCGCATAGGGCTCGACGAAGATAGCCGCGATCTCATCGCGATTTGCAGCGACGGCATTGCGCACGGCCTCAAGGTCGTTGTATTCGACGACGATTGTATCGCGCGCGGTACCTTCGGTGACGCCGGGTGAGTTCGGGACGCCGAACGTCAATGCGCCGCTGCCGGCCGCGATCAGAAACGAATCGCCGTGCCCGTGATAGTTGCCGGCAAACTTGATAACTTTATCGCGCTTGGTGAAGCCGCGCGCCAAACGCAGCGCCGACATCGTCGCTTCGGTACCACTGGACACGAACCGAATACGTTCAATCGAGGGCATTGCCGATGCGATCAGCTCGGCGAGCTCGGTTTCGAGCTCCGTCGGCATGCCGTACGACGTACCGCGGGACGCTGCGGTTTGAATCGCGCGAACGACTCCGGCCGGCGCATGTCCGAGAATCAACGGTCCCCACGACATCACGTAGTCGATGAACTCGCGTCCGTCGAGGTCGATGAACGTTGCGCCCTGCGCGCTGCGCACGAATAACGGCGAGCCGCCGACCGCACGGAATGCGCGCACCGGTGAATCGACGCCGCCCGGAATAACGCGCTTTGCGCGGAGATATGCGTTTATCGAACGCTCGTAGGTTGCCATAGTCTCGTTTCTAAGCCATCCAGGCTATTGCCGCGGCATAGTCCGCGGGCGTGTTGACGTTGGTGAACAGCCGCTCATCCTCGCGGCTCACGGGAAACTCGCGGATATGCATGTGCGCGACGGTTGCGTGCAGAGATTCGTTGCTGCTCCCGAGCGCTTTCGTACCTTCGCGTAAAAAAGCGGCGCGATCGTAAAGCGCCGCCAGAGGTTCGAGACGTTTACCCGTTTTGCCCGGGTGCGCCGGTACGACCGCTTCATCGCCCGCCTCCCATACATTCGCTAGGCGATCGATGAACGTCGAATCGATGAACGGTGCATCACCTGCGACGGCAAAGACCAGTGGCGTCTCCATGACTTCCATCGTCGAGACGAGTCCGCCGAGCGGACCGCGGCCCGGCCAGCGATCGACGACCATCGGACAGTCGAGTAGCGCGTCGAGGTGCGGTGAAAAACTGCCCGCGCACGAGATGTACGTTTTGCGTCCCACAGAGACGTTGCGATACACGCGAACGAGCATCGGAACGCCGCCTGCTTCAAGCTCGAGCTTCTTAGGAAGCCGCGTCGCGCCGCCGCCGGCGAGGATCACGACCCCGATTTCGGGTCGCTCAGGCATGCCGTCGCGCGTAATCCTTTGCGAAATACGTAATGATGATGTCGGCGCCGGCACGGGCGAACGAAAGCAGCAGCTCGTCGACGATTCGCTCTTCATCGATCCAGCCGTTTTGCGCGGCGGCTTTCACCATCGCGTATTCGCCGCTGACATTGTACACCGCGACCGGAAGGTCGACGTGATCGCGTACGCTGCGCACGACATCGAGATACGCCAACGCCGGCTTGACCATGACGACGTCGGCGCCTTCGTCGATGTCGAGGAATACTTCGCGCAACGCTTCACGTGCATTGGCCGGATCCATCTGATAGCTACGCCGGTCGCCGAACGCGGGCGTCGAATCGGCGGCTTCGCGGAACGGTCCATAGAACGCGGATGCATATTTCGCCGAATACGCCATGATCGAGACGTTCGTGTATCCGTCGTCGTCGAGCGCGCGCCGGATTGCGCCGACGCGCCCGTCCATCATGTCGGAGGGTGCAATGACGTCGACGCCGGCTTGTGCGTACGTAAGCGCCGTGCGAACCAGTATCTCGACCGTTGCATCGTTCTCGACTTCACCACGTGCATCGAGCACGCCGCAATGTCCGTGATCGGTGTACTCGCAATTGCAAAGATCGGCGATGACGAGCATTTGCGGAAGCGCGGCTTTGATGGCGCGCGCGGCATTCTGCACGACACCGTGCGGATCGTAGTTCGACGTTGCGGTCGCGTCTTTGAAATCCGGAATCCCGAAGAGCAACACCGCGCGAATGCCGGCGCTCGCGAGCTCCTTCGCTTCGGTGACGGCGACGTCGGCGGAGATGCGCGCAACGCCCGGCATGCTCGAGATGGGTTCGCGCACGCCGTTCCCCGCGACGATGAACATTGGCTGGACCAGGCCGGCCAGATTGACCCGCGTTTCGCGGACCATATCGCGGATCGCTGGGTTCGCCCGCAGGCGCCGGGGGCGGCTCACGAGCGTGAGGATCCGCTTATCTTGGAGCTGCATCCGTCGCTCTTTCGAGGGGTAGGCTCGCAAATTCCGCCGCTAAGGCCGTACCCAGTTGCTCGGCCTCGTCCGTGCCGGTCGCCGGCCCTCCGCGTTCGGCGCGGAGCACTCGCCCGTCATCCAGACCTACCGCCGCCCGGACGATCATCATCCGCGAAGCGGCGTCGAGGACGGCATTGGCCCCGATCGGTGCGGCGCAGCCGCCGCGCATGGTCCGCATAAAGGCGCGCTCGGCGATCACTTCCAGCTCAGCGTTCCCATCGTTGAGCGCGCTTCGCAAAACTGCCCCGAGCGGATCGTCGCGCCGTGCTTCGACTGCGAGCGCACCTTGCGCCGCGGCTGGTACCAGCGTTTCGCTTGGAAACGGGATGCTGTAGCGCGCACTCTCTCCGAGCCGATCGATTCCGGCGGCCGCCAGAACGATTGCATCGAACTCGCGCTCGGCGAGCTTACGCAAGCGTGTATCCACATTGCCTCGAATCGTGACGTATTCGAGATCACCGCGTATGGCCGCAAGCTGAGCGCGCCGCCGCGGGCTGGATGTACCGACACGCGCGCCGCTCGGTAGCGCATCGAAATTTTCGAAACGGTCGCTGCAGAAGACGTCGCGGGGATCGGCGCGTTCGACGATCGCGACAATCTCCATATCCTCAGGCAGCGTGCTGGGAAGATCTTTACACGAATGGACGGCATAATCAGCGCGGCGATCGCGCAGTGCAAGCTCGAGCTCGCGCACGAAGACGTTGTCTGTGCCGATGGCCGTAATGGCACGGTCTTGCACTTGATCGCCCTTCGTCGTGATGTTGACGACGGTCGATGCAATGCCGCTGCGCGCAAGCTTTGCCATGACGAGCCGGGTTTGCGTCATCGCAAGCCGGCTCGCGCGCGACGCGCATACGAGCGTTTCCGAAAGGCTGCGCTCGACGAGTGCGCCGATGCGTTCGCGCACGAGCTTTGCGACGGCGGGAGACGTCCCGCTCGTGTCGACCGCGATCGTCAGCGAATCGCGGCGATGCACCGAAGGTGTCGAGAAATCGCCGCGCTCGGCCCGGCTCGCATCGTTGACCAGGATCCCGTGCGCACGTGCCGCTTCGACGACTGAGGCGTTGACCGTGTCGTCATCCGTCGCCGCGAACACGAGCGAAGCGCCCGCGACGTCCGAGGCCTCAAAAGGTCGCTGCTGCACTTCTATGCGACGTTCGTCGGACAGCTGCGCGAGCGCCGGTGTCAAACCCGGTGAGACCACACGCACCGTTGCGCCGGCATCCAAAAGGACGGCAATCTTACGCTCGGCGACGCTGCCGCCGCCGATGACGACTGCGAGACGCCCGCGCATGTTTAGCGCGATAGGATACACGCGTTTCCCGTTCGCGCCGGGAGGCGCTGCGCCCCCGAACGAAGCTCGCCGCCCATGTCAGGCGCCATGCGCACGGCGCTCTTAGGAGCGCTTGTCGCCGCGATCGCCACGCTTCCGGGGCTCGGAACGGGGACACTTTGGGACAATAGTGAGACCACCTACGGTGAGGTCGCTCGCGAGATTTTGCTGACCCACGATTGGGTCGTTATGCATTTGAACTTGACGCCTTGGTTCGTGCAGCCGCCGCTTTACTTCTGGACCGCAGCGGCGTTCGCGAAAATCTTCGGGGTGGGCACCTTCGCCTTGCGGCTCCCCTCGGCGCTCGCAACGGTCGCGATGGGTGCGACGATCGGTTACGCGACCGCGACCCTGGCGGGCTCGCGCGTCGGCCTGTATGGAGCAGTCGTTCTCTCGACGAGCTTGATGCAAGCGGTGATCGGACGCATGGCGATCATGGACGCGCTGCTCGATCTCGCCATCGCCGTCGGGATTCTCGCACTCTTTCGCGCCTTTACCGGAGGCAGACCGGTTCTTTCGGTAATCGGCGCCGGGCTTGCAATCGCGCTCGGAATTCTCGCCAAGGGTCCCGTTGCGTTCGTCGTCGTCGCGATCGTCATCGTGCCGTGGTTCGTGTGGGAGCGATATTCGGGCGCGCGTCTGTCGTATCCGCCGGTGTGGTCGTGGTTTGCGGCGCTCGCGCTCTTGCTGGCGATCGACACGCCGTGGTTCGCGCTGTTTGTTTCGCACGCCGGCCCTTCCGCCTTCGACGAGTTGATCGGACACTACACGTTCGGCCGTTACGTCGGTACCATCGAGAATCAGAGTGGCCCGATTTGGTATTACGTGCCGGTTGTGATTCTCGGATTCTTTCCGTGGATCGCGTACTTGCCCGGAGCAATCGCGAGTGCATGGCGGCGTGCAAGCACGCCGAACGGTCTCGGCATTCACGTCGCGCGGCTCGCACTGGTGTGGAGCGTCGTGCCATTCGTCTTTTTTAGCCTGGCGGGAACGAAGCTTCCGAACTATTTAGCGGTTGAGCTGCCGGCGCTTGCGATCCTCGTTGCACTCTGGTTCGATCAGCTTGCCCAAGGCGAACATCGCCGCAGCGCCGTCATTGCGACGGCCGTCATTCCCCTTACGATCGGCGCCGTCGCAATCGCGATCGCCGTCTTTGCGCGCAACGCACACATCCTGGCCGGAACGGAAGCGGTGCTCGGTGACCTCGCGATCATGGGCGCGATCATCTTCGTCGGCTCGATCGCAACGCTCGTGTTCTTATGGATGAACCGGACTGCGACGGCACCCTACGTGTTCGCCGCAACTGCGATTGTAATGGTGACGTATACGGTCCTCGTTGGCGAGCCGCACGCCGAGCGCTACAAGCCGGTTCCGCAGCTCGCAGCGGTTATTCGCGCGCAGGCGCACGAGGGAGACGTCGTTGCGATTCAGGGCGTTGCCGGCGGCTACGGTTTGATTTTCTACACGCAACCGCACGTCGAGGTCATCGGTGCGGACGCCGATGCGCACGGCGTGCTCTGTCCGGCTCGCCGTGCGTTCTTCATCACCTCGAAGCAGCGCGCTCGCGGCGCCGACATCGACGGACATGAAAAGCACGTCGTCGCCACCTCAGGCAACGACGTGCTCTTGCTGTTTACTTCAGTTCGGCCTGAACCTGAGCCGTGCTAACGGCCGAGGCTTTGTTGCCCCACGTGCTGCGAATGTACGTGAGAACGCCCGCAATCTCGTCCGGTTTGAGCTGAGCTTTCCACGGCGGCATCGTTCCGTTGTAGGTCGTTCCGCCAACGTTCAGCGGACCGGTCTTACCGTTGAGAACGATGTGAATGATGTCTTTGGGATCAGCCGCGGTGACTGCGCTGTTGCCGGCGAGCGGCGGGAACGCGCCGGGCGTACCCTGACCGGTTGCGCCGTGGCAAGCCGTGCAGTTATTGTTGTAAACCGTCGCGCCGGCTGACGAGGCAGCGCTTACGCCGGGCTGGCCTGCAGCCGAACCGGTCGGCGCAAGCGGCGCAGCTGCAGCGGCTGCGACTTTCGCAGCGTCGGCACCGCCGGGGACTGTCGGCGCAGTTTGCCCGCGCGCATCGGCCTTAGCGTTGACGGTTGACTGACCGCCAATCGAAAGTCCGGCAGCAATAAGGATGAAGACGGCGGTGACGACGAGCGCCGCAGGCCGCCTGTGAACCTCACGGCTCGGATTGCGATCGAGCCACGGCAAGAGAATGAGGAACAGTACGCCGAGAGTGGGGATGACGATCGTGCCGACGAGCTGCCCGAATTGCCCCGGGAAGATCTCCAGCAAGAAATAGAGCCCCATGAAATACCAAGCCGGCGAGGGGACGAATTGATCGTTATTCGGATCGGCTTTGGCATCGAGCGGCGCCGGTGAAAGCACCGCAAGAATAACGATGACCAGCAACACGACGAGCGAGGCGACCGTGTCCATGAACATCTGATTGGGCCAGAAGCGCCCCGGCTTGAGCTTCGAGCGGTCGTCTTTCGGCGGCCCAGCGGAGCCGTTGTGCCGGAAGATGATGAGATGCACGGCAACCAGCAAGACGAGGATCAGCGGCGTCAACCACACGTGGATGCCGAAGAACTTGTTGAGCGTCAGCGTGTTCATGACCGGGCCGCCTTGCAGCCAGTTCTGCAAGAACGGACCCGCGATCGGCGCCGCACCGGTGATGTTCAGCGAGACTTGCGATGCGAAGTACGCGTTGAGATCCCAGGGCAGCAGATAGCCGGTGAGTCCGAGCACGAGCGTCAGAATGAAGAGCACGATGCCGACGACCCATTGCAGCTCGCGCGGGCGCTTATATGCACCCCAGACCGCGACTTGCACGAGGTGCATCGCGACCAGTGCGATCATCGCCGTCGCACCCCAATAGTGCAGGCTGATGATAAACTGACCGAACGGAACTTTTTGATAGATGAAGAGCGTCGACTCCCACGCGCTCGCCGCGGACGGCGCGTAGTACATCGTGAGGAAAATGCCCGTGACGATCTGTAAGATCATTGCGAACAACGTCGCGCTTCCGAAAACGTACCAATAAGACGGTCCGCCGGGAACATCCTCGGTTAGGAAACTCTTCGTCATGCTGACGAAGCCGGTGCGTGATTCGAGCCAATTCATCATGATGCGCGCTTAACTGTAACTAACGATGACGCGGTCAGGCGTCGAGCTTTTATAACGGATCCACGTGACCTCGGCTTTGCCGGTTTGTTCGCGCAGCGGCAGCGGATCGAGTCCGCGCGGCGCGGGACCCGCAGTACGCTCGCCGTTACGATCGTACGTCGAGTTGTGGCACGGGCAGAAGAAAATGCTCTTGCTGTCATCCCATGCGAAACGACAACCCAGGTGCGGGCAGATCGACGAGAAGATCACGTAGCCCGCCGTGTAAATCTGATCCGTGTACGGCACCTGTTCGGCTTTCGACGCATCGGGCGGGAAAAGATCGGTGCGCTCCGTTTTCATCTTTTCGAACTGCGCCGGGCTCATCTTCACGCCCCAAACGTAGTCCGAAGTCCCTTCCGGTAGGAAGTAACCGTCGGTCGTTTTGCGCGTGAACGAGATCTTCAGCGGTGCTGCGCTCGTCGTGAGCTTCGTCCAGTCGTTTTGATCGACTGGTGACCATGCCTCGGCGGAAAGCTCATTGATCTTTTTACCGGGCACGCTGTATGCAAGCAGCGGCACGCCGATAACGAGACCGATCACGGTTCCGAGTACGATCGTGGCATTCGCCATGAATGCCCGACGGCTTTGCTCTTCCGGCGTTCCCGGATCGAGGTACGCCTCCGCGTGGACTTGTGACACGAAGTTGTCTCCTAAGACTTAAAAGGAGTGCGACCAGGCCAGCTTAGCCACACGCGACCTACACCCTTGCCGACTTTTTCGGCAGGCGCTCAGCTAGAACAACTTACTACCAGATGGCGGCCCCACTCGGGTGGGGGCGCGGCATAGGCATCGTGCTCGGGTTGTTCGTCGAACGGACGCCGTAAGACGGCGAGTAGCCGGCGGACCTCTGAGAAGTCTTTCTGCTCGGCTTTCTCGATCGCGGTTTGCGCGAGGTAGTTACGTAGGACGAACTTCGGATTGACCGCGTTCATCTTCGCACGACGCTCGGCGTCCGCGCTGCCTTCATGCATAAGGCGAGTCCGGTACCGTTCGAGCCACGCGGCGATCCGTTCGCGATCCGTGAACCACCCGCTGAACTCGACGTCCTCGCTTTGCGTGACGGTCGAAAGCGAGCGCCACGCGCGTGAGTAGTCGCTATCGTCGAGATCCATCGCTTCCATCAGATCGCCGAGCAACAACGCGTCATCGTCTTCAATCGTACGCAGTCCGAGCTTCGCGCGCAGCTCGCCGAGATACGCGTCACGGAAAATCGGCTCGAAGCCCTCGAGCGCGGCTTTGGCCGGCTCGAGCTCGAGCAGCGAGCTCATCGCCTCGGCGAGCGCATAACAGTTCCACAGCGCGATCGTCGGCTGCCGGTCGAATGCGTAGCGGCCAGTCTCATCGGTATGGTTGCAGATGAAGCCGGGCTTGTAGGCATCGAGAAAACCGTACGGACCGTAGTCGATCGTCAGCCCGAGGATCGACATGTTGTCGGTGTTCATGACGCCGTGCGCAAAGCCCACGGCCTGCCATTTGGCGATCAGACGTGCCGTGCGCTCCACGATCTCGCGGAGCAACGCGATGTATGGCTGCTCTTCATCACGGAGTTCCGGATAGTAGCGTTCGAGCAGATAGTCGGCAAGACGCTTTACGAGATCGGTGCGTCCGCGATAGTGGAAAACCTCAAAGGTTCCAAAGCGCACGTGCGAAGGCGCAAGGCGTGAAAGCACCGCAGCGGTTTCGGCGCGCTCGCGGTAGACCGCTTCGTCGCTACCGACGAGGCAAAGCCCACGCGTCGTCGGAATGTCGAGCGCGTGCATGGCCTCGCTGCACAAGAATTCGCGAATCGTCGAACGCAACACGGCGCGTCCATCGGCCCAGCGCGAAAACGCGGTTAGGCCCGCGCCCTTGAGCTGCCATTCGTAACCGTTGATCTCTCCAAGCGTGATCGCGCGGCCGTCGCCGAGCTGAGGAACCCACGCTCCGAATTGATGTCCCGCGTAAACCGTTGCAATCGGTTGCGCACCCGGCGGTACCGCGTTGCCGGCGGCGATGGCGAGAAAGCCGGGATCCTCAGCGGCGGCGACGGGGTCGACGTCGACAAGCCGAGCTGCGTCAGGACTGATCGCCACCAGATACGGGTCCGGCAGCGGCGAGGGCTCGCGCTGCTCGTAAAACTCAGGTGGTAAGAATGCGTAGCCCGCTTTTGTCATCCCGAGCGTAGAGGGATCGCCGATCATGCTCGCATCAACCCCGGGGAGTCGCATTCTCGTTGCAGAAACGCGCGCCCGTGAAGTCTGCACTAGAAACGCTGCGGGAACGCCGCGGCGAGATGCTCGAAGATTTGCGCCGCTGCGTCGAAATCGAAACACCGTCGCGTGACAAGGCGCGCTGCGACTCGTTCATTCCGTTTTTCAGCGAGCTCGCGACCCAATACGGCGCGCGCTGCGAACGCATCGCCAACCCTGAGGGCGGCGATCACGTTGTCTTGCGCTGGGGTTCCGAGAAAGCGCCCGTTCTCTTCGTCGGTCACTACGATACGGTTTGGCCGGCCGGAACGCTCGCGCGCAAACCGTTTACCGTTGCGGACGGCGTCGCACGCGGCCCAGGAATTTTCGACATGAAAGCCGGCTTGGTGCAAGCGCTCTGGGCGGCGAAACTCTTGCACGAAGAAACGAGCGCACCGCCGATCGTTTTCTTTGTAAATTCTGACGAGGAGATTGGTAGCCTGACCTCCAGAGGTCGGATCGAACAAGAAGCCCGAGCGTCGCGTGCGACGCTCGTGTTCGAGCCCTCGTTTCACGGCAAAGTAAAAACGGCGCGCAAAGGCGTCGGCATCTATACCGTCGAGGTCGAGGGCCGCGCCGCGCACGCGGGCTCCGAACCGGAAAAAGGCATCAATGCAATCCACGAGCTGGCGCGCGCAACGCTTGCGATCCACACGCTGAACGATCCCGCGAAGGGGACGACCATCAACGTCGACGTCGTTGCGGGCGGTACGGTTCGCAATACGATTCCGCCGTACGCGCGCGGTGAGATCGACATGCGCGTCGCGACGAATGCGGAGGCCGAGCGCATCGAAAAAGCCATGCGGGCCTTGCATCCGCATCATCCGGAGGCGAAATTCACGATAACGGGAGGACTCAACCGTCCGCCGATGGAGCGCACGCCAAAGATTGCCGCGCTCTACACACGCGCACGCGAAGTCGCTTCACGCCTGGGTTTCACGCTCGGCGAAGCCTCGGTCGGCGGTGGAAGCGACGGCAATTTCGCGGCCGCAGTCGGCGCGGCCGTCCTCGACGGCATCGGTGCGCTCGGAGAAGGCTCGCACGCCGAGCACGAGCACGTCATCGTCGATGGGCTGGCCGAACGTACGGCACTGGTCGTCGAGCTGCTGCGCTCGTTACCCTAAGCTGATCGCCGGCGTCAGACTTTGTACGAGTGCAACCCGCTGATCCAGATGTTCACGCCGAGATAGCAAAACATAATTGTCGCGAATCCGAACACGGACAGCCACGCCGAGCGCATGCCGCGCCACGCGATACGCGTGTGCAAGTGCATGTACGACGCGTAGACGATCCAGGAGACGAGAGCGGCCGTCTCTTTTGGATCCCACTGCCAATAGGCGCCCCACGATTCTTTCGCCCACATCGCGCCGGTGATGATTCCGATCGTGAGCAGCGGCAAGCCGACGCCGACGACCCGATAGATCATCACGTCGAGCTTGGCGAGACTCGGCAATGTCGCGAGCCACATTGCAACGGCGTCGCCGTTTTCTGCGGCGGCTGCGATCGCCGGCGTATCGCCGCGCGGCGTACCAATCACAATCTCATCATCCGCAAGCGCCGAGTACGTACTTTGCACCGTCACCGGGATCGAACCCGCCGGTGTTGCGGCGGCAGCTTTCACGGAAGAACCGCTGGCGAAGCGCCGTTCGCCATAATATTTGATCAGATACAGTACCGAGACGACAAACGAAAGCATGAACGACGCATACGACGAGACGACCAGCGGAACGTGAATTTTGATCCAGTAGGATTGTAGCGCCGGAACCGGCGGCATGAAGCCTTCATTCCAGGTCGTCGCGTAGCCCAGTGCGATCGCCGCGATCAACAACACAAATCCGCCCGCAAACCACAACCGGTAGCGGAAGGCGAAGATCAGGAAAATGAGGACGCCCATCGCCGAGAAGAGCGACAGCGAGCCGTACAGGTTGGTGAGCGGCCAAATGCCCGAGATGGCCCAACGCGTGCCGAGCTCGGCAAATTGTGCGAGGCATCCCACGATTGCGAGCGGCATTCCAAAGCGCTGCATCAGCTCGCTTCGAGAGAGGAAGTACGCGATCAACACGAGTGCGCCGGTCACGTACGCGGCGAGCGCGATCGCGAGCAAAATTTGATCTAACTGCATGCGTTCGTTTCTCCTCGAATGGCCGCGCGGCGTAATGCCACAACGAGCTCACGGAACTGATCTTCGAAAACTTCGTAACCCTTGACCGTCGTAGCCGCGATGCCGAGCGTCCATTTGCGGCCGCTGCCGTTTAGTTTGACGTACAAGCGTGCGGGCAGAAAATAGAACGCGGTGCACAAGCCGGTCAACAGCACGAATGCACCGATCCCTACCAGACCCATCCCCGGATCGTAGCGATACTGAAAGCCGCTATAGATTTTGTAACGCGGAACGGAAAGCCGGTAACCGCCGCCGAGATCGATCGACGAACCGACCGGAATCAAACCCGACGCCATCGCCGTATCGCCGGCAATCATTCGCACGACCACAGCCGGATTGTTGGGACGCGGATCGGCGGTCGGACGTCCGGTTTTGGGATTGAGGGTTCCGATGAACTGATCGTACTCGAGCGCGCGGTCGCCGCCCACTGAGAACGAGTCGCCTTCCTTTAAAAGGTCCGTCGGCGAGTTCGGCGTGACATGACCGTCCTTCGTGAGAACGAACTGCGCGCCGAATCCGTAGGCCGCCTGATAGTAGAGCGTCCCATCGATATCGAGGGGATGATTGACGCGGATCGTCGCCGAGCGCGCGATGCCGTCCTTACCGACGTATTCCACCTGCGAGACGTAATCGATCGGCTGATACACGAGGCCGGCTTTGGTTTGAATCGGATCGAAGCGATAATTGAAGCGGTCGAGCTTGATCTGCGCACCGGTCTGCGCGATCTTCGCGGTCGAACCGGTGAGGATTGCCGTCTCACCACTGAACCCACGCGCCCAATACCAGGTTGTGCCGGCTGCGATAATGACGAACCCTATGTGGGCGACGAGCACGCCGCGCCGCGCCCAGTTGTGCCGATCCGCAAACGTCCATTCCTCGCCCCCCAGCTCGCGTTTGCGCACGAACCATCCCGTTGAACGGAAGAACCCTTCGATCCGCTGGCGAATCTCGCGTTCGTCGCCCTCTAGCGGAATCGTAGCGTGAAGCGGGATTCGATCGATTGATACTGCGCGCAAAGGTGGAAGCCGCGCCGGAATGACGCGCTTGAACGTGCAGACGGCAAGCGAAGTGAGTATGAGCGCAATGATTCCGACGTATGCCGCACTGTGATAGATGTTGTCGAGGTCGAGCCGCAGGATCAAGCGCGCGAGCGGTGGGGCATAGTTCGCCCAATAGAAATCTTGCGTCTTGCCTTGCTCGACGATCACGCCGATCAGCGTGAGAAAACCCCACACCGCGAACAGCGAGACGGCGAAATAGACGCTCGCGAACAAGCGTAAGAAATCTTGCGCGGTCTCCCGCAGTCCGGCCCGCAGATGCTCGGCGGCTGTCGCCATCGATATTAGCCTACGTGAGAGCGCTCTCGCGCTGCCACGACCGTTCCAGCAAGATGATGATCCAAATGCTGACTTCGTAGAGGATGAAGAGCGGCGCCGCCATCAGCATCATCGTCGTCGGCTGGCCGTCGGGTGCGGCGACCCCGCCCGCGAGGAGCGAGCCCATGATCGCGTAGCGCCGGAAGGTGCGCAGCGATTTCGAGCTGACGAGGCCGATGCGGGCCAACATGATCAGGATCATCGGTAATTGGAAGATCAACGCGAATGCGAGGAAGAGTAGCAGCACGAGATTCAGCGTCGAGCCGATTCCGTACGTCTCCGTCGCGATCAAGCTCGTCAAGAGCGTCGTCCCTTTGATCACAACCGGGATGACGACGAAGTGCGCAAACAAAATCCCGACGATGGCGAGGCCGATCGACGGTACGATCAGCTTGTAAACCATGTTCCGGGTCTTCGGATGAATCGCCGGTACGATGAACATCCAGATCTGATGCATGATTACCGGCAGACCGATGATGATTGCGCTGTAGAGAGAGAATCGAAACATGGTGCCGACCGCGTCGACGGGTCCGAACGCGTGCAACGTAACGTTCGGATAGTATTGGTGCTTCATCCAGTTGATCACATAGATCGACGGATAGAACATCCCGATCCCGATCACGGTTATCGTGATCGCGCAAACCATAAGACGAGTACGGAGCTCCCGCAGGTGCTCCGTGAACGTCATCTCCTTTTGGTCCCACTCGGATGGTTCGCCGTCGCCCGCGGGACGGCGGCGTTCAAGCAACAAGCTCGACTACGGGGTCGTCGTGGTAGTGGTCGTCGTGCCCGCGGTCTTTTCATCGGATTGCTTCCGCGCTTCTTCACGAGCGCGTTCGGCAGCGACGTCGGCTTCAGCCTGACCGACCACGAATTCTTTTTTCGCGTTTCCGAGACTGCGCGCAAGCTTCGGCAACTTGTCGGCTCCGAAGAGCAGAACCGCCGCGCCGACTACGAGCGCAATCTCCATTGGACTCCCAAACATGTTTTAAAAAACCTCCGGTTTCACGGCGCTTTCGGTCTTAAAGGGCGCTCCGCCCCCGGCTGCGCGCCCCCCACGCTTCGCGTGGGGCCCCCGAGCCGACCTCGCAACGACGCCGGTGTCACAGCACGATACCACTGTGCTCGGTCCATGACCATTACTCTAAAAGGGATTTAAGAGTTCCGAGAAAGGCGATCGGCGAGCGAGGCAAGCTGGTCGCGGGCGTCGTTTTGGTCGGTTCCCAAGCCGCCGAGGGCCAGCTTTGCCCGCTCGACATACGTGTGGATCGCGTCGTGGGTAGCCTCGAAGGCGCCGATGCGACCCATGCGCGCGATCAAGTCGGCAATCGCAGCGGACTCCGCCTGCTCGTCGACCTCCGCGTCGAAAAACTCCTCGACGCGCGCGCGAAACTCGGCGTCCCCCTTTTTCAGTGCACAGATGAGCGGAATCGTGACTTTCCGCTCGCGCAGGTCGTTGCCGACGGGTTTGCCGAGGGCCGCCTCGTCCGAGGTGACGTCAAGCAGATCGTCCATCATTTGGAACGCGATCCCGTAGTGAATGCCGAACTCGCGCAACGCGCGCACGCCCGCGCCCTGACCGCCGCAGATCGCACCGCACTCGGCCGACGCGCCGAATAGCGTCGCAGTCTTTTTTTCGACGATCTCGACGTAATCGTCGAACGGCAAATCCAAATTCCCCATCGCGCGCAGCTGGAGCACTTCGCCGTCGCAGATCGCCGCGAGCGTCGCGGAGAGAATGTGAGGAATCGGTGCATCGTAACCGGCGGTGACATTCTTGAAAATCCAGGCGAACAGGTAATCGCCGGCCAGGACGCTGATGCGATTGCCGAAGTCGACGGCAGTCGCGTTGACGCCGCGACGCGTCTGTGCGCCGTCGACGACGTCGTCGTGAATCAACGTCGCAACATGGATCAGCTCCATGTACGCCGCAAGCGCAAGATGGTCGGCCGCATTTCCGCCCATCGCTTCGGCCGCGAGCAACGTGATGCGCGGACGCAAGCGCTTTCCGCCGGCGGCCAGCATGCGACGCACTGCTTCCGTGATTAACGGATTGTCGGTTTGAAAACGGTGCCTGAAGAAATCCTCGACGAGCGCGTAGAGATCGCGCTCGCTCGCACTACGGGGTTCGATCACGGTGCGACCCCGACGTGGATTGCAATCGCGCCCATTCCAAGACGGATAATGCGCACGTCGCGGAACCCGGCGTCGCGGTAGCGCGCGGCTAACCCCTCGGCGTCCGGATAGTTGGTGAGCGACTGCGGCAGATAGCTGTATGCCGCGCGCGATCCGCCAACGAGTCCGCCGATGAGCGGAACGAGCCGGTAGAAGTAGATATCGAACAGTTTCTTGATCAGCGGGTTGCCGGCTTTGGAAACGTCGAGATTCACGAAACGCGCGCCGGGACGTAGCACGCGGCGGATTTCGCGAAGGGTGGCCGTAATGTCGACCACGTTACGCATCGAGAAACCCATCGTCGCGCCGTCGAAGGATACATCTTCAAACGGCAACTCCAGCACGTCGCCGCAAACGAACGTCGTGCGATGCTGCTGATCTTCACTCAGGGCGCGTTCGCGCGCAGCGGAAAGCATCGGCTCGCAAAAGTCGATGCCGGTCACGTGCATCGCTTTGTCTCTGCGAAGCAGATGAAAAGCCAGATCGCCGGTGCCGGTGCACAAATCGAGGATGGTTCCTCCCGGCGGCGCTGCAAGCTCGCGCACGGCTCGGCGCCGCCACGACTCGTCAACGCCGGCGGTGAGAATGCGGTTCGCGGTGTCGTAGCGGGGTGCGATCGCCGCGAACATCTCGCGGACCGCGGTGCCTTTTTGCAAGGCGACCTGCTTAGTCATAGGGAGAGCAATTCCCGCGCGTTTCTGCTGGTAACGCCGAGCAGCTCGATACGATCGTAGACCAGTACTTCGCACAAGCGGTCGAGCGTGTAGCTCATGAACGACGGTTCGTTGCGCTCGCCGCGCTTCGGTTGCGGAGCCAGATAGGGGCAATCCGTTTCGAGTACGATGTGCTCGACGCCGACCGTTCTCACCGCTTCACGCAATCGATCCGCGTTTTTGAACGTGACCACGCCGCCGATTCCGAGAAAAAAACCAAACTCGCTCGTGAGCGTTCGCGCCTCGGCGGCCGTCCCGCTGAAGCAGTGCACGATTCCGCGCATGCCGTCGAACTTGTGCTTGCGCAGTGTTTCAACGAAGGTCGGAAATGCTTCGCGTTGATGAAAGACAAGCGGCATGTCCCGGACGCGCGCATACGCGAGCTGTGCTTCCATGATTTTCACCTGTACGTCACGCGGACTATGATCGTAGTGAAAATCGAGGCCGGTCTCACCGATTGCCCGCGGCTGGACCGGAGCCCGTGCCAATAGCGCGTCAAACGCCTCCGTAAGGTTGGCCGGAGCATCCTTTGCTTCGTGTGGATGGACGCCCATGGTCCATGCCAGGCCGGCCTGGTCGGCAAGCTGCATAGCTCGCTCGCTGTCGTCCAGATCGCAGCCGATCGTGACGATGGTTTCGACGCCCGCGTCGCGCGCGCGCCTGAGCACGTCGTCGCGGTCTTCGTCGAACTGAGGATCGTGGATGTGTGCGTGCGTGTCGATCACTCAGAGCCGCTTCGCAACAATCCGTGCCCATTCCCAGGTTCTTTTAAGGCAAAGGCCGCTTGTTTATCGGAGGCGCTTCGGCGCGAGGGTGCCGAACCACGCTAAAGTTCAGATGATTTCCCGCTCCGACATCAAGAAGCGCAGCTACCGTCTCCTCGAGATCGCAGTCGTGGTCTCGTTTGTATTGCATTTGCTGTTCGGTGGCCTTGCGATGTTTCATCGCACCACGATCGCCAAGCTGTTGCAACAGGTGGAGAAGAAGGAAGAAAAAGACGTCGCGCTTTCAACCTCGATCACGATCGAGAAGCGAACGGCGCCTCAGCCGAAGCCGAAACCGGAGCCGAAACCGGAGCCGATGAAGCCGCAGCCCGTGACGCGACTGGTTCCACGCACCGTTCCGGTCCCGCGCTCGGCGCCGCAGGAGATTTCGAAAGTCGTTCCGCGTGCAAAAGAGCACATCGCCGTCAACAAGCCGCAGGTTGTGGCGCGCATCGCCGTACCCAAGACGAATCCGAACAGGTTGACGCAAGCGCAGCTCAACGAAATGACCGAGCGTTTCACGGAAACGATCGATGCGGCGCGCGCCGCCAACGATCCCACGCACGTCACGTCGACGGCGCCTCCAGCAACGATGAAGCATGCCCATCTCGACATCTCAGGTATCAACTATTTGCTGACGCACGGCGAAGGGATACTCTCGCCGCAAAGCTATTTTGCAGTTGCCGGCGGCGAGTGCTATTACGTCAACTATCAGATCAATTTCGGCGACGGCGGCTTCGATACGGGTCCCGTATATTGGCCCATCTGTTACACGCGGCGAAACGACCCGTTTGCTAATAACTGGTCGCATTTTCCGTTACCGCCCCCGCAGCCGGGCTGGTCGCCGACACCGGCCCAGTGGGCGGTTATCAGCTCACACCGATTGCTGCGTACGTATTTTCCGGGTCGATTCCCGGACTCAGACAACGGAAACTAGGCGCCGGCTTCGGGCGTCTCGATTCGCGGAAACAGCGCATCGCCCGGACGCGTGACCGTCCCAGCTGCAAGCCGTCCCCATGTCAGCTCGTCGCTCCACGAGCCTTCTGGCTTGCCTTCGAGTCCAAGCTGCGACCACATCGCTTCGGATTTTTCCGGGATGAACGGATGCAGTAAAAGCGCGAGCCAGCGTAAGCCTTCGCACAGTTCGTAGAGCAAGGCATCGAGATCGACGTCGCGGCCTTCCTTAAAAAGAACCCATGGCTTGTGCTCTTCGATCGCGCGATTCAGCTCGGTGACCAGTTCCCAAATACGATCGAGCGCACCGCGAAAATCTAGCTCGAAGATGCGGGCTTGTACGTCGTCGCCGAGCCCGGCGAAACGTTCCGCCAGCGTCGACTCGACCGCGGCCGGGACGATGCTCTCGCGATAACGCGCCAGCATCGCGAGCGAACGGCGCAAGAGATTGCCGAGATCGTTGCCGAGGTCGCCGTTGTGCCGATGACGGAATTTATCGCGCGAGATCGAGAAGTCGTTTCCGAATGGTGCTTCGCGCATCAGAAAGTACCGGATCGAATCGGCGCCCAGCTCGGTGGCAACCTCGAACGGATCGATGACGTTGCCCTTGCTCTTACTCATCTTCTCGCCTTCGACCGTGATCCAGCCGTGTGCGTAGACGAGTCGCGGCTCTTCGAGTCCAAGCGCCCATAACGTTGCCGGCCAGATGATCGTGTGAAAGCGCGCGATCTCGCGGCCGATCAATTGAACGTTTGCGGGCCAGAACGTTTTGAAGCGTGCACCGTCATGTTCCCAATCGAGCGCCGTGATGTAGTTCAAAAGCGCATCGAACCACACGTACATGACGCCGCCCGACGGCAAGGGAATTCCCCACGCAAGATTTGCACGCGAGATCGAGAGATCGTGCAAGCCCTCTTCGAGTAGCGAGACCATCTCGTTGTAAACACGCTGCGGCCGCACCCAATTCGGGTTGGCGCGAAAGTGCGCGAGCAAACGGTCGCGATAATGCGAAAGGCGGAAGAACCAATTTTCTTCCGCGACCCATTGCACTTCACGGCGGCATTCGGGATTCGGACAACGGCCGTCGATCAGCTCGGATTCGAGCCAGAACGTCTCGTCGTTGGTGCAATACCAACCTTCGTACGTGCCAAGATAAACGTCACCGCTTTCCTTGAGTTTCTCGAAGACTTTGATGCATGCCGAAATGTGGCGCGGCTCGGTCGTGCGGATGAAATCGTCATACGAGATCTCGTACGTCGATGCCAGGCTTTGCCACCGCTCGATCAACTGATCGGTCCACGCTTTGGGACTCAAGCCGGCTTGCGCCGCAGCATTCGCGACCTTGCCGCCGTGCTCGTCGGTGCCGGTCAGAAAGAACGTCTGGCGGCACGTGCGCGCGGTCCGGGCCATCACGTCGGCCGCAACTTCGGTATAGGCGTGCCCGATGTGCGGATTGCCGCTGATGTAGTAGATGGGGGTCGTGACATAAAACGGCGGGCGCGCTTTGGGGTCGGTCATCGCGCGCTCAGTTCGCTTGCTTTCGTCGCGAGGCCCGCGCATAGAGGTCGCGCCGCTCGCCGAGGCCCCTCGCCGCGAGATCCTTCGCGATGTCCGTGACCGAGTGGCCGGCTGAGAGCGCCTTGTCGATCGCGCGATCGATTTCGTCGTCGGACGGAGCAGCCGGCGTCGCGTCGATGCTCACCGGACCGACCACGAGGACGATCTCACCGCGGACGGGCTTCTCGAGGGCCGCGAGCACTTCGGCGGCCGTGCCGCGCAAGTGCTGCTCGTGCAGTTTCGTCAGCTCGCGCGCAACAAAGATCGGCGTGCGCGGCGCGAGCTCGGCCAGCGCTTCGAGCGTAGCCGCGATGCGATGCGGCGCGTCGTACCAGACCGTCGTAAGCGACGAAGCGAGCGCGCGTGAAAACGCGTCGCGACGGCTGCGTTGCGTCCGCGGTACGAAACCTTCGAATGAAAACCGTCCGAGATCGAATCCCGAAAGCACCGCGGCTACGACGAATGCGCTCGGTCCCGGCAGGACTTCAACGCTGATGCCGCTGGAACGCGCATGGCGCACCAGCTCGATTCCCGGATCCGAGACGCCGGGCATCCCGGCATCGGTTACGACTGCTACCTTTTCAGTTCGCGCCCGTTCAACGATCGCTTCGAGCGTACTGCGCGCCGAATGTTCGTCGTAGTGCAAGAGTTTCGGAGCGGAAATGTCGAGTGCGCTCAAAAGCCGTCGCGCGACCCGTGTATCCTCGGCGACGATCGCGTCGGCTTCGCGCAGCACGTCGAGCGCGCGTAGCGTGATGTCGCGCAAATTGCCAAGCGGGGTCGGCACGAGAATGAGGCTCATGCGATTGCGTGCCGCCGTTGCGTTACGCCGATCGCAATTGCGACCAGCCCGCACATGACCGGAAGGATGCCGACGTAATGCACGTTGATCGTGAGGATGCTCGTCGAGACGAGCGGTCCGAGGATAAACGCGAACGAGTTCAGCGAGTCGTTCACGCCCATGATCGTTCCGCGCCGGTCGGCCGGTGCGCAATCGGAAACGAGCGCACTGAGCGTCGGCCGGACGAATGAATTCGCGAGTGCCCATAAGACGAGTGTAATAAAAAACGTCGGCAAATCGTGGACGAACCCGACGTACGACATTGCGATCACGCCGAGAGTTAGCCCCGTGAGCAAGATGTTCCGTGGACCGAACCGGTCGGTAAGCCGGCCGATCAGGAAGAGTTGCACGCTGACGCCGATCACGGCAAATGCGGCGTAGAGCAGGCTCGTTTGCGATGGTCCGAAACCGAGTACGCGTTCCGAGAACAGCGCGAAAACGGTTACCCACATTGTAAAGAACAGCGCGAAAAAGAGCACCTGTAAGAGCAACGTACGTAACGCAGGCTCCGCTAGCGACGTGAAAATGTCACGCAGCGTCGGCGGGTGTTCGGGAGGTTGGTGCGACTCGGGCAAAATCACGACCGTCAGCACGATCGTGACGACTTGCAGCGCGGCCGCACAGAAGAACGGAACGGGATATCCGTAGCGTACGAGCAGACCACCGATGACCGGCCCGAACAAGAATCCCAGACCGAATGTTGCGCCGACGAGACCGAACGCGCGTGGCCGGTCCTTCGGTTCAGTGAGATCCGCAACATAGGATCCCGTGACGCCCATCGTCGCCCCCGCGATTCCCTCGATCGCGCGCGCGATGAAGATCATCGCCAGCGAGCCTCCGATTCCGAGCAGGACGTACGACAATACGGAGATACACTGCGCAGCGATCAAGACGACGCGCCGGCCGGCGCGATCGCTGATTCGTCCCCATACCGGAGAGGCCAGAAAACCGAACACCGCGACCGTCGCGACGATGGCGCCGACCACAAAAGGCGTCGCGCCGTAATGCTCCGCGTAATACGGAAGCAGCGGGATCAACAACGTGAATCCCAATACGTCGACGAACGTGATGGCGAGGATCGGAAAGAGCTTGGTCACGGACTACGTCCGCAACACGGTCCAAATCTGTGAAAGTTTCGGTGGGCGGCCATACAGGAGCAACCCTACACGGTACAGCCTTCCGGCAAAAGGCACGATCACGGCAAGCGCAGCGATGTTGAGCAGCACCGCTATCCCGACTTGCCAGAGCGGAATCGTCGCGACCATATAACGCGTGAACATCACGAACGGTGAGAGCAGCGGGATAAAGCTCGTCACCACGACCGTTTGCGAGTTCGGAGCTTCGAGTGCGAACTGCGCGATGAAAAACGCCGCGATCACCGGTAACACCAGTGGAAACGTGAACGAACCCAGATCTTCGGTGCGGCTGATGAGCGACGCCGCGGCGGCGTATAGCAGCGAATATTCCAAGAAGCCGATCACGAAGAAGATCAGGAAAACAATGACCAGCTCGGGTGTAATCGCGCTGGTAAAGGCTTGGAAGTTTTCGATTGCGCCGGCTTTCGTGCCGACGATGATCTCCGTTAGCGACCAGATCACGAGTTGCAATATTCCCGCAAGACCGGTCGCGAGCACCTTGCCGCCCAGCAGTGCGGCGGGCGAGATTGCAGCGACCAGCAGCTCTGCGATGCGGCTCGTTTTCTCTTCCGCGACGGAAGCCATCAGCATCTGACTGTTGAGCAGCGTGATGAGATAGAGGACGAAAACGAGAAACATCGTTACGCCGCGGGTTGCTTCGGCCCGCGTCGCATTGTCGAATCGGCCGCCGACTCCTCGCACGTCGATCCGGATCGATCTGAATTTCTCGACGAGTTGGGCCGGGATACCGGTTCCCAGCGCGATGTTGAGTGGCGCAAGATTGCGCGTGATGCGCGCTGCCGGAAACGTTCCGGGATCGTCCGCATAGACGACGGCACGCAAGCCGGCTTGATCCTTCTCGACATCAACGAGCGCTGCGATGTCGCTGTGCTCGTGAAGAAACGCACGCGTCACCTGTGCCGGCGCGGTGTCGACGTCTACGATCGTGAAGTTGTCGGCGCCCAAGAGGTCCTCGGCTTGCGAACGTACGGAGGACGTCCCGGTGACGCCGATATGTTTGCCTGAGTTCGAGACGCCACGCTCCATGAGCGCCGGCAAAACCGAAAAGACCGCGATCATGACCACGCCGATCCCGGTGCCGATCAGGAACGGCCGCGAGCGAATGCGCCAGATGAATTCGGCGGAAAAGACGAGTCCGAAATCTGCGAACATGCTACGCCGTCTCCGTAACCGCGCGGCGGTAGATTTCTTCGAGCGATGGCTCGAGCGGCTCGAAGCGCGTCACTGGTGCGGCCGCAACGAGATTGCGAAGCACTGCGGCGAAATCTGTACCGCTCGGTACGCGGGCGCGCAGCTCGCCGTCCGCAGACGGCAAAATCTCCGCATCGTTCATCATCTCGAAAACGTGACGAAGGCGCGAGTCATCAGGTTGAATGACGATCGTGCGTGTCGGCCAAGTGGACCGCAACGACGCGAGCGTACCGGCGGCGCGTGCAGTTCCGTCCGCGATGATGCAAAAGCTGTCGCACAGCGTTTCGAGCTGCCACATTTGATGACTCGAGAGCACGAGCGTCGTCCCGTTCTTGCGCAACGTTTCAAGCAGTTCGTAGACCGTCTGCGCATTGACGGGATCGAGTCCGGAAAACGGTTCGTCGAGGATGAGCAAGTCGGGACCGTGCGCCGCAGCGCACGCCACTTGGACTTTTTGCTGGTTGCCCTTGGAGAGCTCGCCGCAGGGTCGCTGGGTGTACTCGGCTAGCCCCAGATCCGCGATCCAGCGATCGGCCTTTTCGGCCGCTTCGGACGCGCGCAAACCGTGCAGCCGCGCAAAGTAGATAATCTGTTCCTTAACCTTCAGCTTCCCGTACAGTCCGCGTTCTTCGGGCAGATAGCCGAAGTGCCGCCGGCTGCCGCGATCGATCGGCGCTCCGCGCCAACGCACGCTGCCTCCGTCGGGGACGAGGATGCCGAGGATCATACGCATCGTCGTCGTTTTACCGGCGCCGTTGGGTCCGAGCAGCCCGAACGTCGTCCCGGACGTCACCGAAAAGTTAACGTCTCTTACTGCCGGGACGGAGCCGAAAGAACGGCGGACGTGGTCGACCTCAAGAGCCATAAGGAGCCATTACCTGATTAGCGAAGGTGCGCCCTATGAGGCTAGTAACACGAGCCGATCTAGACGGCTTGACTTGTGCGATTTTGCTCTCCGAAGTCGAACAGATCGACGAGGTTGATTTCGCGCATCCCAAAGACGTACAAGACGGCAAAACTACGCTCACGAAAAACGACATCCTGGCGAACTTGCCGTTCGACGAACGTGCCGGATTGTGGTTCGATCACCACATCAGTCAAGCCGATGCATCATGGAATGATTTTGCGGGTGCATACGACGTGGCACCGAGTGCAGCGCGCGTGATCGCGAATCACTATAAGTCGCCGAAGTTTGCGCGCTACGAGAATTTGCTCGAAGCGACCGATCGCATGGACGCAGCCGAGCTGACGCGTGACGACATCGTTTCGCCCAAGGGCTGGATTCTCGTCGGTTACACGCTCGATCCGCGCACCGGTCTCTCCGATTTCCGTCCGTACTTCCGGCACGTGATGGAGCTGGTCAAGCACAAGAACGCAGACGACGTGCTCAAGGATTCTCAAGTCCAGGAACGCGTCGTAAAGCTGCGAGCCGAAGAAGCCGCTTTTCTCGAATCGCTCAAAGAGAACTCGAAAGCCGACGGCAACGTCGTGGTCACCGATTTTCGTGGTAAAGGCGAATTACCGCACGGAAATCGCTTTCTGATATACACGCTCTTTCCCGAACAGAACGTGTCGATACGTGTCGCCGACGGTTTCAACAAACAGTTCACGAGCATTCAAGTCGGGCACAGCATTTTGAATCGCACGTGCAAGACGAACGTCGGCGAGCTGTTGCTCGAGCACGGCGGCGGCGGTCATTTCGGCGCGGGGACATGCCAACCCAAATCCGAAGAGGCCAGCGATGTCCTCGCCTCAATCATCAGCGTCCTCAAAGAGAACGGCTAGCAGCTTTATAACGCTCGATGGCCGCGTCAGCGTCGTAACAGGCGCGAGTCGTGGCATCGGTGCGGCCGCATCGCTCGAGCTGGCAAAAGCCGGCTCTGCGATTGCGTTGCTCGACATCGACGAGAAGCTCGCATCCGAGACCGCGCGCTCGGTTGCCGAGCAGACCGGCGTCGTCACCCGCGCGTACGCATTGAACGTCACCGATCGCCCGGCAATTACGCGTGTCATCGCAAAGGTCGCTGAAGATTTCGGTGCGATCGATCATCTGATCAACAACGCCGGCATTCAATTTATTAGTCCTATAGAATCGTTTCCGGACGACAAGTGGGACCTCGTACGCGGGATCGATTTGGACGGCGTGTTCAACATGACGAAGGCGGTCTGGCCGCATTTAAAGGCGCGCGGCCGCGGACGCATCGTCAACCTCGCGAGCGTGCAAGGCATCATCGCAACGGAATACAAGCCCGCGTACGTCGCATCGAAGCATGGTGTCATCGGGCTCACGCAAGCGACGGCGCTCGAAGGCGCACCGATCGGGACGACGGCGAATGCAGTTTGCCCCGGTGCGGTGCTTACCGATCTCGTGAAGAGTCAGGCGGCCGATCTCGCGCGCTCCTACGGCGGAATCACGGAAGAGGAAGCGCTCAAGCGTGCATTTCTCGTCAACATGCCGACGCAGCGTTTCATCATGCCCGACGAAATTGCGCAGCTCATTACGTACTTGTGCACGGACGCAGCAAAATCAATTACCGGCTCCGCTATCGCCATCGACGGCGGCTGGACGGCGCACTAGTCCGGGTTGACTTTACGCACTCGCTCTGATAGCCTGATACGCACACCAAGAAAGGAGGTAACATACGATGTCGACTTGTCTCAATTACGGCGTTCCGTTCGGCACGAATCTTCTTTCGCGGGTGCTTTCCGCAGTCTATTAGCTCAAATTTAGACTGACGATGGGCCTCCGCGAAAAGCTGGAGGCTTTTTCATGAGCGCATAGCGCTCACGGCTCTTGCCTTCAGCAGAGTATTTCTTACTGCGTTCTCATGAAAGGCACGGAGATGTTTTCGCATTCCCTCTCCGCACTTGGCGAAGAGCGTCGCGAAGCGTTGCTCGACGAAGCACGTCGCGCGCGACTCGCCCGTGCGGCAAATTCCGGCGTTCGAAAACGACGACATCGTCTCGCAGGCGTACTCGTTGCACTCGGGCGTGCAATAATCGCGATCGGCGCACGGCTCGAAGCCGAGGAAGAAATCGCGATTTAGCTTGCGGTCCCCCTGGCTTTGTGCTACAAAGCTAGGGTGGATCGCCAGCAAGCAGCGGCAGATTTGGCCGAAGTCCGTCTGCGCCTCGCGAGCGTACAGCGCTTTCCCGGGTTTTCGGGTGCCGCCGCAATTGCCAGCGGAATCGTCTGCCTCGTGGCCGGCGCTTTCCAGGGCCTCGTGGCCCCGCACCCTACGACGGCTCAGGAGCTGCGCGTATACGAGACGATTTGGTTCTCGACGCTGGCCGTCGCGCTCGCGTTCAACTATGGCGCGGTCGGTTTTTGGCTCTTGCGCAATCACGGCCGCCACGCGGTCGAGCAGAGCCGTATCGCCGCGGTAGCGATTCTGCCGTCGCTCCTCTTTGGTGGGACGCTTACGCTCGCGCTTGCATCCGGCAACGCCTGGAATCTTCTGCCCGGCATTTGGTACGGCGCCTACGCGGTCGGTTTGTTTGCGTCGCGTACGCTGGTTCCGGCGAGCGTAATGACGGTCGCCGGCGGGTTCGGTGTTATCTCGATCGCGCTGCTCTTACCGTTTTCGGTGTTTTCACTCGCGTGGTGGGTCATGCCGCTCGGCTTCGGTTTCGGGCAGATCATCATCGGATGGTGCTTGGCGCGCGATCGCGCGGAGTTCTGGGTATGAGGGAAGCGCCGTTTGCCTATACTGGGCTCGAGCGCATCTTTCACGAGCGCGGACGGCTCGCGGTCTGCACGTGCCTGGTTGCAAACGCGGATGGTCTTTCGTTCGCAGATTTGCAAGCCGCGTGCGGACTGACCGATGGAAACCTGAATCGCCATCTTTTTGCCCTCCGTGAACTGGGAGTCGTCGATGCGCGCCGAGTGCGCGGCGACCGTGGCCGTCCACAAACGATTTATCGCATCACTCGCACCGGCCGTGCGCGCTTCCTCGCATACGTCGATGAGCTCGAATCACTCGTCAATGACGTACACGAACACGCCGCGGCGACTCTTCGGAAGGCTTCAGCTACATGACAACGACCGTACCGCGCCACGTCGCGATCATCATGGACGGCAATCGCCGCTGGGCGCAGTCCAAGGGTCTTCCCGTCAGCGACGGCTACCGGCTCGGCGTCGACGCGCTGCGTCGCACGGTTGAGGCCGCTGCGCGCGCGGGCATCGAGGTGCTGACCGTCTTTGCGTTCTCGGAAGAGAATTGGTCGCGGCCGGCCGATCAGACGCGCGGCATCATGGAACTGTGCCGGCTTGCGGCAATCGGACAGGTGCACGATCTCATTCGCGACGGCGTGCGTGTTCGGCTGTGCGGCAGACTTGCGGCGCTTCCGCTTGCAACGCGCGAAGCGCTCGAACGTCTGTGCGCCTCGACGTCGACCAACTCAGGGATTACGCTCAACCTTGCGATCGATTACGGCGGACGGCGTGAAATCGCAGACGCAGTACGCGCGCTGGCGCGCGAGGTCGAGCGCGGCGTGCGAACAGCAGCCTCGATTGACGACGAGACGATCGCAACGCGTCTCTATACGGCCGGGCTTCCCGATCCGGATCTCGTCATTCGGACCGGTGGCGAACGCCGAATCTCCAACTTCTTGCTGTATCAGTCGGCTTACGCAGAGTTTTCTTGGACCGAGACCTTGTGGCCGGATTTTGGTGAAGCTGACCTTATGGCCGCGCTCGCAGATTTCGAACGGCGTCAGCGCCGCTACGGGACCTAAGAAAACCTAACCTCGGCCGGGAAGGGCTGAGGTAATGGCAGACGTCCTAATCGTAGGCGCGGGGCCTACCGGACTCACGCTCGCGATTCAGCTTGCGCGCTACGGCGTACCCGTTCGCATCGTCGACTGGGTGCCGGAGCCGATGCGCGAGTCGCGTGCCCTCGCGATTCAGCGTCGGAGCATGCAGCTTTTCGAACGCATCGAGGTTGCTGCGCTCTTGGTCGAGCGCGGCTTGCATTATCGCGAAGTGTTCGTGCATACGCCGCAAAAGGCGATCGTGCAACAGGAGCTCGACTTGCTCGCCGTACCGCAGAGCGAGACCGAGCGCATTCTCGGTGAGTGGTTGACGGTCCGCACCGGCACCCAAATCGAGCGTGGCGTGCGGCTCGTGCATCTCGAACAAGAGCCAGGCAAAGTCCGCGTGCATTTTCGCGGGCCTAGCGGCGAGACATCGGGCGAATACTCGTACGTGGTCGGATGCGACGGTGCGAACAGTACCGTTCGACATTTGCTCGACGTGCAGTTTTCCGGCGAGCAAGTCTCGGAGAGCTTCGCGCTCGGCGATCTGCAGATCGACGCGGATTTTCCGCGCGACGCCGTATCGATTCATCAAACGAGTGTGAACCTCGTCGCGATCTTTCCGTTGCCGAACGATCTCACGCGCGTGATCATCGAACGCGCCGCAGGGTTTGAATCCCTGCCGACACTCGATGATTTCCGCTCGGCGTTGTATCTGGCCGGAATTCAAGCGCGCAGCTACGGAGATCCGGTCTGGATCTCACAGCTCGTCACGAATCAGCGGCGCACGTTGACGATGGCAAAGGGACGCGTGTTCCTCGCCGGTGATGCAGCCCACACGCATTCACCACTCGGTGCGCAAGGGATGAACGCCGGCATCCAAGATGCGGAAAATCTCGCATGGAAGATCGCGCTCACGTATCGGCACGGAGCCTTCGCAACGGTCCTCAATTCATACGCGACCGAACGTGAAGCAATCGCAGCCAAGCTCGTTCGCAAAGTGCGTTCGCCTCGGGATCGCATCGCAGCGTTCGTCGAGCAGCCGGTCATCTACGATCGCAGCCCGATTGTGATGCGCGCAGCGACGCCGAAACCTGGTCCGGGCTCGCACGCTCCCGACGGGGCGTTGATTCGAACGCTCGACGGAACGGAAACAACAGTCTCCGCGATGTTCTCGACGCTGCGTCACCTCATGCTCGTGTTCACATACCGGCGCGATCAGTTCACTCACGAGATGCTCCTTGCGATGCAAGTCCACGCCGATCTCGTCGACGTACAAATCGTTGCGCGTGATGATTCGGTAGCGGGCGCGCAGCTGCTGGACGCGGCTGGAAGCGTCTTTCGCGCATTCGGCGCGGACGGTGAACCGCAATATGTGTTGATTCGTCCGGACGGCTACATCGCGGCACGTGGGGCACTACGCGACCACCGTATCGTCACGACGTATCTCTCGGACACTTTCGGGGTAATAACCGCCCAAGCTCCGTGAAATTTCCCAGAATAAGCCGCAAACGGTTCATCGTTCGTGCCGCTGTTCCAACGCTGGCGGCGAGCGCCGGAGTACGTCCCGACTTCGCGCCGGCAGCCGAGCAGCCGCTGGAAGAGCGGGGCCCCGGCCCGATTCCCGTTAGCCTGAAAATCAACGGCGAGACACACACGCTCGCTCTCGAGCCGCGCGTCACGTTGCTCGATGCGCTGCGCGAACGCCTCGGATTGACCGGCACCAAGAAGGGCTGCGATCAAGGCACGTGCGGCGCGTGCACGGTCCTGGTCGACGGCCGCCGCGTCAACGCGTGCCTGACGCTCGCCGTGATGGCCGAGGGAAAAGCCGTTACGACGATCGAGGGTCTCGGCTCGCCGGAGTCGTTGCATCCGATGCAGGCGGCGTTTCTTTCCAGCGACGGCTTCCAATGCGGCTATTGCACGCCGGGGCAGATTGTTTCTGCGGTCGGTCTCGTGTCTGAACGTCGCCCCACGAGCGACGATTCGTCGATTCGCATGTGGATGAGCGGCAACATCTGCCGCTGCGGCGCATATCCCAATATCGTTGACGCGATTCGCAAAGCGGGGCGTCACGCGTGAATCTTTTCCGATTTGCGCGCGCCGGTACGGCCGGCGCTGCGATCGCGACGGTTGAGGGCGATCCGCGCGCTTCGTACATTGCAGGCGGAACGAATATCGTCGACCTGATGAAAGACGACGCGGTCATGCCGTCCCTGCTCGTCGACATCACGATGCTGCCATTCGCGCACATCGACGCCGATGATTCGACCGTTCGCATCGGCGCGCTCTCGCGAATGAGCGATGTTGCAGACGCGAAAGCCGTGGTGCATGGCCTTCCCGCCGTCTCGCAAGCCTTGCTCGAGAGCGCATCACCGCAACTTCGCAATATGGCGACGATCGGCGGCAATATCATGCAGCGCACGCGCTGCGCATACTTCCGCGATGTCGCGACCGCGTGCAACAAGCGTTCCGACGGGACAGGGTGTTCGGCACTTGGAGGCGTCAATCGCATGCACGCAATCATGGGTGGCAGCGACCGCTGCATCTGCGTGCACGCCTCGGACCTCGCGGTTGCACTGGTCGCGTTCGACGCGATGCTGCACTTGCGTGGTTCGGCCGGTGAGCGGACGATGCCGCTATCTGATTTCTATCTGTTGCCGGGTTCGACGCCCGCGCGCGAGACGGCGCTTGCGCACGGTGAGCTGATCGCCGCGGTCGAGGTTCCCCTCGCCGCGTACACCCGTAATTCGACATATTTGAAAGCGCGCGATCGCAGCCAGTACGAATTTGCGCTTGTGTCGGTGGCGGCGGGTCTCGACATCTCCGGCGGACAGATCCGCGCCGCACGGATTGCGCTCGGCGGCGTCGCGCCCGTCCCGTGGCGCGCGCGTGAAGCCGAACGCGCACTGCAAGGTCAAACTCCGTCGCGAGCCGTTTTCACTGCAGCCGCGCAGAGCGCGCTTCGCGGCGCGCGCGGTTACGGTCAAAATGACTACAAGATACCGCTCGCGCAGCGCGCGATCGTCCGCGCATTGCAAACGGTATCCGGGAGCGCCGCATGAGCAAACTCGTCGGCGACCCCATCGCACGCGTCGACGGCGCGCTCAAGGTAACTGGCCGGGCGAAATACACGGCGGAAGTTCCGATCGCAGGTCTTACGTACGCGGTGATGGTGACGAGCACGATCGGCAACGGCAAGATCGTCTCGATCGATCAGTCGCAAGCACGCAAAGAACCTGGTGTGATCGTGATTCTGACGCACGGAAATGCTCCGCGCGTTCACATTGCCGAGCCAAACGGACAAGCGCGCGTTTTGCGCGTGCTCCAGGATGACATCGTCTACTATGACCGCCAACCCGTCGCAGTTGTCGTAGCCGACACGTTTGAGCGCGCCACTCATGCCGCCTCTCTGCTGCGAATCGAGTATACGGCGCAACCCGTAGCAACGCGCATCGAAGCCGGAACTCCTTACGCGCCCAAAGCCATCCAAGGCCATGCGGCGGATTTGAAACGCGGCGACGCGGACACCGCCTTCGCGTCGGCCGCCGTCAAGCTCGATCGGACGTATCGCACGCCGATCTATCATCATAATCCCATGGAACCACACGCGTCGACCGCGACATGGGATGGAGACAAGCTCACGGTCTACAACGCGTCGCAGGGCGTCGATGGTGACCGGCGTGTCTTGGCGAGCACGTTTGGACTTCCGGTTCAAAGCGTGCGCGTGATCTCGTCGTACATCGGCGGCGGTTTCGGCTGCAAGGGCACGCCGTGGTCGCACGTCGTTCTGGCCGCGATGGCAGCGAAGGTTACGAATCGTCCGGTCAAGCTCGTTCTGACGCGACCGCAGATGTTCAGCTCGGTCGGACACCGGCCGGAAACGATTCAACGTGTCGCATTGGGCGCCGACCGTAACGGCAAGATTGCGGCGCAAATCCACGAGGTCACGTCGCACACGTCAACGTTCGATGAGTTCACCGAGCCTTCGGGACGCTTTAGCGTCATGCTCTACAACGTTCCGAACTCGCGCATCACTCAGAGGCTCGTTCGCTTGAACACCGCGACGCCGACCTTTACACGAGCACCCGGCGAGACAAGCGGGTCCTTTGCGTTTGAATCGGCGATGGATGAGCTCGCGTACCAACTCGGGATCGATCCGCTCGAGCTGCGTTTGCGTAATTACGCGGAAACCGACCCGGATTCGCGATTGCCTTATTCGAGCAAATCGCTGCGTGCGTGCTACGAGCAAGGCGCCCAGCGCTTCGGTTGGAGCCGCCGCAATCCAAGAGTCCGCAGTATGCGCGACCGCAACCTGCTGGTCGGCATGGGCGTCGCGACCGCCGTCTATCCGTCAAATCGGAGCGAAGCCGGTGGACTCGTGCGCATCTTCCGTGACGGAACGGCGCTCGTGAACAGCGCGGGCGTCGACATCGGAACGGGTGCTTATACCGTGTTCACGCAGGTGGCTGCCGAAACGTTAGGATTCCCCGTCGAGCGTGTTCGGATCGGACTTGGCGATACGGCGATGCCCATCGCGCCGAATGCCGGCGGCTCGCAGCTGACGGCGAGCGTCGGGACCGCGATCAAGCTCGCGGCGGATGACGCGCGCACAAGGGTCGCGGCGCTCGGCAACGTCTCTCCGGATAGGTTGACGTCGCCGGAAGCCTACGCGGCGATCTTGCGCAAGGCCGGCGTTGCGAGCGTTGACGGAACTTCGGATGCAAAGAAGCCGGATGATTCGCAGAAAAAATTCGCGACGCTCGCGTTTGGTGCGCACTTTGCGGAAGTGCATGTCGATCCGGATCTCGGCCAGGTGCGCGTCGCGCGCTTCGTCGGCGCGTTTGCATCCGGGCGCATCCTGAACGCGCAGACGGCGCGCAATCAATACATGGGCGGCATCGTGTGGGGCATCGGTAACGCGCTGACGGAGATCACGCGCACGGATTTGCGCAGCGGCCGCATCATGACGGCAAACCTTGCCGAATATCTCGTTCCGACGAACGCCGACGTTCCGGCCATCGAGGTCGTAATCGTACCGGAGGAAGATCCGCACATCAATCCGATCGGCGTCAAAGGCATTGGTGAGATCGGCATCGTCGGCGCGGCACCCGCGATCGCAAACGCGGTCTATCACGCGACGGGTGTGCGTGTGCGCGAATTGCCGATTACGCCCGACAAGCTATTGACCTAGCTGCGCCGAAGCCGCAGGCCATGCCGTTCTACGTTCGAGAGGGCAAGCTGCCCGCGCAGCGCCATACGCAGTTCCGCAAGCCAAACGGAGGATTGTATGCCGAAGAGCTGATCTCGACCAAAGGCTTCGAAAGCATCTACTCGCTCGCATACCATGTACGGCCACCGACCGCAACGCTCGACGTGCGCGCTTGGGAACGTCCGTTCGTGCGCTACATGCCCAACGATCCGCTCAAGAACCGTCACTGGTTCACGGCGCGCGTGAAAGCCGAAGGGGACGCCGTCGAGGGCCGCGTCCCGCTCGCCGGCAACGACGACATTGTGATCTCGACTGCGACGGTCTCGAAACCGATGGACTATTTTTTCCGCAACGCCGGCGGCGACGAGCTGCTTTTCGTCCAAGCCGGCAACGGTGTTCTGGAATCGCCGCTGGGCGAAATCGCGTATCGCGCGCACGACTATCTCATCATCCCGTGCGGCGTTGCGTATCGTTTGCAGCCGGGCAACAAGACCGAGCTGTTCGTCGCCGAGTGTAGTGGGCCGATCGAGATCCCCTCAAAATTCCGGAATCCGTTCGGTCAGCTCAAAGAGCATGCACCATACTACGAACGCGATTTTCGCGCGCCGGTCTTACGCGAGCCGCACGACGAACAAGGTGAATTCGAAGTACGCATCAGTGCGCGCGGACGCACCGCGATTCACGTCGTCCAGAATCATCCTTTCGACGTCGTCGGCTGGGACGGATACTGCTATCCGGTCGCCTTCAATGCCGACGACTATGCGCCCGTGACGGGCAAGCTGCATCAACCGCCGTCGACGCACGTCATTTTCGAAGCCGCCGGTGCAGCGTTTATTCTTTTCGCGCCACGGCTATTCGACTATCATCCGCAAGCAGTCCCGGCTCCGTACAATCACGCTAGCGTCGATTGCGACGAGATCATCTACTATGCGAGCGGCAACTTTATGAGCCGCCGCGGCATCGAAGAGCGTTCGATCACGCTGCACGCAGCGGGCGCAATCCACGGTCCGCAACCGGGTGCAGTTGAAGCCTCGCTCGGAAAACAGGCGACGGACGAGCTGGCCGTTGCCGTCGATTGCTTTGCGCCGCTGCGAATCGCGGAGCCGGCGTTCTCAATCGAGGATGCCGGCTACTTCCGCTCGTGGGTCGCGGTTTCGAAACCGTAGCCTACGTCAGAATCCTGTAGATCGAGTCCGCAATCCCAAACAGCGCTTCGTCGTTGCTGCGTCGCGCGATGATTTGTGCGCCGATCGGTAAATTTGAGGGCCCACGAAACACCGGTATCGTGACGACGGGGACCTGAAGAGCCGTCCACATTCCGCAGAGCGATGAATTTCCGGTGTCGCCGAAGCCGACGGGAGCTTCGCCTACGACGGGCGACGTGAGCAAGACGTCGTAGTCGTTAAAGATCGCATCGAGCATCCCGCGCGTTTGCTCGACGTGAAGCTTCGCTTGCGAATAGCGCTCGAACGTGCAGCTTAGGCCGTTCTTGAGTCGTCCTTTCCGCAACGTCTCGCTAATCTGATCCCAGTGATTCTCGATCTCCCAGGTGTAGTTGCGTGTAAACTCATAGCTGGAGATCCATTTGTGCGCTTCTTCCATCTCGTTGAATGCTGTGGGAAGCGTGACGTCGCGCACGTCGATACCTGCCTGCTGCAACCGAAGCACAGCCTCCTCGAACAGCGCGCGCGTCGAGGGCTCGACCTCGTCCCATTTGTGCGTTCGGCAAAAAGCGATGCGAGGCTTGAGTACTTTACTTAACTCGCTTTCACGCTCACGTCCGAGCAGCGCATCTCGATAACGCGAAATGTCCTCGACCGATCGCGCATAAATACCGAGTGTGTCAAGGGACCAAGCGGATTGTTTGACGCCGGAACAGGTGAGCGTGCCAAACGTCGGGCGATAAGCGAACACTCCGCAAAACGAACCGGGTTTAATGGTCGAACCTGTCGTTTGCGTTCCGAGGGCGACGGGAACCATCATGTCGGCCACAGCCGCGGCCGAGCCACTCGATGAGCCGCCTGACGTTCGGGCAGGGTCAAGTGGATGCCGCGTTCGTGCCGGGTGACGATTCGCGAATTCCGTCGTGACCGTCTTACCTAGGAGGACGGCATCTGCCTTACGGCTCAGTGCGACGCACGCTGCGTCCGTTTTCGGCTGATGGCCGGCGTAGATCGGTGAACCGTATTGGCTCGGGATATCCGCGGTATCGATGATGTCCTTTACGCCGAACGGGACTCCCGAAAGAATGCCGCGTGCTCCGCGGACGTCGAGAGATCGCGCAGTCCGCATAACAGCCTCGCGATCGATGTATTCCCAAGCTTGCACCGCATCTTCACGTTCATCGATTCGCTCGATACAGGCTCGTGCTATCGATTCGCAGGTGACCTCGCCGCGACGTACGGCTCGAACGATGTCGGATGCGGTCAGCTCATTGAGGCGAATGCTCAGCATGCTAGCTCAGTGGAATGTTCGCGGCCTTGGCGACTTTCGCCCATTTTGCGACGTCGTTTCGTACAAACTCCGCGAAGCTTTGCGGCGAGCCCCCAACCGGAATCAAGATGGCGTCGCGCAGAGGTCCCTCGAGATCAGGAGCGCGCAGGGCTTTGGTGAAAATTGCGTTGAGCGAATCGACGGCGGCCTTTGGCGTCTTTGCGGGCGCGACGATTCCGTACCACTGATTCACATCGAAGCCCGGGACGCCCGATTCGGCGACCGTCGGCACATCCGGTAACGATTTGAGCCGCTCCGTGCTTGATACCGCGAGCGCTTTGAGCTTGCCGGATTTTACGTAGGGCAGAATGGCGGGAGCCGGTGCCATGACGATCGCGACATCACCACGCAATGCTCCGAGGATCGCGGCGGCGGTGCCGTTGTACGGTACGTTCATGAGATTGATTCCGGTATCGCTGGCGAGCAGCTCAACGCCGAGACGCAGCGGGCCGCCTTGATCGCTCGAATAGTTGATTTTTCCGGGCGACGCCTTCGCAAGCGCTTCCAAGTCCCTCAGCGTCTTGGCCGGGAACGAAGGATTGAGCGCGATGATGTTCGGCGTGCGTGCGAGATACGCGACCGGTGCAAAATCGCTAATAACGTTGAACGGAAGGCTTTTGTAAATGCTTTCGCTGATCGTCCAGTTTGCTGTCGCAAGCAAAACGGTATATCCGTCCGGATTGGCTCGTGCGACCAATTCCGCGCCGATATTTCCGTTCGCTCCACCGTGATTCTCGATTACGAAGTCCTGACCGGCGATCTGGCTTACCTTCGGGCCGATGATGCGCGCCATCGCGTCCGCACCGCCGCCGGGCGGGAAGGGAACGATGAGGCGAACAGGGCCGCTCGGAAAGGAATCTGCATATGCTGGTGATGCCACGATGAGGGATGCTGCGCCGCCGATAAGACCTAAAGCGGTGCTTCGGTTCAATCGCTTCTCGGACATATATTTCTCCGATGTGGGGGAATCGGTTAGTGTGTCTGTGCGATGACCTTTGTAACGGGGACATGGGGAATCTGCTCGTGCGAAAATCCGGGAAGATACACGGTATGAATTCCCGTTCCACCTAGGACGCCGAGATAAATATCCTCGGGTGTATCAACCAGCGACACCTTGCCGTCTTTGATCCGTCCCTTCTTTTCCAAGAACGGGATGTCGCTACTACGGAAGAACGACGTCGGTAACAGCGTGTACTCGTAGATCATCTCTTTCGCTTTCGTCTTAGAGATGCCGGCGTCAGCCAAGAGCTGCACGCGTTCCGGATTGAAGAGCAAGACGGCGGACAAGCTTCCTGCGTAAAGTGCGGTGTTACCCAACGAGACCATTGAGAGCGCAGTGTGCTGCAAGAGACCTTCAGGTGATTGATCCCAATCCAGCGGTGCGAGAAGCCCGATGTACGACGTCACGCGAAAGACGGAGATCGTGCTTTGGTCGGCCTTGAACCCGCGCTCGACGTGGAATGGTTCCCAGGCTGAACTTTCTTCGTCTTCGCCCGTGCAGAACGTGTATTGGAGGGGCGACGCGAAGCACGTGCGAGCGTAGCCTCCCGGTGAAAAGCCGCCGATGTTGATCATCACGAGCCGCATGGCCCGTCCGATCGTCGCATTCGAGCGCCATCCCGGTCCAAGCGCCCCGCGTGCGCAGTTGAGATCGATCTCCTTGCGCACCGGTCCGTTGATCATGAAGAAAGGCGTTTCGGGGCGAAGACCGACTAGCGTTCCGAGCGGAAAAAGCGGATCAGCAATCGCTTCCACGGCCGCAACGACCGTCGGAAAATACTCCGGCAAACATCCTGCCATCACCGCGTTTGCTGCGATGCCACGCACCGTGCACGGACCTTTACGCGGCGGCATGATGTAAAAAACCTCGTCCGGATCCCGGTCAACGGTCGCCAGGAAGCGTTCGATACGGTCGGCTGTCGGTGGTATTACCGGGAGGCCGTCGGTCCAATGGTTGTCGACGGCGTATTGAAAGAAATCCTCATACGGATTTTCCGCGGAGCTAACCGGTACGTCGACCGTTTTGGTCACTTTTGCGCCTCGAACGACGCGACCAATTCCGGCAGAAGCGTATCGATACGCTCGTGGATTCCCGGATCATCGAGGTAGATTACCGGGTTGGCCGTTACGAGCACCGGGATGTGCGGATATCCCAGCGAGGTTAGTAGTTGGTGGGCTCTTGTCTCAAAGACATCCGTGACGATGACCGTCGCGGGGATGCCCCTCTTTTCGAACTCGACACATGCGTGGCAACTCCACAGCGTGCATCCGCCTCAATCGGCGACACCGGATGTCATCAAATCTATGCCGTGTGCGAGCTGATCGATCTCCGGACCAATCTTGGCAACACGCTCGGGATGCGTGAACTGCCAATCAGGATTATGGAATATCGCTTCCTTCACATCGGTATCCGAGTTGAGACGCTTTGCAAACGCCTCCATAAAGGGCGGTGATATTGCCTTCCAGTTAGGCAGGCAAATCACGGTTTTTCCCTTGATGCTGGCAGGCCGTTTCGGCGGCATCGCAGCTGGAGTCTGAACGAGATCTTGATAGTCTGCGACGGGAACGACGACGCTCAACGTATTCATGGCCATGTTACTCGCCTTTCGGGCGCGCAAGGTTCCATCAATTTTACATCGCTTTTCGTCCAAAAAGGAATGAGGAAAATCCTGAGAGAACGCCCTGACTGTCGGTTCAGGGAAAGATCTGTGATCGACGGCGTTGCGCATCACGAACCGCTACGAAGATTTGCGAGACGATGAGCGCGGCGCACAAAATCACAAAGCATTCGCTAATCGGATGCTGCAAGAATATTCGAAGATCGCCGTGCGAAAGCAGCAACGCACGGCGTCCGTTCTCTTCGACGAGCGGGCCGAGAATATAACCGAGTAAAATCGGCGCTGGCGGAAAATCGAGTGCTAACAAGATTGCGCCGGCGATCCCGAAAAATAGCAACTCGTATACGTTAAATAACGAATTGTTCGTCGTGTACACGCCGACACACATGAAGAACAACGCGGAAGGGAACATGAAGCGGTAGGGTACCTGAAGCAGCTTCACCCACACGCGAATCAACGGTATATTGAGCACCACCAGCAAGATGTTGCCGATCCAAAAGCTCGCTACGAGTCCCCAAAAAATGTCGGCGTGGTCGGTAATGAGCTGGGGGCCGGGCTGAATACCTTGGATTAGCAGCGCGCCGAGGATAAGCGCCATCACGGCATCGCCTGGAATCCCCAGCGTCATCGTCGGGATGAAGTCCACCTGCGTCTTCGAGTGTGCCGCAGCTTCCGGTGCGGCTACGCCTTCAATTGCGCCGCTTCCGAAGCGTTCGGGCGTGCGTGAGATACGGCGCTCCACCGAATATGCCACAAAAGTTGTGATATCAGGGCCTGTTCCGGGCATCGCACCGAACATCGTCCCGATCAATGTGCCTCGGAGCATTGGTAAGAATGCTTGTTTTAACTCCGCGAGCGACGGCCGGAGATCGCGCAACCGAACCGCGACTCTAGAGGCGGAAACAACCGTTCGATTTATGCCTCTTAGAAAATTACCGATTCCGAACAATCCGAGCGCCAGCGCGACGAGGTCGGCGCGGTCGCTGAGATCGATGAAGCCGAAGGTAAATCGCTGCGTTCCGCTATTGATGTCCGTGCCGATCAGACCGATGATCATGCCGAGGATCGTCATCGCGATTCCTTTGAGCGGGGATTTGCCTGCCATCGTCCCGCCGGTGAGAAGACCGAACATCATGATCGAAAAGATTTCCGCCGGCCCGAACTTGTACGCGAGCTTCACGAGAAGCGGTGATGCAAAAATCATGACCGTGATGCCGGCCGACGCTGCAAAAAATGAAGAGATGACCGCGATTCCGAGAGCCTTTCCGCCCTTGCCGTTCCTGGTCATCTGATATCCATCGATGCAAGTTACCGCGTGCGCAGCGTGCGATGGAATGTTTAGCAGAATTGCTCCGATCGCACCGCCGTATTGGGATCCGTAGAAAATGCCGGCCAGCATCAGTATTGCCGGTACGGCGTGCATCGTGTGGGTGAGCGGCAGCAAGAGGGACATCGCGGAGAGCGCGCCCATACCGGGCAAAACGCCGATCAAGTTGCCCATCAGGACGCCAAAAAGCGACCAGACTAGATTATGTGGTTCGAGTGCGACACTAAACCCGTAGAGCAGATCGGTGAGGGCTTGGTGCATTGTCGCCTACTGCCAACTGAAAAGCGGGAACTCGACCTTCAATGCAACGGCGAAGAGAAGTATGCAAACGACGACGATCGCCAGCGCGAGGAGGAGTGCATCCTTGAGCGTGTTCTGACGATCGCCGAGTGCGGAAATCAGGACGACCGAAAAGCTGCCGCCCGCAAGTCCAAGATGCTTTCCGACGATCGCGAAGGCGAGGACGCCGCCGATAATTGCGATCCAGCCGCGCCATTCCGGGCGTTCCATCGTTCCGGGTGACGTACGCGTACGCAGCCCATTGATCGCAATTGCGGCACCGACGAGCGCAAGCGCGACTCCAAGAGTCACGGGAAAGAAGCCGGGCCCCATGATCTCGAGCGTTCCGACTTGATACGAAGTGCCTTGATAAGCAGCCCCGGTGCCGATCAAAAACATAAGCGCGCCGCCGATGATATCAGTCGTGCCCCTTGTTCTCAAGGCTTGCATCCAAGTATGATTCAGGCTGCGCTGAGCCTCTCCTCGGGAGAAATGTTGTGCTTGACCTGATCGTACGCAGCGATACAGTCGTGACACCAGGCGGAGTCGGTGACTACGAAGTCGCCATACACCAGGAAAAAATTGTTGCAGTTGGCGCGCGTGGCACGTTTAGAAATGATCAAGCGCATGCCGTGATCGAGGCAACCGGCAAAATCGTCATCCCCGGTGGAATCGATCCGCACATCCACTGCAAGTGGGGCACACCGGTAGGGACGGTCAGCGCGGGATCAGAGGTCGTCAGCCGAGCGGCACTTTACGGTGGTACCACAACGATTATTGATTTCGCCGTTTGGGATGAGGGGCTAACGCTACAGGACGCGATCGAACGAAGAGAGGGTGACTTTCGCGGGCAGTGCCATTGCGACTATGCCTTTCACGTCACGCTTCACGGTGCCGTTCCCGAGAACGTCATCGCACAAATTCCGGAAACAATTAGCGCGGGATATCCTACTATAAAGATCTACACGACGGACGTCCGGCCGGCGCGTAAGAACTGGAAGCTGCACTTCGGTGACATCTGGGAAGTGCTTCAGCAGCTCGCCGGCAATGGTGGCCTCGCGTGCATCCATTCCGAAGACGACGATCTCGTCATGCATATGTACAAGAAGCTCTTTGCGCAAGGGCGCGGCCATTTCTCCAATATGGCTGAAGTGCACAGCGCGCTCTCCGAAGATTTGTCCTTCCGGCGCGTGATACGGCTTGCCGAAAATGTGGAAGGCGCCGCGCTCTATCTCATGCACGTCAGCGCAGCCGCGGGCGTGAATGCGATCGAGGAATCGCGGGCTAAAGGGTTTCCAATATATGGGGAGACGCTCCACCAATTCGCCCTATTCACGAGTGAGGATTACAAGCGTCCGAACGGACAGATCTATCACACGTATCCGTCTCTTAAGACAGGTGCGGATCAAGTAGCGCTCTGGGACGCGATAACGAGGTCGGGAGCGCTTAGTACGATGTCGACCGACGGCGTGTGCACGCCCTATTCGGTGAAGATTGCGCGCGAACAAATTGACGACACGACCGGAGGTAATGTCGGTGTCGAACCGCGCGTAAGCGTCGTCTACACCGAGATGGTTACGAAACGAAAATGTACGCTTGAGCATTTCGTCGACGTGATCGCAGCGAATGCAGCGCGCATAATGGGGCTTTATCCTCGCAAGGGGGCTATCACGGCCGGGAGCGACGCGGATATAACGATTCTAGATCCGCGTTCCTCGCGAAAGATTCAGAAAGAGAACCTCCACGAATCGGACTACACACCGTGGGAAGGTTACGAAACAGCGGTCTGGCCTTCAACGACGATCCTGCGTGGAAAAAGAGTCGTCGAAGACGCTGTGTTCTTGGGTACGCCGGGCGGCGGCCAGAACGTGCCGCGTAAGATTGCGTCCGATATTCTATCCGGAGCCGCCTTGAGCCGTAAAACCTAGCGGAAGGTTTGTGAGTTCTCCGGCGGCGGCGCGTTCGGCGGAGGCGGCGGAGCGTTTTGCGGCTGCGGCTCGGCCGGCGGATAGCCGTTGCCGCGTTCTTGTTCTTGCGGACGCGCCGGGACGAGACGCACGTTCACGCTCGAGTTGGCCGGGATACTGACGTCTTCGCGATTGTTTTTCGCAATGAGAAAGCCGCCCGCAGCGCCAAGAAATCCGCCGGCGTTCGTGCCGATCCACTTACCGAGAATGTTTCCGACGATCATGCCGCCGAGCGCGCCAAGGGCTTCCTTCGCGCCGTTGTTCGTCGTTTTGACGTTCACGCGCGTCACCTCGCCGGCGATCGGATAGATCGCACCGTTCGAGAGCTGCAACGTATCAAAAGAAAGATAGACCTGTCCGCTCTGTCCTTGACCCGCGTGCTGCGCGGCAGCAACGCGTCCGAACATGCGAGCGCCCGTTATCGAGCCGTCGACTGAGTCCACGTTGACGAGCACGACTTGATCGCCGACGTGTGCGGTTTTCGAGCTAATGCTTTGCAGCATCGTTCCATTGAACTGCGACCCGGGTTCGGGCGCATACATCGGCGCACGTTGGGGCGCCATACCGTCGGGCGGCGCTACCTGCGCGAGCGCTATCGTCGGCAGACAAATGAACGCCGCCAGGGCGGCCAACAAGCGAACAGCCATACTAAGTTCCTAACAGAGATTTCTGGGGCTGGGCTTGTTCCGTACCCGAAATTTAACCGCGGCTCAACCGAAGTCGTCGTAGCCGGTTGCTTCGAAGCTCTCGGCAGCCAGGCGCCAGCCGTATGCCAGCAGCGGCAAGCAGCGCTCGACGAATCGAACGGAGCGCTCAACGAGTGCGCGCGAGCTGAGCATCTTGACCGGCAGGTCGTCGTGGATAAGAAAGTTCCGCAAGCGAAAATATGGTCCGAGCGGCGTATCGTTCAGATGTGTGAAGCCGCGCGGCATGCGTTGCAACGAATCGTCTTCGTCGTCGGGATGAATGAGCTCCAGCTTCGTGCGTTTCAGCGCGCGAATCACCTTGGTGAAGTCTTTCGGATCCTCGGACATCGCTATGCGCCAACGCTGCAACAGTTTGGGATGCATGTCGTAGAAAGCGAGTGAGAGGAACGGTTCCTTCGGCGTGACGTGGATGTAAAGTCCGCCCGGCGTATGTCGTCCGCCGTCGGGTGAAAGATACGCGGCAAAGTGCGTCTTGTACGGAAGCTTGTTCTTACTGAATCGCACGTCGCGATAGATTCGGAAAATCGAGCGGCGCAAATCACCGTATACCGGGATGCGCTTACGCTCGAAGCGATTGGAGAGCTCGTTGACGAGCCTCTGCATCGGGAGTAGCAAATCTTCTTCGTAGATGTGCTTGCGGGCCAAAAACCACGCGCGATCGTTGTTTTTGGCTAAATCGCGTAGAAAACGGAGCCCCCGTGGGGGGAAGCCTTCAAATCTCTCCATGCGGGTATAAGCGACCCATGCTTCTTACTGTACTTTTGGGCACCTTGCTTCTCGCGCAAAACACGGCATGCAGCGGGGCCGATCCGGCAATCATCTCCGTCCGGATTGCGAGCAGCTCGGTGCAAGCCGGAAACACCATCTATCATCTCAGCGGCATCGTCCAGAACGTCGGTAAAGCCAAACAGGCTTCAAACGTACTGCAGTTCGTCGACATCGATCTCGGTGGGACGGGTAAGGTCGACAATCGCGGCATCCCGCCGCTCGCACCCGGACAGCAATATACGTTCGGCTACGACTTCAAACGCTCGTCGGACGCGGGCGCCGGCTCATCGCGCTTGCACTTCAAGCTCGATTTTCGCCGACCGTCACCGCCGGGCTCGCAAGATTGCAACGCCGGTGACGACGGGTTCACGCTGAGAGTGTAGCGAGTTCGAGGGAACAGGCGGGGCATCGCGCCACCACCGCGTCGCAATCTAGGCTGATGCAGTGGCGTTCGGCAGCCAGCGGACGTCGCTGGGTGCGAGCTCGGCTGGAACGCCGTCGATCAAACGAACGCGGCCCGCTGCAGCAGCGTCGCCGCGTGAGCCTGGGAGAATCACGCCGATCAAATTCAGCGGATCGCTCGGTGCGAGCGTGATCTCTTCGCCGCTCGGCGCGCTGCGACGAACCGCGCGGACCGCATCGAGCGCTTCGGGCAGTGCGAACTGTTCGCCGACGTAGCCTGCGACGAATCGTCCGCCGCGGATCTCGCCTTGCGCTTCCATGCGCCGTAGCTGCCAGAGGATCTCGCGCCACGGCGGCAAGTTGATCTCGCGCGCCACGATGTCGCGGAAGATGATCCCCCAGCGCGCGAGCAGCATGTGCGCAGCGCTTTCGGCTTCGAGCGTATGCGATTCGCCGGTGAGGACCGGCAGCCGCGTCCAGCGTCCGCCCGCAGAACGCGGCCGTTGACGTAAGCCCTTTTCGCCGAGACGGCGTTTGCTGTCGATCAGTGAACGCAACGCATCGAAGCGATCGGCGCTGACGAGTCCCGCAGCTGCAAGCTCCCAGAGCGCTTCCTCGACTTCAGCCGGCAGACGTCCCGTTTCGCGAACGATATCGTTGAAGAACGGTGCGCGCCAGCGGTCGATCGCGGCTAGCACTTCGCGTGCGCCTCCCGAAAGCGGTGCGCGTTCACCGTCGCCGCCGACGATCAGGTCTTCGGCACGTTCGCGCAAGAAAAATGCAATCGGCGCAAGTCGCGTTGGACGGATGCGCTTCTTGCGTCCTTCCTGATCGACGGCGTCGACAGAGGGATGCGCGGAGAGCCGTCCCCACATCACCTCGCCCGTGTGACAAAGTTCGTCCAAGAATTCCGGTTTGTAGCCGGCGACGCGGCGCGGCAAAATTTGCGTCTCCCACCAGATTGCCGGAATCTCGTAGCCTTCCAGCTGCCGGATGACGTTCAGCGTCCCCTCGACGCCGTGCAGGCGTGTCCCCAGCGCAACGTGTTGCCAACGCACGAGAAAGCGCATGAACTCGGCCGACGTCACCGGTTCAATTTCGCGCCGCAGCTTGCCGAGCGTCATCCGATGGATGCGCGCGAGCAGCCGCCGATTGCACCACTCGTCTTCTTCCTGTGATCTAAAGCGTCCGGGCAGAACCTGACCTTCGCCGACGAGCTGTGCGATCGCAATCTCGACGACGTCGTCCGGACGACCGAATTTTGCCGCAAGCTCTGCGATCGTGACTGGTCCGAGTACTTCGAGCCAGCCGCGAATGAGTTCCGCAAACGCCGCTTCGCTCGTTTCGGGAAGCGGACGCGACGACGGCACGGCGTCGATTATCGGATCGAGGTTGGCTTCTGGATAGATGCGCTGTGCGATGTCGAGGCGTTCCGCGCTCGTCCAGAACGCGCGCTCGCCGAACCACAGCGTTGCTGCGCGCCGCTGCGCGACCAGTTCGTCGTAGAACGCGCACCACGCAGCGTGCGGCGGAACCGCGATCAGTGAGAGCAGTGCGTCGTGCAGCTCGTCGGCGTTGCGGACGACCGGCCACGATTCCCCAATGACTTCGGCGATTGCAGCCGGGTCGAGGATGCCGACGCCGTCGCTGCCGTCAACTGCCGTACGCATGGTGCGGCGCAGGGTGACGGCGCGGGCGCGACGTTCCTCGAGTGGTGCATCGTCGAGATATGCGTACGGATTCGAATTGAGAATCTCGTGACAGAACGCCGAGGGCTCGGGAGTGTCGATCGCAACCGTGCGTAGCTCGCCACGTTCGAGCCGGCCGAGAATCTCAACCCAACCGTCGAGATCCATCGCTTCGTGCAAACAGTTGTCGATCGTTTCGCGGACCAGCGGATGATCCGGGATGCGAATCGGTCCGTCGAGATTTTCCGGACATGCGGCCTGATCCGGGAACACCGCCGCCATCAGGTCTTCCGAGCGCATGCGCAGCAGCTGCGGCGGCACCTTGCGTCCGCCCGTGAATCGCAGAATCGCAAGCGCACGCATCGCGTTCCATCGCCAGCGTGACGCGAACATCGGCGCGGGCAACATTGCTTGCGTCAGCACTTCCTTCGCACTCGCCGTCTTGAGAAATTCGAAGACGGCATCGAGCGGGAAGGCGTGCGAGTCGCTGAGTGAGAGAACGATACCGTTGTCGGTCGCAGCCGCCTGCAACTCGAGATTGAACGAACGGCAGAAGCGCTTGCGTAGCGCGAGTCCCCATGCGCGGTTGATCCGCGCTCCGAACGGAGCGTGCAGGATCAACTGCATCCCGCCGCCTTCATCGAAGAATCGCTCGGCGACGATCGTGTCTTGGGATGGAACGACGCCAAGAATCGCTTTGCCGGCTTGCACGTACGCAATCGCTTGCGCCGCGCCGCCTTCATCGAGCGAGCACTGTTCCATCAGCATCGCGTGCGCCGCCGTCATGTCGCTTGCCGACAGCCGCGCAATCTCTTCGCGCAAATTCGAGACTTCACGCGAAAGCTCGACCGTGCGTCCTAAACCCTCACCGTTCCAGAACGGAATCGACGGGGGCGCGCCTTGCGCGTCCTCGACGCGCACGACACCCTGTTCGACACGCTTGATCCGCCACGACGTCGTCCCTAACAGGAAGATGTCACCGGCCATGCTCTCGACGGCGAAATCTTCATCGAGCGAGCCGATCGTCGTGCCGTCGGGCTCGGCGATCACCGCGTAGGATGCAACGTCGGGGATGGCGCCGCCGGACGTGATGGCGGCAAGTCGCGCACCGCGCCGTCCGCGCATGATCTTGTTGACGCGGTCGTGATGGAGGAATGCGCCGCTGCGGCCGCGCGACGTCGCAATGCCGTCGGCCAGCATCGCGACGATCTCGTCGAACTCTGCCCGCGAAAGATCGCGGTACGGATAAGCTCTGCGAACGAGCGCGAAAAGCGCGTCTTCGTTCCATTCGTCGGTTGCACACGCAGCAACGATTTGCTGGGCGAGAATGTCGAGCGGCTGCGGTGGAATGCACAGCGCATCGATCTCACCGATGCGAATCGAGCGCACGAGCGCTGCACATTCGATCAGCTCATCGCGCGTGAGGGCGAAGAGTACGCCCTTCGGTGTTGCGCCGACCCAGTGACCGGAACGTCCGATGCGTTGCAGTGCGGTCGCGATCGAGCGCGGCGAGCCGAGCTGAACGACGAGATCGATCGTTCCGATGTCGATGCCGAGCTCGAGCGACGCCGTTGCAACGACTGCCCGAATCTCTCCGGCCTTCAGACGCTGCTCGGCGACGAAACGTGCCGGTCGCGAAAGACTGCCGTGATGCGGCAAGACGACATCCGGCCCGAGACGCTTCGTAAGCGCGAAGGTGACCCGCTCGGCCATGCGCCGCGTCGGAACGAAGATGAGCGTCGTGCGATTGGCCCCGATCAGCTCGCAGATGCGATCGTAGACGTCGTCCCACATCTCGTTGCTCGCGACATGGCCGAGCTCGTCGCCCGGAATCTCGACTGCGAGCTCCATCTTGCGGCGGTGACCGATATCGATGACGGTCGCATTCGGGCTGAGATATTCAGCCACGCTCTCGAGCGGCTTTACCGTCGCAGAGAGCCCGATGCGCTGTGGTTTACTTCCGCCGCTCGACATGACGAGATGATCGAGACGGGCCAATGTCAGTGCGAGATGCGAGCCACGCTTGTCGTCGGCGAGCGCGTGAATTTCGTCGACGATGATCGTTCCGACGGAGCGCAGCAGATTGCGCGAACGTTCGGCCGTCAAGAAGATGAACAACGATTCCGGCGTCGTCACCAAGATATGTGGCGGCGTGCGCAGCATCTTGGCGCGCTCGCTTTCGCTCGTGTCGCCGGTGCGTACCGCGGTGCGGATCGGCGCGAGCCCGATACCTCGCTCGCTCGCAAGCGCATTCAGCTCGCCGAGCGGCGTCTCGAGATTGCGGCGGACGTCGTTGGTCAGCGCGCGCAAGGGAGAAACGTACAGGACCAGGGTCTGATCGGGGAGGCCGGCCGGCGTCTGCGCGCGCCGCACCAGCTCGTCCAGGCACAATAGGAAGGCAGCCAGCGTCTTACCTGAGCCGGTCGGGGCCGTGATGAGCACATCGCGGCCAGAGCGAATCTCGGGCCAGCCTAAGCGCTGCGGCTCAGTCGGCTCGCCGAAGCGCTGCGCGAACCAGTCGCGGACGATCGGGTCGAACTCAATCACGGTGCATCCTAGAAATAGCGAGAGCGGAAAGGAGTTTCATCCTTCCCGCCCTCGATGCCACCAGTAGGGCACTGAGCTTCTACTTGGGCTGGGGCGTCATCCGTAGGTACGGCTTGATGGTCCGGTAGCCCGGGAAGCGTTTGTCCGCATCTTCGTTGCTGATGGCCGTTGTGATGATGACGTCGTCGCCTTGCTTCCAATTCACCGGCGTTGCGACCGAGTGTTTGTCGGTGAGCTGAAGCGAATCAATCACGCGCAGTATCTCATCGAAATTGCGTCCGCACGTTTGCGGATACGTGATCATGAGCCGAACTTTCTTTTTCGGATCGATCACGAAAACCGTCCGAACCGTGAACACCTCATCGTGCGCAGGATGCATCATGCCGTACATGCCGGCGACTTTGCGCTCCGGATCCGCAATGATTGGATAATCGACTTTTGTGTTTTGCGTTTCTTCGATGTCTTTCACCCAGCCGCTGTGCGAATCGACGGGATCGACCGACAGACCGATCACTTTGACGTTGCGCTTCTTGAACTCCGGGAGCAGTTTGCCAACGTAGCCGAGTTCGGTGGTACAGACCGGCGTGAAATCTTTCGGATGTGAGAATAGGATCGCCCAACTGTCGCCGATCCAATCGTGAAAGCGAATCTTACCTTGCGTGGTATCCGCTTCGAAATCCGGCGCGGTGTCGCCGAGCCGCGGCATCGAGGCCGCGATCGTGGTACTCATGGCTATTTAGCTCCTCGCTGTTTTGTAGGGTGCGGTTTATGACCGCGACAGTAACTTTTTGAGGAAGGTTTCGTGCTTCCACGAGTTGCTCTGGCCGAAATGCACGACGACTGTGTCAAAGGCAAACAAAACGTAAAGCGCCTGCCCGCCTGATCCGCTGGCGTAAACGATCCCCGGAACGTCGGGAAACGGAGTGAGCCAAAAACCGAGTCCGTAGCGCGGGTTCGCGCGCGAGCCTTCGAAACACGCCGTGACGGAGGCTTCGCTTAGAATGTTCTTTCCTTTATAGGTGCCGCGCCCCAGCAAGAATTGCCCGAACTTGAGCCATTCGAGCGGCCCGAGCGACGCCCCGGTCGGGAGCGGATGCGTTCCGTCTTTGAGCTTGCGCCACGCCTGGATCTCGAGGCCGATCGGGTCGAGAATACGTTCGCGCAAATAGTCGTGCGGCTCGATAGTGCGTGGTGCAAGTTTGCGGCGCAGCACTTCACCGAAGATCTGCAGAGCGATTCCGCCGTATGTAAACGTAGCGCCCGGCATCGTTTGCAGCGGCAATGCTATCGCTGCCGCAGCCCCGGGGACCGCGTTGCCCAATCCGCCGAATCCGAATCCGGCCGTGAGATTCAGCAAATCGCGTATTGTCACGAGCTCTTTGCGCGGATTCTCTTCCCACTCGGGAATCGTTCGCGCAACTTGCTCGTCGAGGCGCAGCAAACCGTCTTCCTGGGCTGCCGCCGCTGTGATTCCCCAGAAGCTTTTCGTCCCGCTGTAGATCGCGTGAGGACGATCCGACGCGTACATCGGCCCGTAACACTCGAAGCTGACCTTGCCGCCGCGCGCGACGACGAGCGCGTGCAGCTTGTGCCGTTCCGCATATGCGAGCGCCGCATCGTAGTCGAGCTTGGGAGCCGGTGTGACGGCCATGCCGGGGCATACTCGGCCACACGATATTGGGCCTCGTGGGGATAGGGAACGGCGCGACCTTCGGCGCATGGGGCGGCCATGCGAATTGTGAGTTATCGAGTAGGCGGCGGCTCCTGGCGCGCCGGCGCGGAGCGCGATGGTTCGGTTATCGACATCGCCGGTGAGGGCAATCTTTCGGTCAAGGCGTTGCTTGCCGGTGGAAAGGCTGCGCTCGACGCGGCGGCCACGCGCGAGAAAAGCAGTAAGCCTGTCAGCGGAAACGTCGAGATCGGCCCCGTCATTCCTGATCCCGACAAAGTTATTTGCATCGGGTTGAACTACCGCAAGCACGCCGAAGAAACGGGACAACCGCTTCCCACAGTCCCGACGATGTTCCCGAAATATCGCAATTCGCTCATTGCGAACGGCGCGCAGATCGTGTTGCCGCGCAACAATCCGGGCAACGTCGATTACGAGAACGAGCTAACGATCGTGATCGGCAAGAGCTGCAAGTACGTGACCGAAGCCGAAGCGCTCGAGTATGTTGCCGGTTATACGATCATGAACGACGTCAGCGCGCGCGATCTGCAAATGCAGACGAGTCAATGGGGCGCCGGCAAAGCGGTCGACACGTTCGCACCGCTCGGACCTGCGCTCGTTCCGGCATCCGAGATCGGCAATCCGCAGAAGCTTGCGATCAAAACGCGGCTCAACGGACGTGTCGTGCAAGATTCCAATACCTCGGACATGGTGTTTAGCTGCGCGCAAATCATCGCGTTTCTGAGCAACTTCATGACGCTCGAACCGGGTGACGTTATTGCGACGGGGACGCCGGAAGGCGTCGGCTTCAAGCGCCAACCGCCGCTCTTTCTCAAAGATGGCGACATCATCGAACTCGAGATCGAGAAGCTCGGCATCCTGCAAAATCCTGTCGTTTCAAAGGTGCCCGCAACGGTCTAACCGCGTGTAGAAAAACATGAACGACGACACGCTTGCGATTCTGGTCGGAGGGGGACCGGCACCGGGTATCAATGGCGTCATTGCTTCGGCGACGATCGAAGCGATCAATAGCGGTTTGCGTGTCATCGGCTTATACGACGGTTACCTGCACATTGCGCACGGTGATATCTCCCACGTCCGCGAGCTGACAATCGAAAACGTCTCGCGGCTTCATTTTACCGGCGGCTCGTATCTGCGCACGTCGCGAACGAACCCAGCCAAAGACGACGCGACGCTGCAGCGCTGTATTCGCTCGCTCTTCGAGCTTGGCGTCCGCTATGTCATCGCAATCGGCGGCGACGACACGACGTACGGCGCCGCGCGAATTGCAGCGCAGACGAAGGGCCGCCTCGGAATCGTAACGGTCCCGAAGACGATCGACAACGATCTGCCGCTTCCAGACAACGCGCCGACGTTCGGGTTCGAAACGGCGCGCACGGTCGGAACCGGCATCCTCGAAAATTTGATGGAAGATGCGCGGACCGCATCGCGCTGGTATTTGGCCGTCACGATGGGACGCAAGTCGGGTGCGCTCGCACTTGGAATCTGCAAGGCCGCGGGCGCGACGCTCGCTGTGATTCCAGAAGAGTTCGGGAGTGAGATTCTTTTCGACGATGTCGTCGATACGATATGCGGCTCGATCATCAAACGCAAACAGCTTGGCGCCGATCACGGCGTCGCGGTGATCGCCGAAGGGATCGCCGAGCGCATGGACATTCAGAAGCTCGAGTCCGAACACGTTACGCGCGATGCATACGGTCACACACGCCTCGCCGACATCCCGCTCGGCATGATGCTGCGCGATGCCGTCCGCGATCGGCTCTCGCAGCTGGGTCTCGACAACACGGTCGTCACGAAGGACATCGGTTACGAGCTGCGCTGCGCAAAGCCGGTGCCGTTCGACGTCGAGTACACGCGCACGCTCGGCTACGGCGCGGTACGGCATCTGTTAGCCGGCGGCAGTGGTGCATTGATCGCGCTTTCGGGCGGACACATGGTTCCGGTAACGCTTGAGGAGCTGACCGACCCTAATACCGGTCGCATACGGGTCCGGCTGGTCGACGTCACGACCGAATCGTACGAGGTCGCGCGCAAATACATGATCCGCCTCGAGCCGAGCGATCTTGAAGAGCCACGGCTATCGCGCCTTGCCGTTCAGACCTCGCTCTCACCGCAGGAGTTCGCGAGCCGGTTCGGCAGAGTCGTCGGGGAGCCGGCACCGGCTCGATAGGAGCGGATTGGGCGAATACAAGGACGTCGTCGCGGACGCGGTCGAGCACCACGATAGGCACGGCGTCTCGCGGATTACGCCGATTGCCGCTGCGGTTATCGCCGTGATGGCGGCGCTCGTTACGCTGCTCGTCCATCAGCGTTCGAATCAAGCGCTTACCGCCAAGAACAATGCGATCTTGGCGTTCACGCACGCGAGCGACGCGTACGGTTACTATCAAGCGAAATCGATCAAAGAAGATGTTTACACCGTCGCGCTCACGACGAGCGCGCACCCAACGGCGGCGTTGCGCAAAGTCGTCCAGCACGAGCATCAATCTAAAGCAACGGTGCTTGCCCAAGCGCGAGACTACGAGCAACAAGCCGACGCCTATGATTCCAAGAGCGAGCGCTTCGTGCACTCGTACGAAATACTGGAGATCTCCGCCACGTTTCTTGAAGTCGCAATCGTGATTCTCTCGATCTCCACGATTGCCGGCACGATCATTCTTCCGGTGATCGCCTCGGTGTCGACCCTCGTCGGCGTCGGCTTTGCGATCGCCGGCATACCAGTTTAGGGTGCGCAGATGTACGATCTAATTATCAAAGATGCACGCGTCGTCGACGGTACCGGCCGAGCGGAATATCGTGCAGACGTCGGGGTCGAAGGCGATCGCATTGCCCAGATCGGTGCGATCACCGGGCCGGCGCGCGAAGTGATCGACGCGGATGACCGCGTCCTCTCACCGGGGTTTGTCGATGTGCACACGCACTACGACGCGCAGATTACGTGGGATCCGGGTGCATCGCCGTCGCCGTCGCTCGGCGCGACGACGGTCGTGATGGGAAACTGCGGCTTTACGATTGCTCCCGCACCGCCGGCGCTGCGTTCGCTGATCGCACGCAATCTTGCCGTTGTCGAAGGCATGTCGCTCAAAGCACTCGAGCACGGGATCGATTGGAGCTTCGAGAGCATACCGGAATATTTAGCGATGCTGCGCAGCAAAGGCTTCGTTCCAAACGTGGCCGTGTTCGCCGGTCACTCGACGCTGCGCACTGCGGTGATGGGAGAAGCTGCTTCGCAGCGCGCCGCAAACGATGACGAGCTCGCAGAGATGCGCGCGTTGCTCAGTGAAGCGCTCGACGCCGGGGTGATCGGTCTCGCTTCGACCCAAAGTCATAGCCATTTCGGCGATGGCGGCGCGCCGATGCCGTCGCGCCTGGCCGACGAACGTGAATTTCGAACGCTCATCGGCACGCTTGGCGAAGTTGGGCGCGGCGTTTTCATGATTACCGGCGGTCCGGGCACGTCGGGAGAATTTCTGGAAGAGATGGCGGCAACGACGCGCCGTCCGGTGATTTGGGCCGCAGCTTTGCACAGCACCGCCGATCCCGAACGTTGCTACGGCCTCCTGCGCCGCTGCACCGAGGCAACGGACCGCGGCCATCCGATGTACGCGCAAGTCTCGTGCCAGCCGTTGACCATGGAGTTCACGCTCTGCAATGCGTATCCGTTCGGAAGTTACGAATTGTGGAGCGAGCTGCGCGGCGGTAAACCCGAAATCGTTCGCCGGAAAGTCTCCGACCCGCAATTTCGCGCGACACTACGTGACGCATTCGCGCAGCGGCAGCGCGGGAAACTCTTCTATGGGGATTGGAATCGCGTTTGGATCTCAGCGGTCGCCGAGACGCGCAATGGTTCGGTCGAGGGTTTCACGGTCGCTGAGGTTGCGGAGAGCCAGCGCAAAGATCCGCTCGATGTCTTTTTCGATTTGGCGCTGGACGAGAACTTGGCAACGATGTACTCGGCGCACGTGCTCAATTACGATGAAGACGCAGTCGAGCAGCTTCTCAAGGACGATGTCAGCATCATCGCGCTCTCGGATGCGGGCGCGCACCTTACATTCCTCTGCGATGCGGGTTACGGACTGCACTTGCTGGGTCACTGGGTGCGCGAGCGGAAGAGCTTAACGCTCGAAGATGCAATCCGGCGCATCACGTCGTGGCCGGCTGACATTTATGGAATTCGGGATCGCGGACGGATCGCGGTCGGCGCGCACGCGGATCTCTTGCTCTTCGACCCGGAGACGATCGGCGTCTCACGCCCGCGCCGCGTACACGATCTTCCGGGTGGTGACAGCCGTCTGATTCGCGATGGCCGCGGTATCGCAGGCGTGTGGGTGAACGGAACGCGTGTCGTCACCGACAACGTCCCGATACACAACGGTCAGCGTCCGGGCTTGTTGCTCGACAACTTCGCGAAGACGGCGGCTATCTAGCCGGCTGCAGCTGCCTCTGAAACCGCGTCGATCGCCATGACGGCGAGATCGCGGTCTCCTAAACCGACGGCGATCAGGTCGTCAATACGCTCGGCAATTGCCGGCAAGACGTGCAGCTCGACGTCGGCGGCATCCGCCATCTCGCGCATCAGGCGCACGTCCTTGCGTGCCATCGTCAGCTCGAACGACGGCCTGAAATCTCCGGCGGCCATTTTCTTTCCGCGAATGTCGATCGAGTTCGTGGCCTTGAAGTGCGAGAAAAGTGCGTGCGCGCTACTTGGCTCGACGCCGACGCTGCGAGCCATCCCGTAGACGTCGGAAAGCCCGCTGACGATCGTTACGATCATCGCATTTCCGAACAGCTTGAATGCGGCTGCGTGGCGCGGATCCTCGCCCACGTTCCAGACCTCGCCCGTCATTTTCCTCAGATGGTCTTCGGCTTTCTTCACGCGCGCTGCCGGACCGCAAACCAGCATCAAACCCGTACCTTCGCGTACGGTTGCCGGCGACATGAACACGGGAGCGTGCAAGAACGCGACGCCGGCCTTATCGCCGCGCGCGGCGCGCTCCGCCGCACCGGCAGGTGACGTCGTCGTGTGGTCGATGACGAGCGTACCTTTTGGAATGCGCTCGAGAATGCGATCGAGCAAGCCGTCGACCGCCGCATCGTCGGAAAGAATAATATGCACGATCTCGACGCCGTCGAGTGCTGCGAGCGGATCTTCGAAGGCTTTGGCTCCGAACGATTCGAGCGCGCGTGCTTTGTCTGCGGTGCGATTCCAAACGTGAACGGTGTTGCCGCTTTTCAACCACCGCTCTGCCATTCCACTTCCGAGTCTTCCGGTTCCGAACAGGGCGATTTTCATGCGGCTATCTTGGGGTCGAAAGTACCAAATCCTCGGTTAGCGATCTCACTTTTTGAAGGTCCGCATTGCGCGCTGCAACGTCGATTGCGTCCACCGCCATGCGTCGATACGTCGTCCATTTGCCGCCGAGGACGCTCACCAAGCCTTGTGTGTCGCTTTCGATCAGATGCTCGCGCGAAAGCGCGGCTGACCTGCCGCCGCCCGCGTGAATCAGCGGCCGAAGACCAGCGTACGTGTCGACGATCTGCGCGCGTGTGACCTGACGCTCGATGTAGCGATTGAGATGCGCGATTAGGTAATCGATCTCGGCATCGGAGGCTTTGGGGTCATCGTCGAGGGGCGCATCTGCGACTTCAGTCGTGCCGACAAGCGTCTTCCCTTTCCACGGCAACGCGAAGATGACGCGTTTGTCGTCGGTCTTCGGAATGATAAAGCCGTCGCTACCGCCGAGGACGTCCGGCGGGAAGACGAGGTGCGATCCGCGGCTGGGTGCCAGCATCTGCTTGGCATTCGGATCCGAGAGGCGGCGGATGATATCCGACCGTGGTCCGGTAGCGTTCACAACCACACGCGCCGAGACGATTCGTTCCTCGCCGCCCTCTGCGCGTGCGATCACGCCGTTAAGGCGAGCGTTCGTGGAAATGAGTCGCACGATTCGCTCGTGTTCGTGGAGCTCGGCACCGAGGTTGCGTGCCGTCTGTGCGAGCGCCGCGAGCAAACCCATCTCGTCGAACTGCGCGTCAACGTAGCGGACTCCGCCGGCAATCTTCTGGTGCCGCAAGTTCGGCAGATGCTCGAAGGTCTCGCTCGCGGAGAGCGTCCGGCTCGGTTCGAGATTCGCGCGTCCGGCCAGTGCGTCGTAAATCCGCAACCCGGTCGCGTAGTAAGCGCGCTCGAACACGGTGCGGACGGGGACGATGATGCCGATCGGTTTGACGAGGTCAGGCGCATTGCGCCGGAGGATCGCGCGCTCCGCAAGCGCTTCGCGGACGAGGCCGATCCGGAATTGTTCGAGGTAACGAACGCCGCCGTGAATCAGCTTCGTCGAGCGGCTTGACGTGCCGGTGCCGAAAGCCCCGGCCTCAAAAAGCGCCGTGCGATAGCCGCGCGAGGCCGCGTCGACCGCGCAGCCCAGACCCGTCGCGCCGCCGCCGATGATTACGACGTCGAAGCGGTCGTTGCTGCTCGGATCGCGCGTTGCCATGCTGCGAGCCTTTCGTCACGAATGCTCGCAATGATCTTTGAGTGAAAGCGCTTGCCGACGCGCCAGTGCTGCGCCACCTCATCGAAGTCGCGCCAAACGCCGGCCTCCACGCCGGCGATGTACGCGGCGCCAAGCGCCGTCGTCTCAAGCGTCGCCGGCCGGACGACGTCGCACCCGAGTATGTCGGCCTGCAGCGCAAGCAGTAAATCGTTTGCAGCCGCCCCGCCGTCGACACGCAGCTCACCGAGCGCCGTTCCGGCGTCGCGCGTCATCGCGCTTACGACTTCCGCGGTCTGCAACACGATCGCATCGAGCACCGCCCGTGCGATGTGCGCGCGCGTTGTTCCGCGCGTGAGGCCCACGATCGTTCCACGTGCGTATGGATTCCAATACGGTGCTCCAAGACCCGTAAACGCCGGGACGAAAACGACGCCGTCACTGTCGTCGACTTGCGCGGCAAGCGTTTCGATCTCGGCCGCCGATGTAATGATGCCGAGTCCGTCACGCAGCCACTGCACGGCCGCGCCGGTCACGAAGATCGAACCCTCGAGCGCATATGTCGCATGACCGGGTTCCGTTCCGAGCGCGACGGTCGCCAGAAGGCCGTGCTTGCTGCGCACGATGCGCTCGCCGGTGTGCAGGACGACGAACGATCCGGTTCCGTACGTGTTCTTTGCGAGACCCGGCGCGAAGCCGGCTTGACCCGCAAGCGCCGCCTGTTGATCGCCGGCGATCCCCGTGATCGGAATCGACGTGCCGAACAGCTGCGGATCGGTTGCTCCGAACGTTGCAAGCGAGGGCAGCGCTTCCGGCAATAGCGCCCGTGGAATGTCGAAGATCGCAAGCAGCTCGTCGCTCCAGGCGAGTTTTTCGAGATCGAAGAGCAGCGTGCGCGAGGCGTTCGTGTAGTCGGTGGCGTGTGACTCACCGCCGGTGAGCTTCCATAAGAGCCACGCGTCGACCGTACCGAATGCAAGCTCGCCGCGTTCGGCGCGCGCCCGCAATCCCGGAATGTTGCGCAACAGCCACTCGATCTTCGTGGCTGAGAAATACGGATCGAGACGCAAGCCGGTCGCGCGTGCGACGCGCGGTGCGTGCCCCGCAGCTTCGAGCTCCGAGCAACGCTCGGCGGTGCGGCGATCTTGCCATACGATCGCGCGATGAACCGCGTTGCCCGTGTCGCGCTCCCATACGATCGTCGTCTCGCGTTGGTTGGTGATGCCGATCGTCGCAATTTCACTCGGCGAAATACCGGCGTCGGCGATTGCGCCACGCGCCGTTGCGAGCTGCGTCGACCAAATCTCTTCGGGATCGTGCTCGACCCAGCCCGGTTGCGGAAAATGCTGCGTGAATTCTTGCTGCGCCAAGCCACGCGCACTGCCGGTGGCGTCGAAGACGATCGCGCGTGAGCTCGTTGTCCCCTGATCGAGGGCGAGGACGTATTTACTCACAGATCCGGCAAGAAACGTTCGAGCTCTTCAGCTTCCGTGTCGAGCACGACGGCGCCGATTTGAATTGGCCCGGTTGCGAGCCTAAACCCCGGCTCGAGCTTGCCGCGCATTCGACGGACGTACCATTCGGGCGCCATGCCGACGACTCCGAGACTCGGCCCGCACATCCCCGCATCACCGCAGAAAAATGTACCCTTCGGAAACTGTTCCAGGCGCAGCGTCGGTTCGTGCGTGTGCGTCCCGACGACGAGTGCAGCGCGTCCGTCGATCGCATGCGCAAACGTTCGCTTTTCGAGAACGCGCTCGCCGTGGAAATCAACGATCACGACTGCATCCTTCGGGAATGTCAGCTCCTCGAAAACGTCGAGCGCTTTTCGCGCCTTGAGCGGCGGGTAGAGGGCGCTCGTGCCGATCAGATTGACGACGACCAGTGGCCGGCCGTCGACGTCGATCTTGAGCACGCCGCGTCCCGGCGCCGGTTCGGTCATGTTGTGCGGACGCAAGACGTTGTCGCGTTCGTAGACGTTTTGCGATGAGAGCTTGTCCCAAGAATGGTTGCCGCCGGTTAGCACGTCGACGCCGGCATTAAGCAAAATGTCGGCCAGCTTTTCGTCCAACCCGTACGCGACGTTTGGGTCTTCCAACTGGGTGACGAGCGCGTTCTCGACGTTCGCGACGATCACGTCGGCCGTCGTCTCCGCGCGCCACTTGTGCATGTGATGTGCGAGCAGCTGTGTTGCTTCCATACCGACGATGTCACCAAAGAAAAGAATCCGCATTAGTTTAACAACATTAGCCTTTGACGGCGCCTTCCATCAACGTGTTCAATATCTGCTTGCGAGCGAAAAAGAAGACAATCAACGTGGGCAACGTCGCCAGCGCTGCGCCGGCCATGAGTGTGCCCCAGTGGTTTCCGCCTTCGCCCGCCACGACGAAGAGCGGCGCGCCCCACTTCACGTGAGGTCGTTCCAGGCCGGCCCGATCTTGTCGATGCGATCAGTGCAGATCGCGTCCACACCCCATTCCGCGAGACTGCGCGCGCGCGAGAGATCGTTTACGGTATAAGCCATCACGAAGAGGCCGGCATCCTTGAACGCGCGTACGACTTCGGCATCGAGGTGCGTATGCGCAACGTGAATCGCTTCGCATTCCAAGCGCCGCGTACGGTCGCGCCAATCCGGCGGAACCTTCGTGACGAGCAATCCGCGTGGAAGGTCCGGAACGGCATTACGCGCCGCACCGAGCGCGTCTTCCGAAAACGACGAGAGGAGCGGCGGCGTTCGTCCAAGCCAGAGTCGCGCGGCTTCGATCGCGACGCTGGTTCCGGTTTGCGCGTCGTGTCCCAGCGACGGCTTGATTTCGAGGTTCACGCCCATATCGAGCCGCTTCAGCGTCTGCGCGAGATCGGTGAGCGTCGGCATTCGCTCGCCTGCGAACTTCGCATCAAGCCAGGAGCCTGCGTCGAAGCCGGCGATTTCGTTGTAGGGAAGATTTGCGGCCGCGCCGTGACCGTTGCTCGTGCGATCGATCGTGTCATCATGTAGCAAGAAGAGCACGCCGTCACCGCTCAGCTTGACATCGCATTCCGCGAGCTTGAAACCAAAGCGTGCGCCAGTTTCAAACGCTGCGAGCGTGTTCTCCGGGGCTAACGATCCGCCGCCGCGGTGTGCTACGACGCCCGCGTACGGCCAGGTTCCCCTCACGCCTCTATTCGCTTACCATCGCTGGGATCGAAAAAATGGAAAAGTCTCGGCCGGATTGCAAGCGCGAAATTCTGACCGGACGCCGGCAACGTTTCGTTCGGCAAGCGCGCGACGACGTTTTGAGCGCCCCAATGGCCGTAGGCAAGATTCTCCGCTCCGAGGCGCTCGCAATAATCGACCTTCAGCTCGGCGCGCGCGCTCCCGTCGGCGAGATTCTCGGTTGCGGCTTGCAGATGCTCGGGACGAATGCCGAGGATAATCTCCCGTCCGGCGATCTCCGCCGAGCGCTTCGGCAACGGCAGCGTCGGTCCACCGTCGATGACGAAGTCCTCACCGCCCGGAGTGATGCGGCCTTGCAGCAGATTCATCGGAGGCGAACCGATGAAGCTCGCGACGAACAGCGTTGCGGGCTGCTCGTAGATTTCGGTCGGTGTACCAACTTGCTGGACGTCGCCCTTATTCATCACGATTGCGCGGTGTGCGAGCGTCATCGCTTCGACCTGGTCGTGCGTGACGTACAAGCTCGTCGTGCGCAAGCGTCCGTGCAGGCTCTGGATCTCAGAGCGCATCTGGACGCGCAGCTTCGCATCGAGGTTCGAGAGCGGCTCGTCGAATAAAAATACCGCGGGTTCACGAACGATTGCGCGTCCCATTGCCACGCGCTGCCGCTGTCCACCCGAAAGCTCGCGTGGCTTGCGGGTTAAGTAGTCGTTGAGCTCGAGGATGTTCGCTGCCTTTTCGACCCGCGTGCGAATGTCGGCTTTACTCATCTTGCGAATCTTCAGACCGTACGCCATGTTGTCGTAGACCGTCATGTGCGGATACAGTGCGTAGTTCTGAAAGACCATTGCGATGTCGCGATCCTTCGGTTCCAGCCGGTTGACGACGTTGCCGTTGATGCGGATTTCTCCGGACGTGACGCTTTCCAGACCGGCAACCATGCGTAACAAGGTCGATTTGCCACAGCCCGACGGCCCGACGATGACGATGAACTCGCCGTCACCGATATCGACATTGACGTCCCGCAAGACGAACGTCTTGCTGTTGTAGGACTTTGCGACGCTATCAAACGTGAGACTTGCCACGCTATTTCTCCGACTCGACGAGGCCGCGCACGAACCAGCGCTGCATGAAGAGCACGACCAGCAGCGGCGGCAACATCGTGAGCAGCGTTGCGGCCATCACGAGCTGCCAGGCCGTTGCGACGTCGCCGTTCCCCATCATGCTCTTCACGCCGACGACGGCCGTAATCATCTGCGGAACGTTCGTAGCGAGAATTGGCCACAGATATTGGTTCCAGCCGTAGATGAAATCGATCACGAAGAGCGCGGCGATTACGGTTTTCGTCAGCGGAACGGCGATGTCGAAGAAAAACCGCATCGCGCCCGCACCGTCGACCCGCGCGGCTTCGACCAGCTCATCCGGCAGCGCAAGGAAAAATTGACGGAACAGAAACGTCGACGTTGCCGAGGCGATGAGTGGAATGATTAATCCCGAGTAGCTGTTGATCAGATGTAAGTGCGATACGACTTCGACCGTCGGAAAGATGCGAACTTCGACGGGGAGCATCAACGTCACGAAGATCGCCCAGAAGACAAGAGTGCGTAACGGAAAACGGAAGTACACGATCGCGAAGGCCGACACGATGGAGATCACGAGCTTGCCGACCGTGATGCCGATTGCCATGATGAAACTGTTTGCCATCATGCTGCGGAAGGGGTAGGCGGCGTTGCCCGTACCGTGCTGCCAAACGTCGGTGATGTTTGCCCATAGGTGCGTTCCGGGCGTGAGAGGCAGCGGTACGTGCACCGCTTGTTCCGCGGTCAGCGTCGCTGCGACCAGCGCGATGTAGAGCGGAAAGGCAACGAAGAGCACGCCCAAGATCAGTACGGCGTGGCAGAGCACGTTTGTGAGCGGACGGTTTTCGATCATCCGTACTGAACCTTGCGTTCGATGTAACGGAACTGGATGACCGTAAGTCCGATCACGATCGCCATCAAAACGACCGATTGCGCACCCGATTTACCAAGATCGAAGCTCTGGAAGCCTTCGAAGAAGATCTTGTAGACGAGCGTGGTCGTCGCCTGAACGGGGCCGCCGCCCGTTGCGGCGTCGATGATCGGGAACGTGTAGAAGAACGCGTACACGATGTTGACGACGAGCAAGAAAAATGTGGTCGGCGAGAGCAGCGGCATCACGACGTCAAAAAAACGTCGCAGTGGTCCCGCACCGTCGATCGCAGCCGCCTCAGTGAGCGATTTCGGAATCCCTTGCAGTCCTGCGCTGAAAAAGACGAAGTTGTAGCTGATCTGCTGCCACACCGAAGCCACGACGACGAGAAACATGGCTTGTCCCGGATTGATCGCGTGGTTCCAGACAATGCCGAATCGCGCGAGTGCGTACGTGATCACGCCTAGGCTAGGGTTGAACAAGAACGACCAAAGCACGGCCGCAATTGCAGGCGGTACGGCGTACGGCCAAATCAGCAGTGTCTGATAGATAACCTTGCTTCTGCCGGCGCGGTTAGCCGTCGCGGCGAGGACGAGTGAGATAACGAGACCGCTGATCGTCACCCAGGCGCTGAAGACGATCGTCGTTCGAAAGCTTGCGAGATAACGCGGATCGGAAAAGAGCGCGCGGAAATTTTCGAGTCCGACGAAGTGCGTCGAGAATCCGAATGCGTCTTGGGCCTGCACGGACTGGACCAACGCCTGTCCGGCAGGCCACAAGAAGAATAGGATCGTTACAATGACCTGTGGAGCGACCAACACATATGGAAGCCAGGGACTTCCAAAGTTCGATCGCTTCACTTATCCGCCGTTTGCTGTTTGGAAACTCCGCAAGAGGTCGTTGCCGCGCGCAACGGCATCGTCTAGGGCTTGCTTCGCGGACTTCTTTTGGCTCCAGACGTTCTCGAGTTCTTCGTCGACGACGGTGCGGATCTGTGGCATGTTTCCGAGCCGCACGCCACGCGTCCACGCGAGCGGAGGATGCAACAGCATCTGCTGGATTGGGACCTCGGGATGATCCTTATAGAAGCCCTTGAGCTGAAGGTTTGCGTACGCAAATTTGGTTATTGGGAGGTAGCCCGTCTCCGCGCTCCAGAGTCCCGCAATGTCGGGCGAGGCGAGGAAGTTGAAAAACTTCGCGACGCCCTTGTAGACTTCCGGAGACTTTCCGTTCAATACCCAGAGACTAGCGCCGCCGATGATCGCGTTTTGCGGCGCACCTTTGGCGGGATCGTACGGCATCATCGCTTCGCCGTATTTAAATTTCGAATACTTGATGATGTCACCCAGTGATCCGGACGACTCCATCAACATGCCGCAATCGCCGCTGTAGAATTTCGGCGTCGGTTCGTCTTTGCGCCCGACGTACGTGAACGTTCCATCCTTCGCCATCTTCTGCAAGAGTGCAATGTGCTTCACTTGCAGCGGTCCGTTGAACACAAGCTTCGTACCCAGCCCGCCGAAGCCGTTGTCTTCGGTCGCGTACGGCAGCCCTTCCCACGCGCTGTATTGTTCGAGCTGGATCCAGCCTTGCCAACCGGTCGTAAATCCACACGCCATTCCCGACGCTTTGAGCTTTGCAGCGTCGGAGGCTACTTCGTCCCACGTTTTCGGCGGCTTGTTCGGATCGAGACCCGCCTTTTGGAAGGCATCCTTATTATAGTAGAGCACCGCAGTCGAGCTGTTGAACGGCATCGATACCAGGCGCGCGGGATTGCCTTGGCTGTAGTAGCCTGCAATCGTCGGGATGAACGCGCTCGTGTTGAGCGAGACTCCCGCTTTCTGAAACACTTCCCACGTTGGGATTACGGCCTGCTTCGCGGCCATCATCGTTGCGGTCCCGACCTCGAAGACTTGCAAGATCGCCGGTGCGTCGCCCGCGCGATACGCGGCGATCCCGGCAGCCATGCTCTGGTCGTACGTCCCCTTGTAAAGGGCGACGATCTTGTAGTCGCTCTGCGATGCATTGAATTTATCGACGATATCGTTCAGGTAGATTCCGAGCTGCGATCCCATCGAGTGCCAGAATTGGATTTCGATGGGAGCGGCCTTCGCGGGCTGCGGCGTTCCTAGCGTAAGAAACGCGGCCGTTAACGCGAGGCAGAGGATTCGTCTGATCATCCTGTCTCCATAGCAAATGGCGGCCCGGTTTTTGGGCGCTGTGCGGCCAAACCAACTGCGCCGGTTCCGCAAGTGCTCCCTCTTTAAGATGACTTAAGGTGCGCTCGCGCGAAGCCCGGCGGGCCTACGTGGCGTGGGCGCTTTCGCATTTGAGGAGGAGGCTGGTCTTGGGAGTCAAGCGGACAGATTTCTTGAAAACGGCCCTTGGCGCGTCAGCCGGTCTGTCGGTTGCGGCGACTGCGACACCATGGTCGAGCGCGGCGGATGAGGCGGTTGGAAATTACCCAGCAGGCACGAGCGGCAGCGAGATATTCGTCGGGCTGCTTTGTCCGACGACGGGCTCGTATTCGGCGGACGGCGAGGATGAGCGTAAGGGCTACATCCTTGCGATGGAAGACCTGAATAACGGCACAGGCGTCATGGGGAAAATCCCGTCACTTGCCGGCAAAAAAGGGCTGCTCGGCAAGAAGGTCACGTACAAGGTCGCGGACACCGAGACAAAGCCGGATACGGCGATTCAGCGCGCGACCGAGTTCATGACGCAGAACAAAGCGATCATGATATCAGGTGGAGTCAGTAGTGCGGTAGACATCGCGTTGCAAAAGCTGGCGCAGCAACAGAAAGTTCTCTATATGGTAGGTGCGAGCGGCTCCAACGATACGACGGGGAAGGATTGCCAACGCTACGGCTTCCGTTCGCAGCTTGACGCCTATATGGTTGCAAAAGCGATCGATCCGTATCTGGTCAAAGCCTACGGACCGAAGAAAAAGATGATCTTCCTTACGCCCGACTACAGCTACGGTCACTCGCTGACAAACTCGATGCGAGCCGATCTCGAAAAGCTGGGCTGGACTACGGTCGCCGACGTCGTCGCGCCGTTCCCAACGAGCGACTACAGCTCGTATCTCACCAACATCGCGAACTCGGACGCCGATGTATTCATTAACATCGAGTTCGGCAACGACGGTATATCGTCCACGAAGCAAGCCGTGCAGTTCGGCATCACCAAAAAGATGAAGCTCGTGATCCCGAACATCTCGACGTATCTGCCGGACGGTTTAGGCCCGGACATCATGCAAGGCGTGTACGGCACGCAAGATTGGTACTACGCCTTTGCGGACCGCTTCCCGCTCTCGAAGCTATTCCTCGAGAGCTTCCAAAAGCGGTTCCCGGGCGTAATTCCGCGCTGGACGGCGCACATCGCCTATGCGCAAACCGCGATTTGGGCCGATGCCGTCACGCGTGCGAAGACGTTCAATCCTCCGGTCCTCATTAAGACACTCGAGGAAGGAAAGCCGATCGAGCTGATGCTCGGCAAAGTGTACTACCGCGCCGCCGATCATCAGCAGGTTCGGCCGTGCCCGGTCCTGCGTGGCAAAGCCGGAAGCGCGATGAAGAACAAGGACGACTTCTTCGATATCGTTGCGCTCGTGCCGGGCGAACAATGCATGCAGCCGTTGGACGAGACCAACTGCCACATGGGTTCTTACACCTAAAGCACACCACGTCCTAAATGCATCTCATCGAAGCGCAAGCCCTCAACGGGCTTGCGCTTGGTGCGATTCTCGCTCTCGTTGCGCTCGGCTTGACGATCGTGTTCGGTTTGCTGGGTTTCGTCAATTTCGCCCACGGCGCGCTCTTGATGGTCGGCGCGTACGCGGGTTGGATCGTCTACTCGCAAACCAATCACTTCTTTCTGGCGATGCTCGGTGCGCTCGTCATTACCTTTATCGTGGGGATCGTAATCGAACGTGTCTTGATACGCCTTTATTACGCACGCCCAAAACAGGATCAAATTCTCGTCACGTACGGTTTGGCGATCATTCTGGTCGAAGTCGTGCGCGCAATCTTCACCGGGCAGACGCGTCTGCTTTCAACGCCTGCTTGGGCGAGCGGTATCGTCAATATTGCCGGAATCTACTATCCGCAGTATCGCGTCATCGTGATTGCGATCGCGGCAATCACGCTGGCAATCATTTACCTCATCTTGTTCCGCACGCGCATCGGACTGATCGTTCGCGCGGGTATCGACGACGTCGTCATCGTCAATATCCTCGGCATCAACGTCAAACGAACGTTCATGCTCGTCTTTGCGCTCGGAGCGGCGATCGCAGGTCTGGCTGGAATCGTTGACGGGCCGTTGCTGGCCATTAATCCCGACATGGGTACCGATGTTTTGGTTCAGTGCTTTGTCGTGATCGTGATCGGCGGTGTCGGGTCGTTCTTCGGCGCGATCCTCGGAGGCATCGTCGCCGGCGAGATCATCAGCCTTACGACAGCATTTGCGCCCGACTACGCGTCGGTGATGCTTTACGTTGCGATGGCGGTCGTGCTCATCGTGCGGCCGCAAGGTTTGCTCGGTGTCGAGGGGCGCGCGTAGATGCGTATGAGCACGCAGCGAATGCTGCTCGGCCTTCTTGGACTGGCCGTGTTCCTCGTGCTCTTCCCAATCGTATTGCAGGCGGGCGGCGGCGGAATCGCTCTTGCATCGCGCATTCTCGTGCTGGCGCTTTTTGGGCTCGGCGTCGACCTGATCTTTGGTTTTGCCGGCTTACTCTCGTTCGGGCAAGCGGCATTCTACGGCGTAGGCGGCTTCGTTTCCGGCTATCTGCTGATTTCGGGGACGGTGCACAGCACGCTTCTGGCGCTTGCGATTGGTACGGCTGCGGCAGCGTTCGCCGGTATTTTGATCGGTGCGCTGAGCATGCGGCAAGTCGGCGTCTATCTCGCGATGCTCACGCTGGCATTCGCGCAGATGTTTTACTTTCTGGACATCTCGGCGCTCCGTAACTACACCGGCGGCGAAAACGGATTGCCGGGCGTCCCGCGCGCATCGGTGCTCGGCCTTCATTTCACGTCGAACCACGAAGCCTACGCGTTCATCGCGATCGTCTACTTCATCGCATTTGCGATCATGTGGCTGATTGTACGCTCGTCATTCGGACACGTGTTGCGCGCGATCTTGGAAAATCCCGAACGTGCGGCAGCGGCCGGCCACGACGTCTACCTTTATAAGGTCGTCGCTTTCACGATTGCGGCTGCGTACGCAGGTCTCGCGGGCGGTTTGCTCGGCATGTTCCAAGGCTATCTCCCGCCCGACATGTTTACGATCGACACGTCAGGACAGATCGTCGTCATCGAGGTGATCGGCGGTCCGGGAACTCTTGTTGGTCCACTAATCGGCTCGATCGTGTGGATTTATCTCTCGCAGGTGTTCCAGGACTTCAGCGCGGTCGCGGGCTTGTGGCGGCTTATGCTCGGCATCGTGTTCGTGCTGCTCATCACCGGCTTCCGCAGCGGCATTGCCGGTGGAATTATTTTGTGGATTCGGGGCATGGCACGCCGGCGCTCCGCCGTCGCAACCGGTGGCGACTGATGCCGCTGCTTGAAGCGCGTTCGCTGACGCGCCGCTTCGGCGGCTTGGTCGCGGTCGATTCCGTCTCGCTTGCGATCGAGCCCCTGACGGTGACCGCGTTGATTGGTCCGAACGGTGCGGGCAAAACGACATTCTTCAAGATGCTCGCAGGCGAGATAGCGCCGAGCGCAGGCGAAGTCTACTTCAAAGACAAGCGCATCAGCGACCTCGGCATGACACGCGTCGTACAGCTTGGCGTCGCGAAGAGCTTTCAAATCACGCAAATCTTTCCGCGCCTGAGCGTCGAGGAAAACGTCCTCGTTCCGGCACTTGCGGCGACGCGTGGAAAGTTCAAGCTCGACGCACTTGTCCCGTTGTCGGGCGCGAAGAAGGCCCACGAGATTGCGGTGCGGGTGCTGCGGGAAGTCGATTTGCTCGAACGCCGCAGAGTCCGCGCAAGCGATCTCTCATACGGCGAGAAGCGGCGTCTCGAAGTCGCGCTCGCGCTTGCCACGCAACCGGAAGTGTTGCTTCTTGACGAACCGGCGGCGGGTATGAGTCCGACCGAACGTACCTCGATGATCGAGCTGATTCAAACCTTGCGCAAGAGTGTGACGATCGTGATCGTCGAGCACGATATGGACGTCGTCTTTGGTCTTGCCGATCGCATCGTCGTGCTACAGGACGGTAAGCAAATCGCCGAAGGCTCCCCTTCGGAGATTCGCGGTAACCCGCGCGTGCAAGAAGCGTATCTCGGAACAGGCGGCGTCGAGTGAGTTTACTCGAAGTTGATGCGATCAACACCTACTACGATGAGTCGCACGTGCTCTTCGACGTGTCGCTGCGCGTTGAGGAGGGTGAAGTCGTCGCGCTGCTTGGCCGCAACGGTTCGGGCAAGACGACGACGATGCTTACGATCATGGGTATTCTCGCGCCGCGCACGGGAACGATTCGTTTTGCAGGGACGACGATCAGCGGCAAACAGCCTTACGAGATTGCGAAGCTCGGCGTCCAGCTCGTGCCCGACACGCGCCGCATCGTCAAAACGATCACGGTCGAGGAAAATCTGCAGCTCGCAGCGCTAACCGCGAAATCACGCTGGACGCTCAAACGGATCTACGAAACGTTTCCGCGCCTGGAACAGCGCAAGAATTTCATGGGCCGCTCGCTCTCAGGCGGCGAGCAGCAAATGCTCGCAATCGCGCGCGCGCTGATCCGCGATGCACGTATGCTCTTGCTCGACGAGCCCTTCGAGGGACTCGCGCCGATCATCGTCCGCGATCTGCTCGAAACGACGAAGCGCCTCGCAGCCGAAGGGCGCACGATTGTGATCGTCGAGCAAAACGTTCGCGCTGCGCTCGTTTTGGCGCATCGCACGTACGTCCTCAATCGCGGACACGTCGAGCTCGAAGCCACTCCTGCCGAGCTTCAATCAAAGCCCGACGTCATGCACCAGTATCTCGGGGTCTAGCGGTCCCTCGACTACGGCGCCTCGCGCTTACGCTCGGGATGACAAGGGCAGTTTCCAAGCGCCGATGGCGGGTTTCGGCATACCCAAGTGCTCGCGCAACGTCGAACCGGTATATTCTCTGCGGAATAGACCGCGCTTTTGCAACTGCGGGACGACGAGGCGCACGAAATCCTCGTAGGCGCCCGGAATGTGCGTCGCCGCGATGACGAATCCGTCGCAACCTTCATCGCTGAACCACTCTTCGAGGCCGTCGGCGACGTCTTTGGCCGATCCCACGAACAACGGATGCTCGCGAACGTTCCCGCGATTGCTGACCTCGACGAAATCGCGGACGCTCGGATTCTTCTTACCGCTCAGCGCGACGACCTGATCGCGGATCGCCTGCAAACCGCTGATATTCGCGAGTTCGTCGTCCGTGAACGGCTCATCGAGCCCTTTGGAAGCGAAGTCGAAATTGAGGACTTCCGACAGCAAGACAACGCCGTCGATCGGCTTTGGAAGCGACTCGATGAGCGCGAGCTTCTCTTCGGCCGCGGCGCGCGTTTCGCCGACGACCGTGACGACGAGCGGACAAATCTTGACGAGCGTCGATTCACGTCCGAGCAGTTGTACTTGCGTCTTAAAGAGCTGATAGAACTTTTTCGCGAGCTGCAAATCCGGATGCAGCGCGAAGACCAGCTCCGACCAGCGTGCCGCAAACGCTCGTCCTCGTCCGCTTTGTCCGGCTTGAATGACGACGGGATAACCTTGCGGCGAGCGGGGCACCGTGAACGGCCCGCGCGACGTGAACCAATCGCCGCGGTGCTCGAGCGGATGGACCTTGGATGGATCCGCAAAGCGTCCGCCCTTGTCGCCGATGATCGCATCGTCTTCCCACGTGTCCCAGTGGCCGTGAACGACTTGCATGAATTCTTCGGCGCGATCGTAGCGCATGTCGTGCGGCAGCGCCTCGTCGCGCCCCATGTTCGCGGCTTCGGAATCGTTTAGCGATGTCACGACATTCCAGGCGGCGCGTCCGCGCGTCATGAGATCGAGCGTCGCAAAGACGCGTGCGACGTGGAACGGCTCGTAGTACGTCGTCGAATACGTCCCGCCGATGCCGATGCGCGACGTCGTCGCAGCCATCATCGACATGACCGGAACGAGATCCATCTTGACGGTGCGAATTCCGTTTGTGACGGCCTCGATGTAGTCGTCGCCGTATTTGTCCGGCATCGCGAGCCGGTCATCGAAGAACGCGAGGTCGAATTTCCCGTCCTCGAGCGTCCGTCCGATCCGCTGATAGTATTCGGGCGTCAGGAAATCGCTCATCGTGTCGGGATGCCGCCACGAGTAGACGTAGTTCGAGCAATTCTGCGCCTGCAGAAATGCAACGAGCGCCATCTGCGAGTTGACTTGCGCCATGTGCTCTGCTTTCTAGCTCAAGAGCGCCTGCATACCTGCCTTCAAACGGTCGTAGTTCTCTGCGCTGAGGGTCGCGCTGCCGTCGTCGCGCAGCTCGATTGCCTCGTTCGTGAGATACAACCCGTCGAGGACGCGGCTTGCTCCGAGAACGGAGAGCACGGGCTTGAGCGCGTAGTCGACCGAGAGCATATGCGCACTTGATCCGCCCGTCGCAATGGGGTACGCTGACTTGCCGCGTAACGCACCATCCGGCAGATAGTCCAAGAACGTTTTGAGCAGTCCGGAGTACGCCGCCTTATAGACGGGCGTCGCAACCACGATCGCACGCGCATCAGCAATCAATCCGTGGGCGCGAGCCAGCGCCTCCGAGGCGCGGCCGAAGAGCAGGCCATCTGCCGGAAGTTCACGCAACTCGAGCAAGGTCGATTGCCCGGGGTCGGCCAGCTCTCGCGCCACGCGCAGGACGGCCGTCGAACGCGATGGACTCGACGGACTCCCGGCGAGCAGCACGATCGCGCTCACGGCGGGGTTTCGCCGAGCGAAACGAGTGCAGTCGCGAGTGCTTGCGCAGCCGGTGCGATGTTCGACTCATCGATGTCAAAGTGTGGCGTGTGATGCCCGGTGTTCGTCGGGGAACCGACGCACGAGTAAATCGCAAGACCGCCGCGCTCTTGCACGCGCTTCATGAAGAATGTTGCGTCCTCGCTGCCGACGGCAGCTTTCGGTTCAAGCGTTGTCCGAATATTCGGAACTCCCGTGGTCGCGCGTGCCACGGCTTCCCCAAGCGGAACGCTCGACTCGGCTGTCGTTGTGCGCCCCGCCAAGATGATGTCGACGTCGACGCCTTCCATCTCTGCAGCGCCTTTGATCACCGCGTTCGCACGCTCGATCATGTAATCGCAGATCTGCTCCGTATCGCCTCGAACCTCCATCATGAAGAAGGCTCGATCAGCGATGACATTGCGGCCGGCTCCGCCTTCGAGCACGCCGACGTTAATCCGTGAACGACCGGCGCTGTGGCGCGCGATCCCGTACAGTCCGACAACCGCGTGCGCCGCTGCGAGCAGCGCGTTGCGTCCTTGTTCCGGATGTCCACCGGCGTGCGCCGCCTGTCCCTTGAAGGTAACGTCGAGCTTCGCGCTCGCGAGCTGACCCGTCACAATCGGATAGAACACGTGGCTTTCCGAATTCATACCCACGTGAATCGCGACAAAGAAATTGACGTCGTCGACGACGCCGGCGTCGCGCATCGGGATTGCGCCACGTCCGCCTTCTTCCGCCGGTTGGAAAATGAACTTCACCTTCCCGTAAATGCGATCGCGCTGCGATGCGAGCATCTCCGCGACCGCAAGGCCGATCGCGGCATGCACGTCATGACCGCAGGCGTGCATGATGCCTTTATGCGACGACACGAAGGCCTCGCGTACCGGCAGATGCGTGTTGTCATCCGCTTCGAGAATCGGCAGCGCATCGATGTCGCAGCGCAATGCGACGACCGGACCCGGCTGCGCTCCGCGAAGCGTACCAACGATGCCGGTAAAGCCGCCTTCGAACCGTGCCAGCCATTTCGGATCGGCGCCCTCGTCCTTTGCACGCGCGAACGCGGCGTGTACGACATCGTCGCCGGGGACTCCGACGCGGCTGCGTGCATCCATTACGTCGCGTCCGGTTTGCACTTCGATTCCGAGCCCGTCGAGCCGCGCAGCAATCGCGCTCGCGGTACGAAACTCGGTGAGACCAAGCTCGGGGAATTTGTGAAAATCGCGGCGCGTTGCAATCGCGCGCTTCGCGATCTCATCGGTTAGGCGAACCGGATCGAAGGTTTTCATGCGGCGAGGTTTTGGCGCTCGGCCGCAATCGCGCCTTGCGTGACGGGATCGAGCGTGTCGCGCAGCCAGTCGCCGAGCAAGTTGATCGCGAGGACCAAGATAACAAGCGCTAGTCCCGGCATCACTGCAAGCCACCACGCGCCGCTGAACAAATATTGATAGCCTTGCGCGATGCGAATGCCGAGCGACGGCGTCGTGATCGCGACGCCGAGTCCCAGAAACGAGAGGGTCGCCTCGAGCTCTATCGCGCGCGGGATGTCGACCGCGATTTGCACGAGGGACGGACCGACGACGTTCGGCAGAATGTGCCGGGCGAGAATGCGCGGCAGCGATGCGCCGAGACCACTCGCGGCAACGACGTACTCTTTCGTTCGCTCCGCAAGGACGCTCGAGCGTATAAGCCTCGCGTACTGCGCCCAACCGACGATCCCGATGACGATGATGACCTTTTCCAGACCCCGCCCCAGCACGGCCAGAACCGCGAGTGCGATCAGCACCACGGGCAGCGAGAGCTGCACGTCGGCGATGCGCATCGTGAGATGTGCGAACCAACTGTTGGGACGGTAGCCGGCGAGCAGACCGATCGGTGCGCCGATGACGACGCTGATCGTAACCGCGCAGAACCCGACCAGAAGACTGACGCGCAGGCCGTACAAAATGTTTGCGAAGATGTCGCGTCCCAGCTCGTCGGTCCCGAGAAGATAGAATCCGGAGAGCGTGTGACCGAGCGGGGGCGTGAGGCGTGAAAGTAAGTCTTGATGCTGTGGATCGTGCGGCGCAGCGAACGATGCAAATATTGCAAGCACGATCATCGTTAGCAAGACGATTGCCGGAATACGCGGGAGATCGCGCAGCTTACCCATACGTCACGCGCGGATCGAGGAAGCTGTACATGAGGTCGACCGCGAGATTGATCAGCGTGAAGAGACCGGCGATCACGATAACGTACGCAACGACGATCGGATAGTCGAGCCGAGCGATGGCGTCGAGCGCCAGCCGGTTCATCCCGGGAAGTGCGAAGATCGTCTCGGTGATGACGGCGCCGCCGAGCAGCTGGCCGAACTGCAAGCCGAACGCAGTCACGAACGGCAGCAGCGCGTTGCGAAGCGCGTGTTTGAGCGTTACGACGATCGTCGGAAGTCCTTTGGCGCGTGCCGTGCGTACGTAGTCTTGCGAGAGTTCGCCGATCAGTGCAGTGCGAATCAGCCGCGTAAAGAGCGCGATACGGTAGAACGCGAGCGTAAACGCGGGTAAGACGAAATTACGCCAATCGCCGACACCCGACGACGGAAACAGCTCGAACTCGACGCTGAAAATCAAGATTAGCAAGATGCCCAGAAAGAACGTCGGGATCGACGACCCGAGCACCGAGACGAGGCGCAGCGTTCGATCGAGAGCTCGTCCGGGCCGAAGCGCCGCGATGATTCCGAACGGCACGCCAAAAACGAGCGCAACGACCATCGCTGCCACGACGAGCTCGACCGTGACGCCTAAGCGCTGCAGGACGAGCGTCATCGCCGGCTCCGACGTATAAAACGAAACGCCGAGATGTCCATGAAGCACGTCGCCAAGGAAGTGTATGTACTGCGCGCTGAGCGGTAGATCGAGCCCGAGCGAGTGCGCAAGCTCCGCGCGCTGTGCTTGCGTCATCGTCTCGGGCGCGAGAACGGCGATCGGGTCGCCGGCAGCGTGCAGCAGCACGAAGACGACGGTCACGACCGCCCACATCGCGAGGATTGCTTGTAGGAGGCGGGTTAGGACGTATTGCGCCACGTCATTTGCGCGACATCATCCATGCAAGGATGAGCTCGTCGGACGGACGCGATTCCCATGCAACGTGGTTGTTGACGCCGGCAATGACGTCTTCCCAATAAAGCGGTACGTACGCGAAGTCTTTGCGCTCGGCGACTGCATAGCCTTGACGCTCGGCCTGAATGCGGAAATGCGGATCGAAGATGCTCGCGGCGCGCGCCATCGTCTGGTCGGCGCTCGGATCGCAATAATGCTCGCGATTTGTGAAGCCGTATCCAGCCGCATTATCCTTGCAATGAAAGACGGTTTCCCAGGCGCTGATCGGATCCGTCGTTCCCCAACCGGCCATGTACAGCGTGAAGTCGCCTTTGTCCATATTGGGAAAGAAGATCGTCTTTGTGACCGCGTTGACCTGAACGGTGATTCCGGCTTGCGCGAGCATGCCCGCCAACGCTTGCGCGACCACCGAATCGTCGAGATAGCGGTCGGTCGTTGCGTCGAGACGGACGGTAAAGCCGTTAGGGTAACCGGCCTCCGCGAGCAATTTCTTGGCGCCGGCCGGATCGTACGGTAGTCGTTTGACGGATGGATCGAATGACTCGATTGCGGGGGCATTCCATTGTGTGGCCGGAACAGCGGCGCCGTTGAAGACCTTGTCGCGCAACGCATTGACGTCGATCGCTTGATAGACTGCACGACGCACGCGCGGATCCATAAACGGGTTGTTGCCGCCGGGGATGCCGGGCGTTCCGGTCTTGCGCCAATAGTCCATCGCGAGATAGATGATGCGCACGCCGCCGACAGCCGTGATGTAGGCGCTTCCGCTGTGCTTGACGCGTTCGAAATCCTGCGGATCGATTTTCTCGGCGACCTGGACTTGACCCGAAAGCAACGCGGCGAGTCGCGTCGCGCCGTTCGAGATGTTCTCGAGCTTGACGTAGTTGAAAGTCGGCTTAGATCCCCAATAACCGTTCCATGTGCGTAGGTCGAGATGATCTTGCGCAAGCCAGCTGACGAACTCGTATGGACCTGTTCCGACCGGATGCGTGTTGAGAAACTCGCGGCCGTCGCGCTTGATCTCGACCTCGGGCATGACCGGGATTTGCGAGAGATCGAGCGGGATCTGCGGGTTCGGCGTTTTTGTCGTGATGATGACGGCGTTCGGACCCTCAGGATCGACCTTTGAAACGGTGACGAGAAAGTTTCGAATCTGCGCCTTCGGATTCGTCGCCGCATCCATGATCGAGTCGGCGACGTCTTGCGACGTCATCGCACGGCCATTTTGGAATTTGACGCCCTTGCGTAGCTCGATCCGCCAGCGATTCTGTCCGATGATTTTCCAGCTCGTCGCAATGCGCGGCTGCGGGCTGCCGTTCTTCGGATCTTGGATCGTCAGCGTATCGAAGATGTGGCGCTGCCATGCGTACGACGTGTTTTCCGCGCGCATGATCGGGTCGAGGGTAACGGCGCCGCCGTTATAGGCGATGACGAGCGGACTCGAGGCCGAGTTGCCTGGACGAGCTTGTGAGAACGCGGTTTGCGGCGCGATCACAAGCGCGCTCAATACGACCGCGACGAGAATACGAAGTCCAATCCGGCTCACGAAAACCTCCAGAGCGCGCCCAGGGTGGGGCTCCTTCTCCGCCAAAGCGGTTCCTCCGTGCTTCTTCGTCTATTGCTGCGCGGCGTGCTGAGTGCGGTCGCAGCGATCGTCGTGGCCGTCGTCGCCTATGTCGCGTACGTTGCCGTGGGTTGGCACGCCGAGGCCCATCTCGATGGCACGCTCTCCGGTCTGCCGGTAAAAGCGCCGGTCATCGTCTTACGTGACGGGCGCGGAGTCCCTCACGTCCGTGCGCAGTCAATGCACGACCTCATGGTGGCGCAGGGATACCTCGAGGCCTCGGATCGGCTCTTTCAAATCGACCTCGTGCGCCATGTCATCTACGGCCGGCTGGCCGAATGGTTCGGCGAGAAGCTGTTGGAGCCGGACATGCAGGCTCGCACGTTCGATGTAGAGCGCATTATCTCAACTGAATATTCACGTTTGAGCCAGGAACAACGCGACGATCTCGTTGCGTTCGCGAGCGGAGTAAATGCTGCAATGCGGCGCGAGCCGCTGCCGGTCGAATACCGGCTGCTTCTGCTTTGGCCGCAACCTTGGCAGCCGCAAGACACGCTCGCGGTCGGCTTTGCAACGGTGCTGACGCTCACCGATCCCTGGGACGACGTTATCGAACGCGAGCGCGTCTTCGATGCGATGGGACAGAGCGGCACGGATGGTCTGTATTCGATTACCGATCCGCGCTACGACGTGCCGATCACGGACGGACCGCCTGCAGCCGTTCCGACGTTGCCGCCGCTGCGCGTCTACAAACGTCCGCCCGTGCGCGCTGCGCGCGGTAGCAACGAATGGGCGGTTGGCGCCGGGCGCTCGAGCGACGGGCACGCGCTGCTCGCCAACGATCCGCATCTCGACATTACGATGCCGGGCATCTGGTATCTGATCGACTTGCAGGCACCGGGCTTCCACGCGGCCGGCGCGACGCTGGCCGGGACCGCCGGCGTGATTCTCGGGCACAACGATCACGTCGCGTGGGGTGCGACGAACGGGAACGTCATCTCGGAGAGCGTCTACGTCTCCGGCTATCGCGAACAAGAGCGTGACGAAACGTTTCACGTCCGCTTTGGACAGACGGTAGAGCATACGTACAATCAAGATACGCATGGTTTTTCCGTGCTTGGCGACGTCGGCTATTCGGTCGATTGGCCGGCCGCTGCCGATCCCGTTTCACCCGAGACGACATTCGAGCAGCTGAATCGGGCAACGAACGTTGCCGGTGCGCTCGCAGCGCTTCGCGATTATCCGGGTCCGACGCAAAACTTCGTCGTGGCCGATACGAACGGTCAAGCTACGTATCATTTGGCAGGAGAGATTCCTAACGATCCCCTGTGGGGACTACGCACGCATCCGCCCTCGGATCCGCACTACCCGCCGATTCCGTTCGATCAGTTGCCGAAGGTTGCGCCGTCACGTAACGCAGTCGTGTTCACCGCCAACAACCGCATGTACGGCCGCGACTATCGCTATCGGCTCTCGGCATGGTTTGCACCGCCCTATCGCGCCGCGCGCATCGCCCAACTGTTGCGCGCACGCAAGCAGTACGATATTGCATACTTTTCACAGATGCAAGCCGACACGCTCTCGTTGCCCGAGCAAGAGCTCGTCCAGATGACGCTGGATGCGGCAAAACGCGAGCACGCGCAAAACGATCCGCAGCTCGGCCCGCTGCTGAATCAGCTCGCGCATTGGGATGGCCGGTTCGAACCGGATTCAACGGCAGCAAGCCTGGCTTTCGCGCTACGTCAGGCGGCCGTCAACGATTTCATCAGCCAGCATTTCGAGAGCTACGCGGCGCAAGCGTATCGCAGCAGCTCGGATGTCATCGTCGTTTTGATGCGCGCGCTACGTGAACATCCGAAAGGCTATGTACCTTTCGACAATGTCGATGACTTCTTGTTAACGGCGTTGCGTGAAGCGGCACCGCACGCAAACGTGCCGTGGCGAACGGCGGGCTCGATTCCGGTACGGCACGCGTTTTCGTTCCTCGGCATTCCGTGGTTCAACGGGCTCCCGCTGCGGGGCGACGGTGATGCGTACACGGTGCACGCGCAGCTGCCGTTTGCCGGTCAGAGCTTTCGTGCAGTATGGGACGTCGGCAATTGGGATGCAGGCGGGATCGTCATTCCAAGTGGCGAGTCGGGACGTCCGGGATCGGCGCACCATGACGATGCATCCGCCGCATGGTCGTCACAAACGCTCGTGCCGCTACCGTTTTCGACGCAAGCAGTTGATGCGGCCGCGCGCCATCGGCTGGTTCTGGCACCGTAGACTGACAGCGTAATCGCGCCGCACAAATCAGTGCGCCACACACGCATGTGCGCGTCGAGCAGATGCGCAATCGTTTGCGGCGCGGGATGATGGTAGAGGTTGTGCCGGCCATCGGAGATGACGGCGTCGCGTGCGCCGACCGCTGCGATGAAGGCAGGCGTCGAAGCGAAGCGGCTGCCATGATGGCCAACTTTTAGCACGTCGGCATGGAGATCGGCGTGACGCGCGAGTAAGATGTCTTCCGAGAGCTTGCCTGCATCACCCATGAAGAGCACGCGAAACGGACGTACGCGTCCGCAATCGCATTCGAGCATCGCAACGAGCGAGTTCTCGTTGACACCATCGGTCGGGTCATCGATCGGCGTCCCGGAGTCTGTCAGGAATCGCAGACGTATCCCGTCGTCGGTTTGCCACACGTCGCCGGCGCGCGGTGCAACGACGCGCACGTGGCGCTCCCTGGCTTCGTTCAGAGCGTCGTGGTAGGCGTGTCCGCCGTACTCTTGCCCGCCGTCGAAGAACACATCCGCGCCCAGCGCGCGAAGAATCGGTGCGATTCCACCAACGTGATCACCATGAGGATGCGTGAGTAAGATCGCGTCGACGTGATGGATGCCTTGGCGGACCAAGAACGGCACGACGACTTTCTCGCCAACAGATTCAGCTGCTGACGCGCCGTCGCCCGACTCGTTGCGCTCGAGCCGGCCGCCGGTGTCGATCATGATCGCGTGCCCGCGCGGCGTCTGAATCAGGATTGCGTCGGCCTGCCCGACATCGATGAACGTAATGCGTAAATCGTTACGCGCCGCTCGCGGCGGCCATAGGACAAGCGCACACGCAAGCACGGAGACGGCCAGCGCAGCAAGCCTGAATCGCACTAGTCCCTATCGCGACAATCTCTCGCGCGACAAGCAGCAGCCGACCAGTGTCGACACTTCTTGTCATCCCGAGCGAAGTCGAGGGAGAGCGACAAGCACCACCGTAGAGGTGTGAGGTCGACGTCGTGAGCGGTTTCGTGCTCGTATCCGACTCGGCCAACCTCATAAAGAGCTGTTTGAAGATGGATGGCTTGCCGGTTGCCATCCTCTGTCTTAGCCGCTAGAGCAGGCCGGCTGGGGGGAGATTTTCATGGCATCCTTCGATGATGAAGAACGAGTGCGCGCCAGTATTTCCATAAAACTAGAAACTCTGCGCCAACACACTCCGGAATCGCTACAACGCCTCGAACTTCGCGATCTCTCCTTTAAGGAAGCTGAACCAATATTCCGCCGATATTGGGACCTATTCGAGGAGCTTCGCAAGATTTCTCTCAGCACGATCCCTTTTACCGCACTACAGGCCAGCCTGAACCAGATCGATGGCGTGCTCAACTCCTTCACAGCGTTTCAGAACTTCAACCCTGCGCCGTTTGCGCCCGGTCAAGCGCAAGCGACGCAACGAAACATGATTAATAATATTTGGAATCAATGGGATGCTTGTTGGAGCACACTCGCTCCGATTGTAAGCTATGGGACTCGCACCGATCTCGACATCTCCTCCTACGAGCAGCGAGTGAGAACGGTTCTGGACGAGGCCGCAAACCAATCCAGATCAAAGCTCGAAACGCTAGATGAAATGTTATTACAAGCGCAGAGACAAACCGAATCTGCGAAGCAAGCTGCACAGCAGATGCTGGCCACGATGCGCGAAACGGTCGCCGACATTGGTATTGTTAAGCAAGCTAAATTCTTCCGCGACGAGGCCACGCATCAAAGGAACCTGTCTCGAGTCTGGTTGGGAGCTACGATCGTATCTGCCATACTGACCCTCGCCTTTGGCCTATCAAGCCCGCTAATCTATCCAAACGCGGGGACTGAAAGTGGCACCGGACTACAGGAGGCGATTGCGAAGGTCTTGGCTTTTTCCGTACTATCGTTCTTGGTGTTCACATGCGGCAGAAACTACCGAGCTACGCAGCACAATGTCGTCGTAAACACGCATCGACAAAATGCCCTCGCAACCTTCGAGGCGTTTGTCGGCGCGACGACGGACGAAATGACCAAGAATGCCGTCTTACTGAAGGTTACCGAGGCTGTCTTTAATCCCGAACAGACTGGCTATCTGAGTAAGGAAGTTCCCGATAGCCGTACATCTCAGATTCTAGAAATCATTAAAGGAGCCAAAGGAGACTAACAGCGCTAGTTCGTGCGGTAGACAGTCGACTTCGGATGCGGTCGCCCGCGTGCGCTTTTCGGTGAGGAGTAGGATGCAAAATAATTCGAAGCGTCTTCAAGACCAGCTGAATCGCATTAAGGGCGCATTCGCAATACTTTCCGTTCGAGATGAACCTGGTCGGAAGAGGCTTTTGAACGAACTTGAGACTGTGCTACGATTCGCGTTAGGTGAAGAGTCGGAGCGGTACATCCGGCAAACGCGAGAGGTGCATTTTTATCCGCTTGCGTTTATCGCTGGCGGCCCCGATCACACGCCCGAAACGTGGAACAAGGGCAAAGCTGAGGTAATTGGGTTAATTGAAAGTATAGAGCATCACCTGTCCTTTCTTAGCGATCAGAGTGAAGCAGCCGAGACAGAGCCAGCGGAAGAAACCCGCCCCCAAGGGACGAGCATCTTCATCGTTCACGGACACGATAAAGCTATGCTCAACGCGGTCGAATCATTTATTAATAGGCTTGGCTTGCAGGCGGCAGTGCTAGCGGAGGAAGCGAACGAGGGCCGAACTTTAATTGAGAAGTTCGAAGAACACAGCAACGCCGTTTACGCCGTAGCGCTGCTATCGCCCGATGATGTGGGCAGATCAGCCTCAGCCCGGCCGGAGGACGAGAAGCTGCGCCCGCGCCAAAACGTCGTGCTGGAAATGGGATACTTCATCGGCAAGCTAGGCCGTAAGGGCGTCGCTGCGATAATAGACGCTGAAAAGGACGCCGTCGTGGAGTATCTCAGTGACATAAAGGGTCTGGCCTTCGTCCCTTACGACCAAGGCAATGGCGATTGGAGGCGTCTTCTTGCCAAGGAACTGAGGGCGGCGCGGTTACCTATTCGGGAAGACCGGATCTGAAACCCAAGGGAATCTGATTATGCCATTTCAGCTTGAAATACGTTTAAAAAACGGAAACAAACATCGAGGACTACGAGACGCTGCGCGATGCGCAACGAGCCATGGACGAATTGGCCAAGACCGAAAGCGGTTTTGTCAGAACGACTCTCGGCCGATTCACAGTACGTCGTGAAGACATCGATGGGATGCAAATCCACGAATATCCATCCGCATCGTTTGAGGACGTTTTGCCCTGGGATCCAATTCGCGGATTAGACGAGCGAGATTAGGCGGTCGGGGTTCTTGCGGCCGTACTGCGTATCGCCCATGCGCGGGCGATCGAACCTCCTGGCTGACCATAGGCCGTCTGGATGTCGGTAAAGCATGCCGCCGTCGACGTGGCGTACTGCGGGTCATGGATCGTGTAGATCTGTGTTGCGGCATTGTAATCCGCAACGAGAATATAGTGATAGGACGCCGGTAGGGAAAGCATCACGAGAACCTGGCCGCTGTTCAAGGCGGTCCGAAAGCTGGGTTCGTCGCTTCCCATGTTCGCCGCTATGAAGGCTCCCGTTGCGAAAACAGCGGTAACTTGGTTTTCATCGAGAGTCTTATTACAGGCTGGAATCGAGCCGTCAGTGCAGCAGTCGGCAACACCAAGAGCCCGCTGCGCGACAATACACTGTTCGTCGACAGCAACTCCATACTCTGAGCACACCATCAAATAGCACGCGATCCAGCACCAATTGGTCTGTTCCTGCGTCTGAGGTGCAATCATTTACCCGCGTCTAAGTCTGCGTTGGAAGTGTTGCGCAGGTATCGTCGCCCGGCTTGGGATCGGTGAAGGCGTATTCGCTCGGCGTTGGCAGCGCGATAAGTCCCGGACGAACTTGACTGGGTGCGTTCACTCCCTGCTTGAGAACTGAGGCAATATCGTTCCGAATTGTCGTGCTTGAGCTCCAATAGCCGTGACCAAGAGCGTCGCAGTGAAACACAGAAGCATCGATCGCATTGAATTTTTGGTTTGAAGGGACTGCAAAATCGCAACCCACTAAGCCGGCGCGACAATGTCCATGAATCTCACGCGATGCTCGGAGAGCTTCGTCATGGTCACTCCCGTAAAGCGTGAGACCGTTCGCGACAGTCGCTATGCGGGGAATAGCCTCAAAGAAGGTTGCCGAATCGACGTCAGGCGCAGCGAAGATAACCTGTCCAATATGGCTTGTCGTCGTCATTCCTGATCGCGCCAAAAAATCGAGAGCTGAGAGCGCGACGCGATTACCCATGCTGTGAGCTAGAATATTGATCGTTGGCGGAGCTCCAGGCGTGTTGAGGAGCGCGATGAGAAAATCCCGGAAATGGTCCAGCGCCCATGTGTTATTCGTCTCGTCATCGAGATATTTTAGGAGCTGCGCGTTCGATGGCCAGCTATAGACGAGAACGGGAGATCCATTTGAGAGCGAAGCCGTCCACGTAGCGCCCAAGACAAACGGCGAATAAAAGTTGTTGTTAAAGCCGTGGATGAAAATGAGCATGCTTGAAGCTGATGGATAATACTGCTTAATTGCGGCGACGAGATCGGTAACGGAAGCGTCCGGCATTGGAGCCCCGAAAATTGGGCCAGCGGCGACGCCTGCTCCGTAGTTCATCACGCATGTAGGCGAGGGATCGCATGGGTCGATCAGCCTGGTATTGCTGAAAAGGCTCGAAAGGGGAGTTGCGTTCGTAGCGCCGTTCGTCTTCGTGCGATCAGTTGCGTAGAACGTCGTCACAGATGGCGGCGCGGGGGCTCCGCCACCCGAAGTTGTCGAAATCTGCAAGCTCGCAGAGGGCAATCCACTCTACGGTGAGGAGCTCGCGCGAAGCAGACTCGAGCGATCGGGCGACGGATCTCGGACTGTGCGTGCTAGCGTCTTGGCACGTCTCGACGAGATGCCTGAGAGCGATCAGCGGATCTTACTCCAAGCAGCCGTCATCGGACGGTATTTCGATGCCGAGCTACTGGCTCGGATCGTCTCGGAACCGATTGAGCGCGTGCTCGAGGTTCTGCGAAAGGCCCGCAACAAGCAGATACTCCACGAACAACCGGACACACATCTCAAATTTGCCTTCCATCATTCCACGATCCGAGATGTTCTCTATCGTGAATTGCTTGCCGCCGAAGCGATGTTGATCCACACCAAGATCGCAACCGACCTGGAGAAGCAAGTCGCTAGCCCAAGTCGTGATTCCGAGCTCGCGTATCACTGGGGTGCCGCTCGTGTTGCGGATAAAGCCGTCGCCGCCAACGAACGAGCCGGCGATTCGGCGATAGCTGTGTTCGCATATGCCGATGCGGCGCGTTGGTATCGTGCGGCTCTCGATTTCGAAACATCCGACGCCCGCCGCCGAACCGTACTCTGGGAAAAGTTTACGACAGCGTTGTGTCGATCCGGCATTTCTGACAAGACGCGGGAGGCATTCGAAGCGGCGCTTGATGGCTACAGCGAACTCGGTGACACCGACAAGCTGGTCGATCTGCTGATCGCTGCATCGCGACAGTGCTGGAGCGCTGCCGAAAGCAAGGCAGGTATCGAGTATGCGCAGCGAGCGATTGCGCTCAGTCGCAAGGGTACTCAGCGGTATGGTTATGCGGCCATCATGCTCGCCTCATACCATGCTATTCTCGGCGACGTTGAGGCGGCCGAGGAATATCTCGAGGCACTCTCCGGCAGACGGTTGCCTCCTGAAATCTCCGCGCGATGGCATGATACCCGAGGAATTGTCTTTGCACATCGTGGCGACAAGGAAGCGGCGACGACGGCCTTTGAGGCCGCAGCCGTTGACGCTGCCGTCGTTGGAGACGCCGACCTTACGGTAAGGACTCTGAGCAATCGTGCCGACTTTATTCTTGCAAGCGGCCATGTGGATGAAGCGCTTGCATTGTGGGAGGCTGCTTTCCGAACGGCGCGCGATGCAGGATACACGGGGCGAATGGCCTATGCCGCACTCGGCGCCGCCGATGTTCTGCTAAGAGCAGGACGCTTGGCCGAAGCACGCGACCGATTATTGTTTGCGAGCACGTCGGGCGTGCAAACCGCGAGCGTGCGCATTCTACAAGCAAGTCTGGCTACAAGGATAGGGACTCTGCTCGATGACGAGCGCCTGACCTGGTTAGGCCGCGACGACGAGATCGTTGAGATTGCATTTCGCTCTATGGAAGGCCCATGGATCGGCCATGTTGTGTCTGCTAGAGTCGAAGCTGAGCTCGCTGCCGGCGAGCCAAAGGAAGCGATCGACCTTCTCGATCGCGCAATCAGCGCATTGCGTACAGCTGACGGCGCGGAATGGATGCTGGCGCTCGCGGCCAGCCTCGACGACAACCTCGCGCAACGCGCGATCCCATTGCTGGAGGAAGCTGCGCGGCGCCGCCCCTGGCCCAGCGTTGAGGGTTTCGCACTTATGGCGCTTAGCCAGCGAGCGAAGTCGAAGCTTCCGACCGATGCGAACCCTTCCAAGCTTTTCCAAGCCGCTGGCTGGCGCTGGTTTGAAGCACGCGCACTTGAAGCGATCGGAGATGCAAACGGCGCGGGACTGCTCTACGATCAAATCGGCGACAAGGCGTCCTTGTCGAGACTCGAGCGCACAGGACGTCGTCGCGGAGCACGCGCCGGCTCGGACCTCACGCCGCGGGAACGGGAAGTCGCCTCGCTGGCTCTGCAAGATCTCACCTATCGCGCCATCGCGCTTCGGCTCGGCATCAGCGAACGCACGGTCGAGCATCATCTCTCGTCCGCTCTTGGAAAGCTCGGACTACGATCACGCTGGCAATTGCCGGGAGTCCTGGATTCAATCGCGGGCTAGGTAGTATCCCGATGCGAACACCATCCGAATTCCGCCGTAATGGATTGGGTGAAGGCGACACGTAGCGATGTTGTCCGTAACGCTGCCGGAACGGTCGACGTATATCGCGGCTCTTATTTGGAGTCGGTGCACTCGTTTCTTGCGTGTATTGCCGACGCCGATGGCAACGTAATTGAGGCGCACGGCGGCGTTGACCAAATATTCCCCGTCCGCTCGCTCGCGAAGCCGTTTATCGCCGCCGAACTCGTCCGAAGCGGCACCGCCGAAGCATTCGCCTTTACTGACGCTGAGTTAGCCCTTAGCGCAGGGTCGCACGACGGAGAACCAATCCACGTTGCAGCCGTACTCGCGCTCTTACGTCGGCTGGACCTAGACGAGTCGGTACTCCAGTGCGGGCCGGCAATGGAGGGGAAAGTATTGGTCGGCACGCCAGCGGCGAACAATTGCTCCGGCAAGCATGCCGCGATTCTTGCAATGTGCCGGCACGAGTCTCTAGTGTATGAATCCTACTTGGATCCTCTGCATCCGATTCAGCAGAGACTTCTTGCGCGTCTGTTCCTAGATTTTTCGTGCCCTTCCGATACCGCAATTGCGACCGACGGATGCGGTCTTCCAATATTCGGTTCCAGCCTAAAGAATATCGCCGTTGCGTATGCGCGATTCGGTGTTTCTACCGAAGAGTCGACCGCAGCGATACGTCTCGCCATGACAACGAGACCAGAATTTATGGGCGGCACGCACGCGAATCTCGATACGAACGTCATCTGCAACAGTGGCGGAGCGGTGCTCGGAAAAATCGGAGCGGAAGGACTGCACGCGGACACGATCGTCGGAACCGGAATCGGCATTGCCATTAAAATCTGTGACGGCAATTCCAGAGCGATCGGACCTGCGCTTGTTCAAACACTCGAAAAACCGTTACAACGGGCGCACGGCGACAGTCCCTGGCTTCGAGAGTTCGCCTTACTGACAGTTACGAATGCTTCCGGCACGACAGTTGGCCAGATCGTCGCCCGAGCAAAATGAAGATTGGGTGATTCCCCGATGCAGACCCCGCCGGCTGTTTGGTAGCGTCTTAGAAATCCGATCCGAGGCAAGGAGACGCCCATGCCCACACGCCTCCGTTACACGCTTGGTCTATTGACGCGTATGGCCTCGCTCGTGCCACGAGCGCGAATGAGCTGTGTTGCAGTTTCGCTCGCATTGGTCTGCGTCCTTAGCCTACAGATCCCGGCTCGTGCGCAAACTGTGACAACAACGCTCGGCCAAATTCGCGGAACCGTATCGGGGAGTAAAGGGCCCATCGGCGGTGCGAGTGTTACTGTTGACGGTCCGGTTGTACGAAGCACGGTGTCGCAGTCGGATGGAACGTTTCATCTTTCCGATTTACCGGCGGGTCTTTACAAACTTGTCGTTAAGGCCAAAGATTACGAAGCGGCAACGAACAGTACCGTCGCCGTGCTCGAAGGCGAGACGGTTGTTACGGTCTCCATGAAGCGGCCGAACGAAAGCGGTCTTAAAGAGATCGCGAGAGTTTCCGTGAGCGCAGGTGGCGGAGGCTTCAATACCACTCCCGCATCGATTCAGACGATATCGACGCAAACGTTGGAAGAACGCGATCTTCCGACGCTCCGGCAAGAATTGGAATCCATTCCGGGTGTTAGCGTAAGCCGTTCGCTCAGCTGGGAAGGCAACGGCAGCACTGCAGTCGACAATGCCGAATTCGTCATCGTCCGCGGCGGCTTTCCGTATGAGACAGGCACGCTCTTCGACGGTCATCCGATGTATGGAAGCGTAAGCGACGAGGGCTTCAGCATCGGGTTCATCGACTCCAATCTGCTTCAACGCGTCGATGTTGTTAAGGGACCCGGTGCAACCACACCGACAATCAACAACGCAATCGGCGGAACAGTGAACTTTGTTACAATCGATCCTCGGGCTGCAAAGCCGGGCGGGTTCGCAGAGCTCGAGACTGACGGCTACGGTGGGTCGATCCTCAAGCTCAAATATGTGGAGCACATTGGAAGCAAGCTCTCGTTGGCGCTTGGCTATCAGCAACAGGAAAGCCCCGGACCGAACAGCGGAGCACGAGATTACTTCGCGCTCAGCACCTATTCGTCGGACACAGTCAACGGCCAACCGTTCGTTCCATGCGCGCCGCAAGGCTGCTACTCGACGCCAAATTCGAACCCCAAGTTCTATATACCGTATGGCGGCCCTACACTGAACTATCAGGGCCTTCTCTGCTGTACACCGGATTTCAGCGGATACAGCGATCGTGGACAAGTGCTGAAGCTACGCTACGATGTCTCGCCGGCACTTTACATCCAAGCGGGATACTTCGGCGATCAGACGCGACAACAACTCGGACTCGAAGACTTGGCTCAAATCACCTTCACTCCACCGGCAGGCTATGCGGGCTCTCTACGACCCGGTGGACTTAATGTCGCCTCCTCGTACAACAACGGCCTCGATTACCTTTCTGGTAGCGGGTATACGTCGGCATTTACACTCGATGCTGTCGGTCAAATCGGACCCGTCACACTCTCGGCTAAGTCCATTCAGTTCAATCAATCGCAGACGTACGCGAACGGGATTCCGTTCGTCGGTATGAACAGCGTCGCGACGATCCCAGTCAACGCTACCCTATACGGAGCGGTCGCGACAGGTGACCCAAGTGCTCCGACCTACACACTCTACAATGGGACGCCCGTCTCGGTAACGACGACGGATCCAGCCTACACGTACACGTACGGTACTCGACTGGGTGGGTTGACGTTACAGGCCGATCTCCCGATCGGCAGCAGCCTGTATACGCTCGCAGTTGACAAAACGCAATACGCGCCGCTGTTTCAGTTCGCTGAGGGCCAAGCTTCGCTTCCAGACTTTGTCTACCCGAATCAATATGCCGGAAATTTCCAGGTGATTGAGTCAGCACTCGCGCGCGCCTCGTTCGCGCTTGCGCCGAAAGTGCAGGCTGTCGCGAGTCTCTATCTGAATCGCTATGATGCGCACGTTTCGACGGACGGAAACGTGACCTTCGCGGATCACTGGAGTAGCTACGACGCTCCCCGTCTCGGGATCACGTGGCGGCCGCAAAGCGACTTGTCAGCGCGATTTTCTGCCGGTGCTTCGATAGCTCCGCCCGTTCTCACGACGATGGTGGGCACGAGCACGTCGCCGAGCGCTAACAGTGTAACGAGCCCAACCTACTATGAGCAGTACTTGACGAACGCGAACCTGCGCCCTGAGACCGCGTTCGGATACGATGGAGGCTTGGACTACCGCTTACGAAACGCGGGGATTGTAACATCGTTCGATATCTATACGACGAATATCATCAATCAGTTCTTTACGGCGACGACGCTCACCGGCGCGGATAACGGATTGCCTTTATATACGGCGGAAAACGAGAACCTCGGGCATGCCAGATATGAAGGTGTCGAGCTATCTCTCGCTCACAATCCTCAACGTGGATTCTTCTGGTCTGCAAGCGCCGCACTGATGCGAGCGGCACCCTACGATCTCCCGCCCGGATTCTACAATCAGCCCGGAATGCCGCTCTCGACAAATCTTGGCATCATCAGTGGACATAACTGGACCGGTGTCCAGGGCGACGCTCTGAACGTTTCGATTCCGTATTCCGTCGGCAACGCGGGCATCGGGTGGCGCGACACAAGGAGCGACTTTCTTCGATTCGACGCGAACTATTACGGCAACAACAACCAATACTATCAGCCGGCCTTCGTCGAGATCGACGCGTCTGCGGGGATACCGCTGGCGCCGAGGACGCAGCTCATCGTCTCCGTCACAAATCTCACAAATATCCACTCCTTTCCTTACACCATTCAAGCCAACGGCTACAACGGCGGCGTGACGCCAATCCTCGCCAACGGACAGCTCGACTTGCCATCGTTTGATGGACCTGGGCCGCGTGTTTTACGCATTGGAGCGACGCGAAAATTCTGATGTATCTCCAAATACTGCGCAAATCGATCCTGGCTATTATTCTCATAGTCGCAAGTTGCATTTCGTTCGCCTCCGCGCAACCAACGGGCGACAACGCGTCAGCGCCGCCGCTCGGCTTTGGGTCACACGTGTGGAGCGACACCATCGCGAACCCAACCAATCCACGCAATATCGTCGTGTGCGGCGCTCGTTGGCTTCCGTCAAACAATGCGATGGCAAGCTTCGTCTACGCCTCCTTTGACGGAGGCAATACCTGGGCACTCACACTCGACGACCGTTCGACGTGGTGGCAGACTGAGCAGTCCTGCGCATTTGGATCCGGGAATCGTGTGTATTTCAACTCGGAGTCTTCCCGCCCGATAGATGGCGACTTGCATCACGAGCTTGGGCAAATGCACTTTTATCGGTCAATAGATGGTGGCAAGACTTGGCTTGCCCCGTATCTCAGTGGCTGGTTCGATCATTCGGCGATGACCGTTGATCCTCGCGGAACCATCTATCTTTTTGCAAACGCCACTTCAGAATACTGGAATAACACGTTCCGAATCGGGCCGGCATTGAGGGTTTCGCACGACGGCGGCCAGTCGTTCGGAAAGATGGTTGAACTCCCGACACGTTTGGGATCAATCTACAGCGGAGCCTACCCATCAGCGGCTCGCGTCCTGCGTTCTGGACGCGTTATCGCAGTCATGTACGCGCGCCATAAGGGCGACGACGCGCGACGCGCCTTTCGCGTCGACGTGGCTTGGACCGACGACGGAGGCAAGACCCTTGGAGGAGGCATCACGATTGCCAGAGATCAGTTTTGCAGCTCGGATGGAAACATGCCATCCATGGCGGTCGACGGCGCAAACCCTCAACGCGTCTACGTCGCCTTTAGTCAGCGCGTGGGCAACGTTCCCTACGATCGAGTCAAGTTATGTCGAGCCGTATTGGCATACTCCGACGATGGCGGAACACATTGGGTCACACGTGTCGTTCCCGGCGCAGGCAATGCGGCTGGCGCTGCCGTGTCCGTAAATCGTCGCGGAATCGTGGCGGTTGCATCGAGCGAGCAGCCAAATCGCTGTTGGCGTTTTCAATATTCGACGAACCAAGGTGCGACATTCTCAAAGGCGACTGATCTCACTCCTTGTCACCCGTTTCGTCCCAACGAACGCTACTTTCAAAATTCCCTGTGGGCAGCAGCTGCCTACGATGCTCCTCCTCACTCAACCGATGCGCAGTATTCAGCGGCATATGAAAATAACTTGGGAATCACCGTCCGAGGCCAAATGGGACAAGTCTGGCGCTCCAACATGGCGGCCTCATCGGACGGCGTCTTTTACATCGCTTGGCCCGCGCCCGGCACTGGTTGGCTGAATGTTGCGAGAGCGCGAGTGGGCGGAAATGTCGTCTCCGTACATGATGTGCAGATTACGCCCCGTACGATTCCGGTCTCGCAACTACCAAATCCAGACACAATTCCAGCGTGGCAGGGCGGAGCCAACAACTTCGTTGACGTGACGAAGACGATCGGACTCATGGTCAACGGAGCCAAGTACGATGCAACAGGCAAGACCGTCACACTTCAATTTCAGTTGTCTAATCGCGGCAGCGAGCCGCTTTATGGCCCCTTGCTGTGGCGCATTGTCCGGTTGGATTCAGATGTTGGCGCTCCGATTGGGACCGACGTTCAACGCGGGAGCACCGTAGATCTGAGCCAATTTCTTCCCAACGGTACATTAGCCGCATTTGCGGCAAGTGATCCGATCACGATCCGTTTCAAGATATTGCGGTACCGACTCCCAGCTTCAGTCATCGTTGGTAGCTACCGCATCGTTGCGCTCGCTTCACGCGTGTGGGCGCAAGTCCACGCTCCGCCAACACCGCAACAGTAAACGTTAGTTATGCGAGACTCGCCCGTCGCTACGAGAGCGGCTTGGTTCATCACGCTCTCTGTTGCACTCTATGTAGTTGCGGGCGCTTTTAGCGACGAGAAGCTGTCATTTCTCTACAAGAACGAACTACACTACAGCGCCAGCGAGGTCTCGACGCTGGGCCTGCTGGTCGGTATTCCCGCCTATCTCCGCCTCTTTGTGGGCGCTGGCGTCGACATCTTCACGCTCTTTGGATATCACCGGCGCAGCTACTACATGCTGTCCTGGCTTCTCTCGGCCATTTCAATGGCCATGCTTGCACTACCGGCGACGTACTCACCACCGCTTGTTATCGCCTCAGCTTTCGTGTCGGCAGCCGGTGGAAATCTTTTCTACGTCATCATGGACGCGGTCATGGTCCATGTTGGAAATGAAACGGGGACCATCGGCCGACTCCAATCGATCCAACAAGGTGTCGGTTTCGTGCTGGGTCTGACGTTCATCGGACCCCTTTCCGGCTACGTCACTCAGCACTGGCCCAATCAACTTTGCTTTGGCGCGTCCGCACTCTGCGCCATACTTGGTATCGCAATCACAAACCTCATCGACGAGCGGCGCGTAGTAGTAAGGACGAACTCTGCCGAGGAAATTGCAAGCCGCTGGAGAGCGGTCGCCGCGATACGTGGCGCGGTTTCGTCGCCGACTTTATGGATATTGATCGGGTATATTTTCTTTCTCATCTTCACGCCTGGTTCGGCTACGGCGCAGTTTTACTATAGCGTCGACGTCCTCCACCTCTCAAAGCAGACGATTGGAAATCTCCGCATCCCCTCATCAATCGGTGTAGTTGCCGGTATCGTCGTCTTTGGCGCCGTTTCGCGTTGGATCGCGGTGTGGTGGATCATTTGGATCGCCTTCATCACCGATTGTCTCGCGTGTACCGTGGGGTTCTGGCTCGTTGATGTCCCGACTGCATACATCGTGAGCCTGGTCGGTGGATTTTTCGGTTCCCTCTACAACCTATCACTTCTTACAATTGCCGCGCGAGCATGCAGGCCTCCCGTCGAGGCAGCAATGTACGGCCTGATGATTGGCGTAATTATCCTAGCCGGAGCGGTATCGGAAAGGCTCGGAAGTGCCATCTACGATGCGCTCGGGCCGCCTCACCACCACACTCTCACATATGCCTTCCACGCCGTGTTGTGGATTGGTCTCATCACGACTCTTCCAGCAGTGCTCCTCATCCCGTTTCTTCCAAGTTGGACGCGCAGCCGTGATCCATTACAAAGACCAACGGAAGCTCAGGCGGCGAATAAACCTTGATATGCCTTTCGGAAACTCCACGCCTCATCCGTGAACGCGTTGCCAGCTCATTCCGACGTTTCAATATTGTGCGCATGTAAGTCTTTATGGTCACCATGAGGGTGCGACCAAAGAATTGCGTCGACGTCATGGATGCCTTGCCGGATCAGAAACGGCACGACAATCTTTTCGCCGACTGATTCCGCTGCAGACGCGACGTCGCCGGACTCATTGTCCTCGAGACGTCCGCCGGTGTCGATCATGATTGCATGTCCGTGTGGCGTTTGAATCAGGATCGCGTCGGCTTGCCCGACGTCGATGATGTGATGCGCACTGTCTAGCTGGCCTCGGTGGTCACTGCACGAGGGCACACGCAGAGTGTGGCAGCGGCCAGCACGCGAACCTTGAATCGCACCAACCCTTATCGCGACAATCAGCTAGACGACCAGCTTGATTCTTTATTGAGGTAGTGTCGACATTCGTTGTCATCCCGAGCGAAGTCGAGGGACCACAATAAATGTCACCGTAGAGCATCTTTGCCGCTAAAGTAGCGAGCAGCGAGTTGCATCCGAGGAGCGCGATATGACGAGCTCAATCAAGACACCGTCCGGCCCCCGTTTTCGATTCGACGTTGTGGCTACGGCCCTGGATTCAATTACTGGGCTTGCAGCGATGTCAGCAGGTCTGGGTTTCTCGCTCACTCTGTCGTGTTTAGGCGCCTTTGCGGCTGCGGTGGTATCTGCAGTCCGCCTTTTCGTGGTTGGCGATAGAGGCGGAGGTTTCGTTATGATTCTTGTGGCTCTGTTCTTCAACCCAATCCTGCCGGGTATCACGCTGCTAGCCGGCGCCATCGTACATATGTTTAGCTTTCGATTTCACGAGCCGTACGATTCCGCGTTACTTGATATGTACAGATTCATTTCGATGCCAATCGGAGTTGGCATCATCGTTCTGGGCGTTGCCTTGCAAATGACGCGCCGGCGCATAAGACTCCGAGAGGCGGCAACACGTGATCAGACGTTCAGTTAGCCCCATGGTAGTGCGCGGCTTCCTGGTAATCGGCCTCTGGATACTGAGCGAGATTCCCATAGACGCCAGTGCGCAAAGCAGTTCATACATTCCGATAGCGATTGCCTCACGGAGGACGACGATAAATAGCGGTCCAGGACGTTACGTGATGATGGAGCTGAAAGCGCCGGGCGGCGGAAATCAAATCGATTACTCCCTGCATTGGCGTCCTGCGGACGGCTTTGACAAGGGCGTCGTATCGATCATCTGCATCGGGTTTCGAATTCGCCTCCCGCAAGCTTTGGCTGGGGGCGAAATTCCGCCAACTCCTGGGGATATCGTCGTTCTCAAACTCGAACATCCAGGCTCGACGACGATAAACTTTCGTTACATGCGAACGACAGATAAGGCAACGGTCTTTCCTCCGAAAACGTCAGTCGTCGTAAACGTTCACTGAGTCATCTCGAGAGCGCTAATGGCATCTCCAAGACGTCCACTGAATATCTCGCACCTCTACACTATAGCCGATTGGGAAGCTGCTCTCGCCTCGGGCCCTGATTGGGAGAAGGCAATTGACATCGCTGGGGATCGTATTCGAAGCCGATGGATCGATCCAGCTGAGCGGATTCTTGGGATGGATGGTGCTGGGTTCGCCATCGTAGCGCTCGACTGCATCATATTGGAATCGTTGTGGGGCTTCATTCACGGCGTCCCCGTCCGACGTCGCGAGGGAGCTTTCGCGTATCGGGAGATCCTAAGCGGGCCTCGTTTTAATTGGAGCAGTGAAGAGTGCGACGGCTTCCGATGCTTTGTACGTAACGGTCTCATGCATGATGCTGAAACACGAAGCCGATGGCGCATAGAAAGGACGATACCAAAGCGGGCGATACTCGAGAAAGGCGCCGACGGATACCTTTTGAATCGCACGACTTTTCATAATGCAATAAAACTCAGTGTCGAAGACTGGGTCGGTACACTACGGTCTGGCGACGCAGAGCGACTGGAACATATGCGAAAAAGGATGAATACGCTGATCGCAACGCACTACGCATAGGTTTCCCGCTAAGCTATGCGCAACGGTTTCGACTAACACAGTGAATCACGATGAGCCATCAGATGGTCAGCTCGAGTTCGCGTATGTGCAGACCTTTACCGCCGGCGGAAACCCTCGGCAGCTGGCTGTAACGTCGAAGCGCTCGAAGGCGCTCTTCGTAGTAAACTGCGCCGAAGACGAAGTAGATCGGGTTTTCAAGACCACCCTTCCCGATCTTCCTCTTATCCCGCTGCATGAGCTGGTAGCTGCGCTGTTAGCGCGCGCCGCGGGAATCCCGGTTCTTAATCCATGCATCGTCAAGGTTGACGAGCAGTCGTGGTTCGGGATGGATTACCTAACCGGCGATCAGAAGCTGGAGTACTCTCTCTCCGGTCCAATATTTGACGAAGCCGAAAACGCGCGTGGCATAGTGTATGAAGCAGTCTGTCTTGATGCCTGGCTGCTGAATCCCGACCGTCACGACGACAACTTGCTCCTGCGCTTAGAAAACGCTGCGAAGTCCATTTGGCGGGCGTACGTGATCGACCACAATAAGGCGCTGGGAAGCGACCTGCCGGAGGCGATGGCGGAGAAAAGGCTGGATAAATTCAGCTCTGATTTCGCGAGCTGGGTCGATCACACGACAGCGTGGCTGCATCCCCAGGCGAGCTGGACCGACCGAGTTGTCTCCTTCACTTGTCTTGAGAAGGTTGCCGAGCGGATTCAAGGTATACCGTCGGGCACAATCGATGCTGTGATGCAGTCGATCCCGGCGAGCTGGGCAAGTGGCAGGTATGTCGAAGCGATTCGCTCCTTCGTACTATCCCGGCAGAAGGCGCTCCCTGCTATACTTAGGACGCATCGTGACAAGTTTCCAAGACTAGGCTTATGACTGACGAAAAGTTGCACTACACCTTGCTACGATATGTTCCTGACAGCCTCAGGGGCGAGGTGTTCAACGTTGGTCTTGTCGGTGTCTATAGTGGAAGGCTGTATATCCGCTCGTTCACGGAGCCCAGCCCACTCATGCGCTCGTTGCTGCCACGTGCGATCATCGATCGATTGCAAAGCTTCGAGTCAGCGCTCATGAAACGTTTTTCGAAAACCTTCCCTAGTCTCGATGAGAATGGGGACGTCCGCACGGACGGATGGCCGTCGGCCGGGTTCTTGACGTACTTGAACCAGGAGGGCTTCGCCGGTTTTGTTATCGACGAACCGCAATGGGTGAAAGTCGCAAATGGCGACGACAGCGCATACACGTTTGATGCCCTGTTTGCCCGCCTCGTCGAGCCACATAAAGTGCAGCAAATTGGGCGACATTCTCGCGGTCAACGTGCCAGAACGATCGTTAGGCGCGTATTCGACGAAAACGATATCGACCCGAATCGGGTTCCACGAGACGTGCGTATCCCAGTTCCTTATTCAAAGAAACCGCGCGATTTTGGCTTTGCATGGGCGAACGGACAGATTACGCTCGGGCAAGTTGTAGATTTCAACGTGCAAGAGGAACTGCAGAAGCAACACGCTGACAGCGCGATCGCGCTAACAGTAGAGATGCAACATGTGCTGCAGGAAGAAAAGCCCTGTATCAACATTATTGCAGCTTCGAATCTTGATAATGTCAACGTCGAGCATGTGAAACGCCTTGAGCAAGTGGGCCAAACATTGATTCTCCCGCGAGACGAAAAAGAGCTCGTAGCTCTGGCTCGGGAGCAGGCACATACTGATGTTTTTGAGGCGTTAAGCAAGCGCGGGATTATCGTTAAAGTTGAAACTACACCGCTTCAGGAGACGGTGCCCATTTTGGCGGAGTCAAAGAAGAAGCAGTAAGTAATCGCGCGTCGCGCTTGTGCAGGCGTGACCAATCGACGAACTTTCAATGGTTCAGCCCGCCGGTCTCTTACGAGCTTTTCAATCGGTTGAGCGAGAACATTCGCAATGTTGCGGAGCGTCTAAGCGTCGGGTGGTGTCGTAGCACGCCGTGCGCACGCCGGTCTCAGCCCGTTCCGTCACGCCGTCGGCTGCGGATTCATCTTGTTCCAAGGTTTAATGAGTACGAGGACTCGCTCCAAGAAGGCAAAGAAGTTGGCGAGATTTCCGGCCGGGTCAGGGTGGTAGTAGAAGGCACCGGTCTTGTCTTCAAGATAAATGAGATGCTTCGCTGGGTCCCCGAATAACTTCAACTTCGCCTTATGGCGCGCCAACGAAATCATATGGTAGCGTATGACGTCGGGCAATGGGAACGGGAGAGCCTCCAGTACGTGAAGGTCATCGTAGTATCCGTTCTCCTCCGCAGCAGCATCTAGTTGCTCGTCGGTATATTCGTCGTCGCTAAAGTAGAGCGTCTGCGGCGTTATTGGTCCGCGATGAGCAGCTTTGTGACGAATGAGGCGTGGAATCCGGTACATCTCATCGAATTGCGCGTCGGAGAATACCTCGTCCAGTCCCGGCACGGTTTTGCGCGCCTTGATAAATGCGCCGTAACCCGCTCCTTGGTCTCTTTCATCTACCGGTAACGTATAAAAGTGAACGACAAGCGCGACGACCTGGTCGACGGCGCTGTAAAGCGTCAAGTAGAACAGATTGAGCGCGTTCGTGTACTCGAAACGAAAGTCTTGACGTTCCATATTGTTTCGCTCCGCCCAGCGGTCTTGCTGGCGATAGAATTCGATGCGGTCTCGGTTGAAGCACAGGCTCGGAATCGAGTCAACGACAAGCGAACGCATTACATCGGCCACTTCTGGTTTTGCCTGTGCCGACTCGTTCATGTCTTGCCATAGTTGTTGGCCGTTTGATTCGCCAAGGACATAGAACATTGTCCACGGCTGATTCTTGATCGGACTAACGAAAGACCAGGGCACATCGAAGCCCCTCATGTGGATTTCCGTCGCGTAAAGTACGGTTTCGACATCGTCGGCGACCAGCATAACTTCGTCTTTCAGAATGTTCACGACAGCGCCGCAGTCGGCGGCGATGACAAGGTCGCAATCGTGCGCGAACGCCTCCTCCGAAATCTTCACCACATCCGTCTCGTCAAGGGCCGCCGCCCTTTTGTACTCCACGCCGAGGCGGTCGAATACATCGCGGACGGTATCAGCGTTTTGCGGGATGATAAGATTGATTTGCAGCGCGATGTCGTCGGCGATGTCTTCGCAGTACCACTTCGCGAGCTGCACGTCGGCCAGACGCGTCGCGTCTGCCTCATTGAGTGTCGTTCGCGCGACGAGGACATTGAGGTGTTTCTTAGCTCGCGCGCTTCCTAATATGGCTCCGATCGTGTAGTCGTAGCGAAAACGGAGCGACGGATCGGGCGGTGCGGTGTCCATGTGTGAATTCTCGCCGGCGGCGATGGCGCGCCAGTGCCCCCCAGCTCTTAGGCAAGGAAATCAGGTTACCATACCTGTCAAGCTCCGACCGCCTGTAGATCCTTGCGGCGGCCGAAATCACCGGCAGTCTTCAATTCGAATTCGTTGTGGCGAACGAATACCGACGTTCTTTTCTAGCAATGAACTCCAGTGCGGAGAGGCTCGTCAACCATCGGTGGGCGAGCTCTTGCCTGGTGCGTATGAACGGAGTAAATTTCATTTGGTTGTGCGTATCAAAAGCTTTATGGTCACCATGAGGATGCGTGAGTAAGATCGCGTCGACGTGATGGATGCCTTGGCGGACCAAGAACGGCACGACGACTTTCTCGCCAACAGATTCAGCTGCTGACGCGCCGTCGCCGGATTCCTTCTGTTCGAGTCGACCACCGGTGTCGATCATGATCGCGTGTCCGCGCGGCGTTTGAATAAGAATCGCATCGGCTTGCCCGACGTCGATGAATGTAATGCGCAAGTCGTTGCGTGGCGTTCTCGGTGGCCGCAACACGAGTGCACACGCCGCCGCCGCGATTACGACGATGCCAAGCTTGAGTCGTAACACAACGCTCTATCGCGACAATCGGCTAGACGGCTAGTGTCGACATCTTGTCAACCCGGGCGAAGCATGTGCCCGGTTGTTGAGTCTCGAGGGACAGCGACAAGCGCCAATGTATAGCCGTGTGTGGGGTATGAGCCTGATATCTCCAACTTCTTTGAGGCCGTTTCTGGCCGATATCGCCTCACTGCAGTCGACGTACTCAAGACGCTTTTTGACCAACCCAAGGTCGCTGAGACTCTTCGTACGCATGGGCTATCTACCGTCTCGATCCTAGATGCAACCTGGTTAATTGATGATGTATCCGAACGAGGTGCGCAGCACCGGTCTACTCCAATTGGGCAAAAACTCGGCGTCATTCTCAAGAGCGACGAGATCACCGACCTTGCCGTCGAATTGTTAAGCTATATCGGGAATCCGCAGTTCGGACAGGAAGTTCAAGACGCAATAGCCGGGAATCGTTCGGTTAGCCCAGCGGTTGATGTGTTCCGGGATATTCGCTCGTTTACGCAAGTCGTTCTCGAGTCGCTCCGCGATCGAGTCACCTGTAGGGGAGTGACGGCGTTGGACGTTGATGATCCAATTGCTGCTTTAGAGTGACTGTCGGAACGAGCAGGGACAGTGACGTCCTCCTTGCTCAACGCGTACTCATGGCCGATCGGTACATCAACCCTTGGCATTTGGGTTGCTTAAAGGCAGTGCGTGACACATCGAATGAGCGCGAGACAATGGCTTACGGCAGCCCTATGGCTCGGGGTGCTGATTGTGCTTTTTTCCTTGGAACGCGCGTTTGGCCAGAGTACTTCCGTTACTTCGGCGGCGCTGCGTGGGTGATTCTCTTCTACTACTGCTTTGGGATGATGTGTGGCTTTTCGCAGGGGAGTTTTGACGACTGGGGAGGTCAAAGTCGGAATCAAACTGCGGCCCTTTGGGCTCTTGGTGTCGCAGTTTTCGCCGTGTGCTACTGGGGGCGCCTCATCAGTGCGCCTGAGGCCATAACAACTTCCGCCATCATAACTGCGTTTGCGTTCCTTGGTCTTTTCCTCCGATGAGCTGTTTCATGGACGCCGTTTGTAGCCTCGATCGCATCACTGCCGTCGACTTACTCAAGACGCTCTTTACCAGCCCAAGGTCGCTGAGGCTCTTCGCACCCGTGGGCTGTCTAAGGCTTTCAATCTCGGTCTGATCACAAATTAATAACCCTAACCTCGCGTGGCCTTGGATAGGCTGAAGGTGCTCGCTGATCAAATTCCCCTGGGAGTTCGATGCCTAGAACCTTCGCAAGATTACTCTGGCTCGATATGCGGCTTCATGCAAAGAGTTTTTTGATCTACGTGGTTTCACTCTTGGCAATCGAGACCGTAGTGTCAAACCCTCAATCCGTCGCCACTTCTGCGGCATTCGTCGCTGTCGTCGTCGCGATCTTCGGCGTAAGCGCTGTTCCGACAATCATCATCGCGAGAGATCGCAGCAAACGAATGGTCAGGTTATTACTGTCTCTGTGTGTAACACGACTCGAGCTCGCCATAATAAAGCTTCTGGAGAGTTTCATATTAGGGCTCGGGTCGCTTTTCGTTCCCTTGTTGATGCTATGGTGGCTCGCGATCGTGCCGCCAAATGGGGCCCTGACCTGGTTGGTCCTCGTCCTAGTGGCCGTTCCGCCTTTGACCATCATTGCGAGCGGCTTGAGCTTGCTGCTTGACGCATCGTTCGCATCATATGCCATGCTGGGAATCTCGTTTGCATACGTGGGTCTGATTGATCGCGCAAATGGCGGCTTTACGCCTTGGTCGCGACCACTGTACGAGAGCCTTATCTTTATTGTGGCGAGCGCGTTAGCGATCGGAATGTTTTCGGTCTGCATTCGTTTGTGGACGTTGCGATCGATATCGGAATAGGTGCTGTCCGACGCTTCATCGGACGGAATCGAACTTGAATGGAACAATGCCGGCCTCGACAAGAAGTCCGATGGTACCGTATGGGAATTAGCACGATGAAACGTTTATCTATTCTGGCGGCGTTCGTGGCGCTACTCGGCGCATACCAGCCACACGTCCTTACGTACGCGGATGGCGGCGACATCTCGTCGCTGAATCCGTTCCTTGCGACGGAAGGTAACGCGCCGCTCTACTCCGAGCTAACGATGGCGCAATTCGTTCGGTTTGATGCGCACGGGAATCCGATCCCCGAGCTGATTACCGAGATCCCCACTCGCACGAACGGCGGCATTAGCAACGACGGCAAGACGATTACGTATCATCTCCGTCCTAACGTGAAGTGGAGCGACGGGCATCCGTTCGATGCAGACGACGTCATCTTCACGGTCGCCGTGGCGAAAGACGATCGCAATAATCTCTACATCAGAGATCCATGGGACCGCATCACATCGGTAAGCGCACCAAACAAATACACGGTGCTCTTTCACCTCGAGGAACCGTACGCAACGTTCATCGAGGATTATTTCTCGACCCAGAGCTCGTCGTGCATATTGCCGCGGCATATCATCGGGCCGGGAACGCAGATCAACCAGGCGCCGTACAATAGCTTGCCCGTCGGCATCGGGCCGTTTCGTTACGCAGCCTATAAACGCGGCGACAGCGTCGTAATGGAGGCTAATCCCTACTATTGGCGCGGCCGGCCAAAGCTGCAGCGCGTCGTCTACAAGATCATCACGGATCAAAATACGCTCATGACGCAGCTGCAGACGGGCGAGATCTCGTTGTGGCCGGCGATCAACGGTCCATTACTCGATCGCGCAAAGGCGCTGCCGGGAAAACGGTCGACGACATGGCTGACCAATTTTGTCGGAGGCATCTTTTTCAACGTCGCCAAACCGCAATTGTCCGATCCGCACGTGCGGCGCGCGCTAAGGCTCGCGACCGATCGCGCCACGCTCTTCGATAAGGTCGTCCATCGCAATGGCGTACTCACGCAATCGCTTGTCCCGCGAACCTCGGTCGACTATCTCGACATCTCCGTTACGAAACTCGACCCGGACGCGGCTGCGCGCATGCTCGATGCTGCCGGGTGGAAGCTCGGAGGCGACGGCCTTCGCCACAAAAACGGCGTGGCGCTGACGATCGATCTCGCGATTCCCTCCGGCTACCAGCCAAGCGAGATCCTCGCTTCGATCCTCAAAGAGGATTGGGCAAAAATCGGCGTTGGCGTCACGATCCACATGTGGTCGACGCCGCAGTTTTTTGCTCCATATACGAGCGGCGGAATCATACAGCGAGGGCGATTCGACGCTGCCTTGTATTCGAACGCATCGGGCCCCATCTTCGCGAGCATCAACGGCTATTTCGACTGCGCCTCAATCCCGCCGCGCGGCGGCAACTCGGATCGCTATTGCAATCATCAGGTCGACGCGCTCGATAACCGGTATCTGCATTCATACGATCCGCGCGTGCGCCGCCAAGCTGCCGCGGCGATGCAGCGGCTTCTCGATCAGGATGCTCCTGCGATCACGATCTACGAACGCAAGTACGTTTCCGTCTTCGACAATCGCTTGACGGGCTATTACCCTAGCTCGTTCTCGTTTTGGGGCGACCCGTTGGAGCTAGATATCTAGTTGCGGGTAACACGTCGTTCTCGTGATTTCATCGTGCTCGTCGCCGCGGTGATTGGTCTCTCGCTTGGCGCGGATGCTGCCCAATTAGCCACCTTCGATCCCGGTCCGTATTTGAGCGCACAGCGATTGGTCGATATCGGCGGCCGGCGGCTCAACTTGTATTGTTCGGGTACGTCGTCGCCGACGGTCGTGCTGGACGCAGGTCTTGGCGGTACGATGGCCTTGTGGCGTCTCGTGCAACTCCAGGTTGCAAAAACGACACGCGTTTGCTCCTACGATCGCGCAGGAATGGGATTCAGCGATCCGGCGCCTCCGCCGCGTGACGCCGCAGCGATCGTCACGGATCTTCACGCGCTGTTGCATCGCGCCGGGATCGCCCCGCCATACGTTGTCGTCGGACATTCAGTCGCGGGTTTGTACGATCGCCTTTATGCCGATCGCTATCCGAACGATGTGGCCGGGATGGTGCTCGTCGATCCGGTGTATCCGCATCAAGCGCGAGATTTTGAAATGTCAGCGCCCGTCTTTGCGAAATCCTTGGCGACGGAAGAGACTTTCTTTTCCAAATGCTCGGCTGCGGCGTCGTCCCACGAGCTCATCCCCGGCTCCACGATCTTCGGTGCGTGTGGTCTCCTCGATGCAACGGAACTTCGCAAGCAATGCGATATCGACGGTTTCGCGATATGCAGGTTCGACGAGCTGCAAAACAACCAGCAAAGTACGGCCGCCTATTGGCAGGAAACCGCTTCAGAGTATGAGGCCATGCGCGGCGCAAGCTCCACCGAAGTGCAAAACGAACAGCGCAACTATGGAAATCTGCCGCTCATGGTTTTGACTCGCGAAAAAGGCGGTTTCGGTGACACGGACACGCCGGTTTCGGCTGAACAAAACCTCGAAATGTGGAAGCAGATGCATGCCGCACACCAGCGGATTGCTGCGACATCGACAGCCGGCACTGACGTCGTCGTCGCGCATTCGGGGCATGATATTCAGTTCGAGTATCCAGCCGCTGTCATTTTCGCGATCGAGAAAGTCGTCGACCAGGTTCGTCGCGCGCAGCCGTAGCGACAGCGTCTTGAGCGCGTTCTCATCGGCTTCACAGTTGGCACACAGGCTCGTTCGGTAGTGTAGCGGACGAGCAGCGTTTCGTAATTTGTGAGGAGACTCGAGATGGTGCGACGGACTGACTTTGTTCGTGCAGCCTTGCTTTTAGCTTTTGCCGTAACGGGAAGTGTCCTGACCGGCTGTCATGGTGGTGGCGGCGGCGGAGGCGGTGACTTCGATGGCTTCGATGTATCCGATCCGGCACCAATAGACACCGATCCCGGCGGCTCGGATGACGGCGGAGACGGAGATGGTGGCGACGACGGCGGCGGCGGCGACGTTCCGGATCCGGGCGGCGGATATGGCGCGCATCGCAACAAAAGCGGCGTACGATGGAAAACTGGAGCCGCGACGGCTACGCGATCTCGACCGATCCAGCCCGGCTAGACCCGGGCGCGGTTCACGCGTACCTGTCTAAGGAATCATACTGGGCAACCGGTATCCCGCGGGACGTCGTCGAGCGATCGCTGCGAAACTCACTGTGTTTCGGACTCTACTGGGACGAAGCGCAAATCGGATTCACACGGGTCGTCACCGATTATGCCACGATGGCGTATGTTGGTGACGTCTTCGTTTTGCCCGAGCATCGCGGTCGCGGACTTTCCAAATGGATGATGGAATGCGTGCTGCATCATCCCGAGCTGCAACATCTGCGCCGATGGATTCTCGTGACGCGCGATGCGCACGGCTTATACCGTAAGTTTGGATTTACCGCTCTCAAACGTCCCGAAGGCTACATGGAGCTTCACGATCCAGATATCTACCACACGTAAGGGAGTCTATGGATAAAGTCGATATCAAAACCCGCGACGGTAAGTGTCCCGCATACGTCTTTCGCCCGAGCGGCAAAGGGCCGTGGCCCGCGGTACTCGTTTTCATGGATGGCGTGGGAATTCGGCCGGCGATGCTCGAGCTGGGGGAACGGCTCGCGACGTACGGCTATTTTGTCTTGCTGCCCGACCTCTTCTACCGTGCGGGCTCTTACGAGCCGATGGACCACACCGTGTTCAGCGATGCGGACAAGCGCAAGACGTTGATGGAAAAATTCATTGGGCCTACTACCCAAGATAAAGTCATGTCGGATACGCGCGCGTTCATCGACTACATTGCCGCGCAACCTGACGTGAAGCCGGGTCCGATTGCCACGACCGGCTACTGTTTGGGCGGTTTGATGTCGCTCACTGCTGCGGGGATGTATCCCGACGAAATCGTTGCCGCCGCATCCTATCACGGTGGGCGGCTGGCAACCGATAGCCCGACGAGTCCACATTTACTCGCGCCAAAGATGAAGGCGCGCGTCTACGTCGCCGGCGCAATCGAAGATCAATCGTTCACGGACGAGCAGAAGGCGCTGCTCGAGAAGGCGTTGACGGACGCACGCGTCGACCACAAGATCGAAACCTATCCCAACAAGCACGGCTGGGTATTCCGCGACCTCCCGGTGTATGACAAAGCGGGCGAAGACCGTCACTGGACCTCACTTACCGAACTCTTGAAAGCGAAGCTTGCAGCATGAGTATCACTCGCATCGGCCTCGGTGCGCGCATGAGCAAAGCCGTGCGCCACGGATACACGATCTATCTTGCCGGTCAAGTTCCCGACGATGCGAACGAAGACGTCGCCGGACAAACGCGCCAAGTGCTTGCGAAGATCGATGCGATCCTCGCCGAGGTCGGAACGGACAAATCGCATCTGCTTTCCGCGACGATCTACTTGCGCGATATTGCGACGTTCAATCAGATGAACGGCGTATGGGACGCATGGGTCGATCCGAAAAATACACCGGCGCGCGCGACGGTCGAAGCGAAGTTGGCCCGGCCGGAATTTGGGGTCGAGATCAGCGTCATCGCGGCAACTAAAGTTTAGCGAAAGTTGTTGTAAGTGGCGCCATGAGTGAAACCGCAATTCTTGCCGGTGGCTGCTTCTGGGGGATGCAAGAGCTCCTTCGCAGCTACCCAGGCGTTATCTCCACCCGCGTCGGGTATTCCGGCGGCGACGTTCCGAACGCGACGTATCGCAATCACGGAACGCACGCGGAAGCGCTGGAGGTCGTTTTCGATCCGAGTAAGCTGAGCTATCGCCAGATTTTGGAGTTCTTTTTCCAGATCCACGACCCGACGACGCTCAATCGTCAAGGCAACGATCGAGGCACGAGTTATCGTTCAGCGGTCTACTACACGAGCGATGAACAGAAGCGCGTGGCGGAAGAAGCGATCGCCGACGTCAACGCCTCCGGGCTCTGGCCGGGCAAAGTCGTCACCGAAGTTGCCCCAGCCGGCCCGTTTTGGGAAGCCGAACCCGAGCATCAGGACTACCTCCAGACCTACCCCAACGGCTACACCTGTCATTTCATCCGCCCGGGCTGGAAGCTGGCACAGCGTGCCAAAGCCTAGAAGTCTGACCTCGCTTTTTAGGAATCTGCGAGGAAAGTAGCACAAGACGCCGCAGTCCTACTCTAACTAAGGGGGGACCAAGTGGCAGCTTTCTTTGACCGCTCGCATTCTATTGCGAAACCGGGGTTCAGTCGTTGGCTTGTACCGCCGGCGGCACTCTGTATACATCTCTGCATCGGTGAAGCGTACGCGTTCAGCGTCTTCACGAAACCGATGGCACAGGCGATCGGCGTAACGGCTCCCAAGCCGGGCATTGACTGGACCGTCCCACAGCTTGGATGGATATTTAGCCTCGCAATCCTTTGTCTCGGATTGGCATCCGCATTCGGCGGCAAGTGGGTCGAACGCGTCGGCCCGCGCATGGCAATGTTCGTCTCTGCATTGTTTTTCTGCGGTGGGCTCATCGTCTCAGGAATCGGCGTCAATCTTCACGTGTTGCCGCTCGTATATCTCGGCTATGGCGTAATCGGCGGGATCGGCCTCGGAATCGCCTACATCTCACCGGTATCGACGCTGATCAAGTGGTTTCCGGATCGTCCCGGTCTTGCTACGGGAACGGCGATCATGGGTTTCGGCGGCGGCGCGCTGATCGGCGCACCGCTTTCCGTATTTCTCATGAAGCGCTTCGCGGATGCGACCGGCACGGGCGTCTCGCAGACGATGATCGCGCTGGGCGTTCTCTATTTCATCTGGATGTTCGTCGGCTCGATGATCGTTCGCGTACCCGCGGAAGGATGGAAGCCAGCGGGTTATGTCGCTCCGGTCGAAGCGAAGCGCATGATCACGACCCAGAATGTGCTTCTCGACCAAGCGCTCAAAACGCCGCAGTTCTACCTCTTGTGGGCCGTTCTGTTTCTCAACGTTACGGCCGGTATCGGTGTGCTGGGTCAGGCCTCACTGATGATTCAAGAGATGTTCGGCGTCACTGCGGTCGCAGCCGCAGGTTTCGTCGGACTGATGAGCATCTTCAACATGGCTGGCCGAATATTCTGGGCCTCAATTTCGGATTTCATCGGCCGCAAGATGACGTATGTGATCTTCTTCGTCTTGGGAGCGATCTTGTACGTGCTCGTGCCGACGTTCGGTCACATGGGCAGCGTCGTGCTCTTCGTTATCGCATTCCTCGTGATCATCAGCATGTACGGCGGGGGATTCGCGACGGTCCCCGCATATTTGCGCGATCTCTTTGGAACGGTTAACGTCGGCGCGATTCACGGCGTGCTTCTGACCGCGTGGTCAGCCGCCGGTGTCGCGGGTCCGGTTGCCGTGAATTACATTCGCGAATACCAGATCACGCACGGCGTCGCGAAAGCGGATGCGTACTCGATCACCATGTACTTGATGGCGATCTTGCTCGTCGTCGGTCTCGTCTGCAATTTGGCGATAAAGGCGTTGAACGAACGTTACTACGTGCAGACGCAAACGGCGACGGTTTAGGGAGCGATCATGGAAAAATCAGAAAACAGCAACAGTCTCATGCTCGTCCTCGCCTGGCTATGGGTGGGAATCCCGCTCGCACTGGGCGTTTTGGACACCTTGAACAACGCCTCGAAACTGTTCAAGTAAACGAGGGTCACAGAATAATCTGCGTTTGAGTGACGACGGCCACGAGGCGGCCGTCGTCCTCAATTCGCGTCGTCCACACTTGCGTTCGCCGGCCTTTGTGTAAGGGCGTTGCGGTCGCGATAAGGGTAGCGCCGGTCTTTGTCGGCCTGATGAAGTTCGTCTTGCTTTCCATTGTCGTGGTGCCGTTCGAGCCTTCAGGTAGATTTATGAAGGTCGCGAATCCGCCGATGGTATCGGCAAACGCCATGAGCACGCCGCCGTGAATGCGATCGTTGGCCCCGATGAACTCGGGACGCACGATCATTTTCGCGACAAGCTTTTCCGATTCTGCGATCAAGAACTCGATGCCGAGAACTTGAACGAATGGAAGTTTGCGGTCCCTGACTTTCTCGAGTAATGTCACGGGATAAAGTACATCGGGTTTGGGAGCTTGTAGAGCCGCTCCGCATGTCCGCCGCGCAAGTCGCTCCATTGATCGCCGATGCTTGCGAGGATTGTGTAGCCGCGTGCTGCTATTGCGGCGCGGGCGCCCGATTTGAACGGAATCACGGACTTTGCGTGATCGGAAGCCGGCCGAAGGTAGAAGCCGGCTGGTGTCGGATATCCCGCCTCCGCAAGCTCACGTTTCGTCAACGCCGTTTCCGGTTGACGGCGACCCGTGACGAAGAAGACTGCAACGTGCTCTTGCATCAGCCGTCGCACGAGTTGCAACGTCGCTCGGATCGGCGGAAACTTGTTTTCGCTTTCCCACGTTCGCCACGACTTCGAATCGTAGGTGAAATCCATTTTACGTTCATACGGATACGAGACTAGCGCGGTATCGTCGATGTCGAAAACGACCGCCGGTTTTCGCAGGCTCTGCTTGAGTCGCGCGTTGACGTACGATTGCAAGCGCGCCGTAATAGTCGTGGTGTCGGCGGCGTACTCGCCGGAATCGTAGTATTTGATGATTCGGGTCTCGACGGTGTCGAGATTCGGAATCCCGCGGTCGACGGTGAACGATGGAACGTCCGCGCGTGCTGCTGAGGGAATAAGCAGCATGGCGGTAAGGATGGTGAGGGCAAAGGAGCGCATGCGCGCATCTTTGCGCTTCGGGCATATGAGCCTCCAGGGCGCGCAGCGGGCGATGCAAGCCATGTTTGAGATGAAGAAACTCGACCTGAACGCGCTCCGAAAGGCTTACGCGGGCGCGTAGTCCTCGGCATCGCAGCGAGAGACGCGGACGCGAGCCCGTCCGTGTCCCGTCGGGCTCTGCAAGAAGCTGTGCAAATGAACGTCGCGTCTCGACGATCCGAAGAAGGTCGCTTTCGAGACGTCGACGTTTTTGAAGTCGACTCCGTTGAAGTTGCAACCATAGAATTTCGCGCCGTCGAGCTTGGCGCCGTCGAGGCGCGCGCCATCGAAATTGACGCCCATGAAGGTAGATCCCGAAAGATCCGCGCCACGGAGATCGGCGCCGTCGAGATTGGCTCCCTTGATGTGCAGGTTGCGCAGATCCATGCCGTGCAGATCGACGTCGTCGAAGTTACAGCCCGTGCACGAGATCAAGAATTCGCGGGCCTGTTGCGGCGAGAGATCCTGTGCGTTGACATTGCAGCCGGTCAACCGCGCATTCTCGAAGTGCGCGCCGGCGAGACGGGCGCCGTCGAGATTACAGCCGAGCAGATTAGCATGCGTGAAGGATGCATCCCGCAGGTCTGCGCCTTCGAAGTTCGCTCCGGTTAGCTGGGCGCGATCGAAGACGGCGCCGCGAAGATTCGTACCCTCGAAATTCGCGCCGTTGAGATGTTTGCGCGCGAAATCGTGATTGTGCAGATCACTTTCGCTGTAGTCACATCCGGTGCACACGTCGTCCATCGTGGTCGCGCCGACTGCCTTGGTGACGGCAGCGGCCACGCTCGCACCGATCGCCGTGCCGATGTCCATGCCGGACGCCTCGGCATCCGCGGCTGCCTTGCCCGCATCTTGCTCGATCTTTTTCACATCGGGCATCGGCTCGAGCTGCGCGACCTTTTGCAGGTGCGGCATCGGCGCGACTTTTGGCAACGTCGGCATAGCGGGAGCTTCGGGCTTGACCTTTTGGAGATGCGCGGCTTGAGCGTCGGTTACGGTCGCCTTCACCTTCTGCGTCGCTTTCTCGTGTGTGTCCCAAGCCGGCTGTTGAATAACCTTGACGATGAGCGGATTCGCGATGTCGTCTTTGTCTTTGGTAGCGGGAAGCGTATAGGCGACGCTCGGAGTCATCGTGCGCAACAATACCGACACCAGCACCAGCGCCACCGCGACGGTCGCCGCGATCTCGGGCGCAATCGACGAACCGATCGTGCGGCCGGTGCGCAACAAGCGTTCGATACGAATCGAGATGTTGCGGCGAGTGATGAAAACGCCGGGAGCGGCGACTCCACGCTGCGGCCACGAAGTGACCTCGGCGATACGCGTGAGGCAGAACGCGTAGGAGCGCGCCGCTCCGGTCGTTCGGAGGACGTAGTCGTCGCACGCGACCTCACGCTCGAGGTCGAGTTGGCGCGAGACGAACCACGCAGCCGGATTGAAAAACATGAGGCTGCACGCGACGCGCTGGAGCGCATTCGTCCAATCGTCGTTGCGGCGCAGATGGCCGAGTTCGTGCAGTGCAATCTGATCGATCTCTTTGGGGTCGAGCGACGCAACGAGGCCTCGAGGCAAGAGAATCATCGCATCGAACAAGCCGACCGCGACCGGCACTTCGATCGCATCGGAGACGCAGATGCGCACGTCACGAAAACCTTTGATCGCCGAGGTCCATTCGGGCATTTGATCGCGATATGCGACGTCGAGCGGTAATGAATCGCTCTTGAGTTTCTCGAGCGAGACGATCGCAAAGATCAAGCGGCCGAGCACGACCAGCGCGGCAAGTGCCCACACGACGAAAACGGCCAGCGCAAACGCCGTCGGAATCTTGACTTGCGGTGCCGACAGATTGAACGGGAAGCGGGCGGCGCGTACCGTGTTGTGGTGCGAAACCGGCGATTGAGGTGCAGGCGCCTGCAACTGCGACGACGCCGGAATGGAAGGCATCCAAGCAGTATGGGCGGGTGCGGCTTCGACGCTGACGCGCGGCAGGCTCGTAAAGATCGGAATGACGAACATCGCGACGAGCGCCAGCGCCCAAATAGCATAACGCGTTGCGGCATTCGCGCGCGAGAAGATACGCAGAACTCCCCAAGCGACGAGCCCAATCAACGCTCCCTGCCAAAGGCTGTTGAGAAGCACAGCAAGGACGACGCGTGCGGCGTCGTTCAGCATCAGGTTAGCCATCACGATTCCTCGTCATAGCGCTCGATAAGCGAGCGCAAACGCTGCAGCTCGTCTTCGGACAGGCGCTCATTCTCGATCACACGTAGCGCGAGAGCGCTCGCATTGTTTCCAAAAAACTTCGAAACGACCGATTTGATCGCGGACTGCTCGGCCGCGTCCCTGGCGGTCACCGGCCTATAGATGTAGGCCCGTCCGGATTGCTCGTGCCCGACATGTCCCTTCTGCTCGAGGATCCGCAGTGTCGTGAGCACGGTATTGTAGGCCAGGGCCGGCGGCGGCATAGCCTCGGAGATTTCGGACACCGTCCCGCGGACGAGGCGCCACAGCACCTCCATCACGCGAAGCTCGGCGTCGGTCAGCGTGGGCGATTGCTTTCGAGGCATGGACCTCACTCTAGCAGCCGGGCCCGTGCATGTCAACTAATATATTAGTTGACAACAAGCCCGCCGTTGTGTAGCCTTCTCTTAATTCTTTAGGAGAACCCTGCATGCGTCGCTTGCCCCTAATCTTGTCCACGCTCGCGTTCGCGGCTTTGCTCGCGGGCCGAGCCGCAGGCGCGCCGCTCGCACTTGACGTTCCTAAACTCCCGGGCGATCCTCCGTCCCTCGATCCGACGGCACAACTATCGACTTGGGCCGACGGGCCGGATCTTCCGTTGACTTGGGATGTCGTTCACGCGCGGCCGGCAAGCGAGAAGACGAATGTGCGCGTGGCGACCGACGGAAAGTTTCTCTACTTACGCTTCGATGCGAAGCAAAGCGGACCAATCGTCGTGTCGCAGCACAGCGACGATGTCATCACCGGTGGCAGCAACGGCAACAACGGGACGTTGTCGTGGAGCAACGACGACGCGGTTTGGGTCGATCTTTGGCCGACCGGACCCGCCGGATTTCAATATCAGTTCGAATCGAACCCGGGCGGTTCGCACAACGAAGCTTCATCGGAAAACACTGCGTTCGCTCCACATTGGGAATCGCGCGGTGCGATGCACGACGGTGGCTACACGGTAACGATGGCCATTCCGCTGAGCGTCATCCACGGTTTGCACGCCGGCGCGTGGCGGGCGCAATTCATTCGTTACGTCCGCTCGACCGGAGCCGAATACGTCTGGTCGTATGATGCGCAGCAAACGCAAGCCGACGACGCGTCTCGCGCCGGGACGATAACGATCCCGACGGTCACGGTTGAAGCGGCGCGGCCTAAACCCCGCCTTGCGCCGTATGCGCTCGCCGCAGATGCAGCGCGCAGCGCAGGCGGTTCGACGTCGCGCATCGGCGCGGACGCGTCGCTTCCGATCTCGTCGACGGCGGCGTTCTTTGCAACGTGGCATCCGGACTACTCGAACGTCGAGCTCGATCAGCAGTCGATTTCTCCCACTGTCTACCAACGCATCTATAGCGAAGTGCGGCCGTTTTTCACACAAGCCGCACAATATTACGGGCAGTTCAATTGCGACGTCTGCAGCGGGTACCGCACTATCCTGTATACGCCCGCCATTCCGACGCCGTCGCAAGGCTACGCATTTGAAGGAAAACAGGGCAACTTTGGACTTGCGGCCTTCGACGCCATCGGAACAAACCGAACCGATGCTGCAACGGCGCTTGACTACACGTCACCGGACACGCACTGGTCAGGATCCTTCGAGCATGTCACAGCGGACATCCCCGGGATCGTCGACGATGCGAACCAGATGGGCATCCAATATTCGAGCCTCAAGTACCTCAGCGGTTACGTCAACTACGGCACCGATACGGGGACTAACGTGCCTTCGCCCAGCCGCGGTACTTGGCTCGAGGCAGGCGGTGGCTGGATCAATCAAGATTTCGCGTTCTTCGGTTCGATGCGCAAAGTCGGCGACGAATTCAATCCAGTCGATGGATTCAATTCGCATCCGGGGATTGCGGGGTGGGCTCTTTACAGTGCAAAAGTGTGGTTGTTCGCTCCGAGCGACGTGCTGCAGTCGATGGGCGTCATGGGCTACGTCGATCGATATCAAGGCCCACAGTTCGGCCTTGCGCAAACGGACAATCAGTTCGAGTTCGATCTCTTGACGAAGAGCGCGTGGGATCTGCAGCTCTACTCAGGATCAGACTACTGGCGCTTCGGGCCGACTATGACGCCGATCTCACAAGGCGCGGGCTTTCAGCTCACATATCACAGCGGGTTGCAGAACAACATGGGAAACTTTCCGGCGCACGGAGCTTCGGCGACGCCGACTCTGGTTTCATATGTCACGGGTCGCTACGGGATCGGCCGCCTCGACACGTGGACGCGTAACTCGACGATCCGGGTCGGCGATCGCGGTTCCTTGACGCTTGTGGCCGACAATACGGCGCAGTGGATGCCACACGGTACGCCCGACAATGTTGAATGGTTCGATAGCTTGTCGTACTCGTACCAAGTCAATAGGAACTCGTCGTTTGCGGTCGGTTTGCGTCAGGTAATCGGAAATCCGCCGCAGCCAAATGGTGGCGGTAACTGCATGGGCCGCTGCTCGAACGTCTCGATCGCGTATCATCTGCGCTTGAAGAACGAAGAATTTTATCTTGCGTACGGTGATCCGAACACGCTCCTCACGGTGCCGCAGGCGATCTTCAAAGTCATCTTCTATGCCGGAAGTCAGAAAGGAACGTGATGCGACGGTCTGAAGGCTATCCTAATGGACCTCTTATTGGCTGTTGCGATCGGGTTCGTTTCCGGGCTTCGTACGTTTACGTCGCTCGCAGCGATCTTTTTGGCACGCGGCAGCATGTGGGGATACGTACTCGGCGTTTGCGCGCTCGCTGAATATGTCGTCGACACGATGCCGTGGATTCCATCGCGTACATCGCCTCCCGGTGTCGCCTTTCGCGTCGTGAGCGGGGCCGTTGCCGGCTGGCTCATCACGAGCGCCCACAGTGGGAACTCGATTCTCGGCATTATCGCCGGCATCGTAGGCGCCTTGCTCGGAACCTACGGTGGACATGCCGCGCGTATCGCCGGCATCGCAGCCATCGGCGCACTTCCTGCGGCCATCCTCGAAGATGCCGTCGCGATCGGCCTGGCCTTCATCGTCGTAACGCGCTAGCGCGCACGAGTGCTCCTACCGCGATCATCGCGAGATCGTAGACGGCAAGGGTCCACGCCGGCGGCGGCGTTGCGATCACGTGCGCAAACGGCAAGTGCGCGGTGAGATGGACGGTGCTTTCAATCCATGCGAGTGGCCAGCTTTCGATACGCGCGACGAGGGCGGCAAGTCCAGGTAAGGGCGTCACTGCAATGAGTGCGATTCCGCCCAGCATCGCGACGCCGACGACCGGCACGACGAAAAGATTTGCGAGCGGCGCATAGGGCGCGATAACCAGAAACGTCGACGCCGTCAGCGGCCAGACACCGAGCTGTGTCGCGAACGTGAGCGCGAGCGGTTCACGAAAAATTCCGGGGATGCGTACATGCTCGAGCCAGGCAGCGATTGGTTCTGCGAAGAGCACGATTGCGGTCACGCACGAGAACGACAGCGCGAACGATGCGCCGCCGACCCAGGCCGGCCAGATTGCGGCTACCGCAATTGCGGCGACCGCGAGGGTGTTGAGGGAAAGCGCACGTTCGCCGCAAGCCCGCGCGACGAGCGCGACGGTGACCATCACCGCGGCGCGCAGCGATGGAACATGACCGCCGCTGAGCGTCGCGTACATCCACACGAGCGGGATCGCGCTCAGAGACGCTGCGACGCGCCCCAGGCCGGCACGCGAGAAGACAAATGCGACGAGCGCAGCGACGACGCCCAAGTGCAAGCCCGCGGTGACGAGCACATGGACGGTTCCGGTGTCTTGAAATTCGACGCGCAGTTCGGGCGGGAGCGCACCGCGCGCGCCGTATAGCATCCCAGCGAGAATCGTCGCGTCGGGCTCGCCGAGAAAACGATGCAACGAGCTTCCGGCATACGCGCGCAGACGTGCCGGCAGCGATTCGATGTCGTTACTTGGCGGTGCGCGCGCCACGACGTGTGCGTCGACGAGCCGCGCTGAGAGCCCGCGTTCGCGCGCAAAATCACGTGAAGACGGTTCGCCGGGATTGCGAGGCACATCGAATGGCTCCAGACGGCCGGCCGCAATGACGTGCTCGCCGGGCATAACGTGCTCGTGCACGCTAAGCGCGTAGCGTAGACGGCCGGAAGAGCGCACCTCGAGCGAATCGCCCCAAGGTTGCGAGAGGACGTCGGAAACAACGACACCGCTCAGGCGCGTGTGTTCGATCTCGTGATCGAGCTGCGACGGTGCACCGCGATATGTACCGAGCACCAGTCCGCAGGCAATTGCGCACGCTGTGACCCAGTGCGCACGTGACTTGCACGCCAATGCGAGCGCGGCGAGCAACGCAAGCACCAACACAGGCGTGAACGAGCAGTCGCGCGCAACGACGATCGCATCGAGGACGAGAAGTGCCGGAATCACGAGTGGCGCGCGCATGCGGCTCGTTCGCGACGCGCCCAGCCGAGGAAAGGGGGCGGCGGCGGCGGAAAGCGCGGCGGTGCGTATCATCGTCACCGGCGGCGCCGGGTTCATCGGCTCGCACATCGTCGACCGTTATCTCGAGCTCGGACACGAAGTCGTCGTGATCGATAGCTTGTGGTCGCATGGCGGCGGCCGCCGTGAGAATATTCCCGCGCGCGTCGGATTCGTTCACCTGGACATTCGCGACGATGAAATACAGCGCGTGTTTCTCGACTTTAAGCCCGAGATCGTGTGCCATCATGCCGCGCAGCACTCAGTCGCGATCGGTTCGCGCGATCCGAAGTACGATGCGCAAGTCAACGTGATCGGCTTGCTCAACGTTCTCGACGCGTCGGTTCGCGCGGGGGCGCGTAAGGTGATCTATGCGTCGAGCGGCGCAACGTATGGAACCCCGGAGAAGCTACCGATGGATGAGTCCACGCCGCAGCTTCCGGAGTCGCCCTATGGCATTACGAAGATGGTCGGCGAGCATTATCTGCGGTTCTACAGGAACGAGCGCGGCCTGGATTTCACGGCGCTGCGCTACGCGAACGTCTACGGCCCGCGCCAGGATCCCAACGGCGAGGCCGGCGTGATCGCGATCTTTGCGGGGAAGTTTCTCACGAAAACCGGTGTACGGATCGACTGGGACGGCGAGCAAACACGCGACTACGTCTATGTCGGCGATATCGCACGTTGCAATGTGCTGGCGCTCGAACGCGGATCCGGCGGCGCTTATACAATCGGCACCGGCAAACGTACGAGCGTCAATCAAATTTACGACGCGCTCGTCGAGATCTCGGGCTTTCGAGCTCCGGTCGAACGTGCCGAGAAGCGTCAGGGCGACGTACGCGATGCGCAATTCTCGTATGCGCTCGCGAAGCGTGAGCTCGAGTGGGAGCCGCACGTCGCACTGCTCGACGGCATGCGGATGACGTACGACTACTTCCGCGAACGTTCAACCGCCCGGGTTTAGCCGCGCCGTAAAGGCGGCTGCGGCGTTCGATCGCTCGCAGCTCGACTGGCGCTTCGCACTTCGCTCCGGCGCGGGCGTCGCGATTCCGCTGATCGCGGCGCTCCTCATGGGTGCGCCGCAATTCGGGTTTCCTGCGGCGATGGGCGCGATTGCATCCGGCTTTGCATCACAGCAAGGCGTCTATCGCACGCGTGCATCGGCGATGTTATGGACAGCCGGCGCAATGGCGCTCTCGGCCTTCGTCGGAGCGCTCGCCGGGCACTCGCTCATGGCGCTCGTCATCGTTACGATGCTCTGGGGTTATGCCTATGGAATCATCGCCAGCCTCGGTCCCGCGGCGACGACGATCGGAATCAACTCCGTCATCGCGCTGATCATCTTCGGCCATCTGCCTTCGAACGTCGAGCTTGCGGCTCAGAGCGGCGTGCTCGTTTTTGCCGGTGGTCTCGTGCAGACGTTTTTGCTCGTGAGCGTCTGGCCGCTGCGCCGGTTTTCGGTCGAGCGTCATTCGCTGGCGGCAGCCGCGCGCAATCTCGCGGTTTACGCACTCGACATCGCAGCGGGCAGAGAAGTCTTGCCATCGTCGCAGCCGCTCGCGAACGTACAACAAGCACTCGCCGATCCGCAGCCGTTCGCGCGACGCGGCGACGTCGCGGCGTTTCAGTCGCTGCTCGATGAGCTCAAACGTATTCGCGGCAGTCTGGCGGCGCTCGCAACCGATCGCGCGCTCGGCGGCGATACCGAAGCGATCGACGAGCTGATTCAAGGAAGCGCCAAGATTCTCACGGAAGTTGCGGATGCGCTTGATGCAGCGCGCGAACCGGTCGACTCGAGCGGTACGTGGGAACGTATCAGCTCGGCAGAAGGACGTCTCGAAGCACAGCGCAGCGCGGCGGCGCATGTCCGCAGCGAAGCCCATGCGCTATCTGGACAGCTCCGCTCCGCGTGGCGGCTTGCGACCTTCCCGGCGGACGCGCCGGTTACCGTCGTCGAACAACGCTCGCTGCTTTCGTTCCGTTTGCCCGCGATCGAGGATACGGTCGAGACGCTACGTGCAAACCTAACGCAAAACTCGCCGTTCGGGCGGCTGGCGCCGCGCGTTGCGGCCACCCTTGCGCTGGCTACGATTCTGGGCGGCATTCTACCGACGCAGCACGGCTACTGGATCGCGATGACGGCCGTTATTCTCTTACGGCCGGATTTTTCGCAGACGTTCTTGCGCAGCATCGGGCGGATCGGCGGCACGCTTCTGGGCGCGGTATTCGCGACCGTGATCGCAGCGCACGTTCGTCCCGGCGTCGAGACCTACGTTGCGCTGTGCATCGTCTTTGCGAGCATCGGCTACTACGTATTCAAAGCCAACTACGCACTCTTCACCGTCGCAATTACATCATATGTCGCGTTCGCGCTCGCACTCCTCGGCCAGCCCGAAGCGATGGCATTGCGCGATCGCGTCCTAGGCACCGTCGTCGCGGGAGCGCTAGCCTTGATCGCGATCTTCGTATGGCCGACATGGGAAGCGACGCGTGTCCGAACGGCGCTGGCCGACTTGATCGAAGGCCAGCGTAAATATTTGCGCGCGGTATTTACCGCCTATCTCGACCCCGCAAAATATTCGGCAAAAGATATCGCGGACGCGCAGCGCACGTCTTGGAGCCAGCGCGCGAACGCTGAGGCGTCAGTCGATCGAATGCTGGGCGATCCGCACTCGACGCACGCGATCTCGCCGCAATGCGCGCTCGGCGTGCTCGCCGCATCGCGTCGCATTGGACTCGGAACGCTCTCGCTCAACGCGCACTTCGATCACACCGAGCACGCGACCCGAAGCGGTCTCAAGCCGTTCGCGGACGCGCTCGATAGCGCGCTCGAATACGCCGAGTCGGCGTTGCGCGACGCGCAACCGCATGGCGAGCCGCCGCATCTGCGCGAAGCGTATCGCGCGACACAGGAGCAGATCAGCGCCGATACCGATCCAAACGCTGCCATGCTCCTTGCCGTCGGCGACTCGCTCGTCGACGCGACAAACACGCTCGTCGAACTTGCGAGTACCGAGGAGTGACTTAGGTTCTCGCTTCGGTTCTCGCGGCTACGACGCGGTTGCGGCCCGCGGATTTGGCGGCGTAGAGCGCTTTGTCTGCCGTTTGCACCAACAGATGGGCCGTTTCTCCGTCCTCTGGAAAAATCGCAACACCAAATGACGCCGTAACGCGCCCTACCTTTTGACCGCCTTGCGAGAGTTCGAGTGCACTAATTGCCTCTCGCATCATGTTGGCGCGTGATGTCGCGAGGTCCAGGTCGGCTCCGGGCATGATCAAGAGAAATTCCTCACCACCGAAGCGTCCCGCGACGTCGCCTCGGCGCATGGACGTTGCAAGGACATCTGCGACTCCCCTGAGCACGAGGTCGCCGGCTTCATGCCCGAATGTGTCGTTGAACTTCTTGAAGTGATCGATGTCGAGCATGATCACGGCGATGGCATTTTTCGAACGGAGCGCACGCGCCAATTCGAGATCGAGCGTTTCATCGATGTAGCGCCGGTTGTATATCGCGGTCAACGGGTCGCGCACGGATTGCGAGCGCAGTTTCTCGCGCAGGCGCAAGTTGACGAGGGCCAGAGCGATTGTTTCGCTCAAGACATGGACGGTGTCGGTTTCGTCGCTTTCTTCGGTGCCTTCCAGATAAAGCAAACCAACGGTCTCACTCTGTGCGACGAGCGGCACGCACCAGTGCGTGCTCCCCGCGCCTCCGACGATGTGCGCGCACGAGACTTCGATGTGTCCCAGGCCACTGATGTGCTCTTGTCCTCGGCGCAGAGCCCAGCACTCGGCCGGCGTGAACTCCTCGCGACTGGTGAACGGTCCACTCCACGAGGCTCCCATGTGCAGCAGGTTGTGCGAATTCGCCATGAGGTAGAGCGCGCCGCGTCGTCCGGGCGTAAGCTGCGGTGCGAAACTTTGGATCACCGACGAGAACTCGTCTTCGTCGGCGCAGGCGGGAAGGCGATCGGCCATGCGTCGCACCAGATTGACGGTCCGCGAATAGATCTCGAGCGAGCGTGCTTTCCCACGCAGTTCCGTATTGGTCTCCGTCAGTTTCGCTTCGGCCACGTCACGGCGAGTCGCCTCGGATGAGAGGCGTATCGCCATATCGTTAAAGGCGGTTGCGACGTCCGCGAAGTCATTGACGCTCAGGTTCATGAGATCGATGGCACCGCCTTCGCTTCCCATCTCTTCCAGTGCGCGTTGTAAACGAGCCCGCTGCGCGCGAAAAGCGCCCAACGCGAGCGCCGTCGACACAATGACGGCTAGCGCGACGAGCGGGGTTCCAATGAGTGCGATTACGATCATGTCGGTACGCAAACGCGCTAACCCCTGGTCGATCGTCGCAAGCTCTTGGCTCTCCTGAGTTACGATGGACGCCACCGCCGCGCGCGCCGCATCCATGTCTACCTTGCCGCGATCGATCAATGGAATCTCGTGCCGCAGGTTCCAGTGTAGCGAGCGACGGTCGGCGATGAGGATCGCCGCGTCATCCAACTTACGTGCCACGAGTGTATCCAGCGTTGCGACTTGCGATCGAATCGACAGGTCCGCGCCGGACGAGTAGCGATGCAGATCGCGCATTCCCGCGAGCGCTCGTATGCGTCCGGAAACATAGGGCTCCATGAAACGCTGATCTCCCGTCAGCAAAAATCCGCGGCCTCCGGTTTCGACATCCTTGAGCTCGGAGATGACGCGATTGGCGGAGCCGATCGTCTCGCGGGTGTTGCTGCGCAGAGATTCCGCGACGCGCGTTACGTGTAACGCTTGGACCAGCACTGCGCAATAGACGATCAACGTGATCAGCACGACCGTCGCGGAGAGCCACAGTCGCGTCGAAAGCGTCACCTACACGACCAGGCTCAGCAGCTTATCTGTGACATAGTGTCGCTTGCGGATCTCACGCCCGTCGAGATGCGATTGTACGTTCTTGTCGGCCATCGCAAGGGTGACGGCGCCCTCTTCGCTCAGTCCCGGCTCAGCTACAATTCGCGCGCGAATCTTGCCGTTGATCTGCACGACCAGCGTGATCTCGTCAACGGCTAGCGCTTTGGGATCAACTTCGGGCCACCGCTCGAGATGAACGGAGCGCTCGTAACCCATGCGGTGCCATAGCTCTTCGGCGATGTGCGGCGCGAACGGCGCGAGCACGAGCGGCATCGTATGCACGGCGTAGTGCACGGCTGGATCGTCGCTCAGTCCGTCGCGCAGGGCGCCAGCGAGCGCATTGATCAGCTTGTCGAGCTCGGCGACGGTCGTGTTGAAATGGAAACGGCGCGTCATTACTTCGTCGCTTCCGGACTTCAGCGTCGCGTGGACTTGACGCACGAGATCGCGCTGCAATTTCCCGCGCATCTCGGGTAGGCGATCGACGGGAACTTTGCGAGCCTGCGCGAGCAGCGGTTCACTTGCGCGCCAGACGCGCGCCAAGAAGCGCACGCGGCCCTGGATGCCGGTTTCGGCCCAATCCATCGTGTCTTCGGGCGGCGCTGCGAACAGCAAGAACAACCGCATCGCATCGACACCGTGCCGTTCGGCCGTTGCGTCGATGCCGACGACGTTGCCGCGGCTCTTGCTCATCTTCTCGTGGCCTTCCCCGAGCACCATGCCTTGATTGAAGAGGCGCGTGAACGGCTCGTCGTCCGGCGGGTTGCCGTTCTTCCCTTCGATCCAGCCCATGTCGACGAAAAACATGTAGAAGAATCGGGCGTACAGCAAGTGCAGCACCGCGTGTTCCGCGCCGCCGATGTATTGATCGACGGGCAGCCAGCGCGAGACGATCTTCGGATCCCAGGCGGCACGTTCGTTGTTCGGATCGATATAGCGAACGTAGTACCACGACGAATCGAAGAACGTGTCCATCGTGTCGCTCTCGCGACGCGCCGGACCACCGCATTTGGGGCACGTCGTGTTCATGAAGCGCTCGTCACGCGCGAGCGGCGAGCCTTCTCCGGTGATCGGTACGTCCGGCGGCAGGAGCACGGGCAGCTGATCGTCCGGTACGGCGACTTCACCGTCGGTCGGACAATAGACGATCGGTATTGGCGTTCCCCAATAGCGTTGACGCGAGATCAGCCAATCGCGGAACTTGTAGTTAATCGTCGACTCGCCGATGCCGAGCTCGATCATGCGCTGTGTGATTGCGTCTCGGCCATCCGGCGCGGACAAACCGCTGAACGGGCCGCTATTCACGAGGCGTCCTTCCTCGTCGTCGACGAGGTAGGCTTGATCGGCCGGCGCCTGCGAACCGTCGGAAGGCTCGACGACGAACGTGATCGGTAAACCCATCTGTGTTGCGAAAGCGAAATCGCGATCGTCGTGCGCGGGGACGCCCATGACCGCGCCCGTTCCGTATTCCGCCAACACATAGTTTGCAACCAAAATCGGTACGCGCTCGCCGGTCAGCGGATGAATCGCATCGGCACCGATCGGGATGCCTTGCTTCTCCATCAAGCTCGTTCGCTCGAGCTCCGACTTGCTTTTGAGCGATTGCGCAAAAGCTTCAACTTGCGCGCGGCGCGCCGGATGAACGTCGAGAATCTTCGCAACGAGCGGATGCTCGGGTGCGAGCACGACGAAGGTGACGCCGTAGACCGTGTCGACCCGTGTCGTAAATACCGGAATGCGTTCGGATACTCCGTCGACACCGAAGGAAAACGTGCATCCCTCGCTGCGCCCAATCCAGTTGCGCTGCATCAACTTGATGCGATCCGGCCAACCTTGGAGTCGATCGAGTCCCGCCAGCAAACGATCTGCGAAGTCGGTGATCTTCAGGAACCATTGCGAGAGCAAGCGCCGCTCGACCGCGTTTCCGCAGCGCCAGCACTTGCCGTCTTCGACTTGCTCGTTCGCGAGAACGGTTTGATCGAAGGGACACCAATTGACGGGCGCTTCGCGTTTATATGCGAGTCCCTTCTCGTAAAGCCTCAAGAACAACCATTGATTCCACCGGTAGTAACGTGGCTCGCAGGTCGCAAACTCGCGCGACCAATCGTATCCGGTGCCGAGCAGCCGGATTTGGCGCTGCATGTTGGCGATGTTACTTTGCGTCCATTCGCCGGGTGGAATGCCGCGCTGAATAGCGGCGTTCTCGGCGGGCAATCCGAACGCGTCCCAACCGAGCGGATGCAGCACGTTGTAGCCACGCATGCGCATCAAGCGTGCAACGGCGTCACCGAGCGTGTAATTCTTGGCGTGACCGACATGCAGATCGCCCGAGGGATACGGCAGCATCTCCATCGTGTAGTACGGAGGCCGTGGGTCATCGAGGCGCGTGGCGTACAAACCGTCGGCTTCCCACCGCTCTTGCCATTTGCGCTCGATTGTCCGAAAGTCGTGTCCCTGCGCCGCGTTCGGCGCATGCTCGATTGCCATCGTGGTCTTTGTTTGCCTCGCGGCCGCCCGTGCCTGTCCTTGCCGTCGTCAGCTCCGGCGTGAACGAGGAATATGATACGGAAAGCGGCCCTCGCGGTTGCCGTTATCGCCATCCTCGCGACCGCCGCGCTCGTTCGCCCTCCGCGCGCCGCACCCGCGCTCTCGTTTGCTCCGACGAGTGCAGCGGCTTCGGATGCTGCGGCGGTTGCGGCTCGTTCAGAGTGCGCGGTACCGGGTTGTCATCCTGAGCGTAGCGAGCGCAAGCGAGCGAAGTCGAAGGACC